>DFKQ01000060.1 GCA_002373875.1 Lachnospiraceae bacterium UBA3641
TTCTCAGGAAACTGATAAGGCCCGTAATTGTTTGAGCAGTTGGTGATATTGGCAGGGAACTTATAGGTGTCCATATAAGCCTTAACAAGCATATCCGACCCTGCCTTGCTGGCAGAATAAGGACTGTGTGGCGAATAAGGGGTCGTCTCGTAGAAATAGCCTCCATCCTCGGGCAGCGACCCGTATACCTCATCCGTTGATACATGCAGGAACTTCTTGCCTTCCTTAAAGCTTCCGTCCAGAAGCTCCCAAGCCGTCTTGGCGCAATTAAGCATTACGGCAGTCCCCAGAACGTTGGTCTGTACAAAGACCTCGGGGTTTTTAATCGATCTGTCCACATGGCTCTCCGCTGCGAAATGAACAACCCTGTCTATATCGTTGTCCGCAAATATCTTCTCTATTGCTTTCTTATCGCATATATCAGCCTTAACAAAGGTATAGTTATCCCTTCCCTCCACCTCTTTAAGGTTTTCGAGATTGCCGGCATACGTAAGAGCATCAACATTGATGATCCTGATCTCGTCGCCATATTTATCAAACATGTAATGAATGTAATTGGAGCCTATAAAGCCGGCACCTCCGGTTACAAGATATGTTCTCATAATTGTGTCCTTTCTTTTCTGCGGCTATAAGGAACAAGCTCAAAATGCTTTGGATTTTCGCCGTCCGAAGCAGCAACAATCATTATATTATTATACCATCATACACCTTCAATATCAAATATTTCCTCACTTAATGGTATGTCCGTATCCATCAATGCCCTATCCTCGCCATACATGGGATGGATCATTATTTCTATTGTCCTGCTCTTGACAAGTGACTTTAACTCTTCTCTCGGATATGATATGAAATCCTTATAAGACCCGAACAGATCGGAAGAAGTATGAGCCAGCTTCCTGACCGATCCGTTAAAGAAATGCTTATAAATCCTGTTGGGAAGGCTCCCGCCCTTGTACAGGTTCCGACTGAGCCTGATATAATCAAAATCATATTTGGCGCTTAATTCCTTAAGTGCCGTAAAGACCGGATAATTGGTATGGACATGATGATGCGAATCAACATGCATGACAGTGAAGCCGAGGTTGAGAAAACGTCTTATCTGCGCATCGAATTCATCCCTGATCTGGTCTATGGACTGGCGGTCCATATAGAGCCTGTATTTGGTGTTATGATAAAAGGCCTGATTAAAGCTTCCGTCATATCCGCATATAAGCGGATTGTTTCTGATACCGGAGCTTATCGGCATTCCCTCAGTGATATTAAGATGTATCCCGACCCTGTCGGCGAAGCCTCCCTTTTTTGCAAGCTCTAAGGCCTCCTCAGCCGCAGGCATGTTTGCCATTAATGTTGTCGAATTAACCCTTCCCTGTTCAAAAGTCTCATATATGGCCCTGTTTACCGACTCGCTCCTGCCGAAATCATCCGCATTCACAATAAGTCCCATTCTATAACCTCCAGTATCTGTATCCCCTTTTATTAACCTCATCTTTATCAAGGATCGACTTTATATCTATCATGACCTTCTCATTATCATCGCATGACCTGTAGAATTTATCCCACTCATCAAGCCGCATTGCCCTGTATTCGTCATGGGCAACCGCAAGCACTATGCAATCCGCATCATGGACTTCACTTACATCAGACAGTTCACAGCCGTAGCTTCTCCTTACATCCTCAGCGTCTGCCCTTGGATCAACAAGGACCGGCTTTATCCTGTACTGCTCCAGATGCTTTATTATTTCCATGACCTTGGAATTACGGACATCGGGGCAGTTCTCCTTAAAGGTAACGCCGAAGAAGACCACCCTGGCCTGCCTTACCTGCTTATTGGCCAGCACAAGATATTTTATTATATTATCACCGACAAACGCAGGCATATCGTCATTTATCTGTCTTCCGGAGGATATCAGCCTGGAATGATATCCCAGCTTCTCAGCCTCATAGATAAAATAATATGGATCCACGCCTATGCAATGCCCTCCAACAAGGCCCGGCCTGAATCCCAGAGCATTCCACTTAGTGTTCATGGCATCTATGACTTCACTCGTATCTATTCCCATCTTGTCAAAAGCCATTGCAAGTTCATTTATAAAGGCAATATTGATGTCCCTCTGTGAATTCTCGACAACCTTGGCAGCCTCAGCCACCTTAATGCTGCCCGCACGGTGTACACCGGCTTCTATAACCAGCTCATATACACTTGCTATCTCATTAAGAGATTCCTCATCCATTCCCGAAACGATCTTTTTGATATTTTCAAGACGATGTACCTTATCACCGGGGTTTATCCTTTCGGGCGAATAGCCCACCTTGAAGTCAACCCCGCATTTAAGACCGGATTCCCTCTCAAGTATCGGAACGCATATATCTTCAGTAACTCCGGGATAAACCGTGGATTCATATACAACTATCGATCCCTTTACAAGGTTTCTTCCAAGCAGGGCCGAGGCCGATTCCACCGGATGAAGGTCGGGCGTTTTATCAAGGTTTATAGGTGTGGGAACCGCAACGATATGGAACCTGGCCTCCTTAAGCCTCTCCTCGTCCGAAGTGAATTCTACCGTGGTGGAGGCTATGACCTCGTTACCGACCTCCTGAGTCGGATCAATACCGTTTTTGTATTTTTTTATCTTATCTTCGTTTAGATCAAAGCCAATGACCTTAACCTTCCTTGCGAATGCGACAGCAATGGGCATTCCGACATACCCAAGTCCTACCAGCGCTATCTTTTCTTCCCCTGCCGTTATTTTCTCATATAAGCTCATGTCCCCATCTCCCTTTAAGGTTTGAATTGTTTTTGTATCTATTGTATACTCATGATAATTTATGATTATACCATAAATAATCCTGAGTGTAACCAATAGGGAGTGAGCTATGACGAAATATCTTAAATCTTTATCCCGTATCTATCCGTATATCCTTCTGGGCCTTAGCGGTCTGATCCTGTTTATAAGATGTTTCTATTCCTTCTGCTGGTCGGATGAAACCTTCTATATATCTACCTGTCACCGCTTTTTTACCGGTGATTCGGTATTCTTGCACGAATGGTTCCCCACCCAGCTGTCATCCCTTATACTGCTCCCTTTTTACTCCTTCTACATGCTGGTCTTCGGTTCAAATACCGGAATAATCCTGTATTTTCGCATTCTCTATGTTATCATGAGTCTTATTAACGCAACAGTGATGTATAATATCCTCAAACAGCATGTAAGCGTTTTTGCCTCCTGCGTATGTTCCCTTATGCTCATGTTCTATACCCACCTTAATATTGCAACCCTGTCCTACTATACTGTCTCGGTGCAGTTCTTCCTTATGTCCATGCTCCTTATATATCACTATTTCAGGACTTGGGACAAAAGACAGCTCATCATTTCCGGTGTTCTGTTCGCCATATCGGTTCTGGCACTCCCTACCCTCTGCCTTGCCTATTTTGCGGTGATCATCGTGATCGCTCTGCTGCTTCTTGCTCTGCGCTTCACCGGTATTCCCGATGAATTCAAGGATCGGATCAGGAGCGCCGATCTTACTGCTATAATGCTCTATACCTTCATCGGCATATGCATTCCCGCCGCCTTATTTGCCGTATTTCTTTCAGGTAATGTATCGGTTTCGGATTTCATCAGGGGAATACCCTATGTCCTTTCCGACGAGGAGCACGGAACCTCTCTTATTTATCCGATCCGCAAGTTCTTTATAGGTATCAATGAAGTCTATGGTTACAGCGCGTATATATCCTATCTTCTCATTTTGCTGACCTTTATCGCTTTTGTCATAAAGCAAAGGCCCGGTAAATCAGTGCGGCTTATGATCTTTATTCTTGACACTGTACTATTTATCGTGGATTTCGTACTTTCATCAGGCCACACGGGTTACATCCAGACTGCTCTCTGCCTCTATGCCCTGCCCCTGTTCTTTTTGGGCAGGAAGCCGGATCGCCGGATCCTGTATACCTTCATTCTCGGTGGAATGATAATGTCACTTACATACAGCTATTCCTCCAACGGCTATCTGTATGTCCTTTCAATGGGACACTTCATCACAAGCATCGGATGCGTGATCATTCTGGACGGTTTCATAAGAGAAGCCGGTGAATACAGGCTGGGCTATTCGGTGACTCTAACTGCCGTGATATGTACCGTTCTTATCCAGACCATGGAATTACGACTTATAAACATCTACAGGGACGCTCCCCTGCAGATGCTTAATTTCAGGATATCCGACGGCCCCGCCGGGGGACTCTATACCACGGCCGACCACTACGTTTCATACAATGTAGTCTACTCGACCATTAAGAATTACTGCGTCAGCAGTGAACTCAACGTGCCGCAGAAATACCCTAACTCAATGGAACTTGATTCCAAGAGTGTGGGAAATATTTTTATAACCAAGCTCCTTCCCTGGGGATATATGTGTACCGACCTTCGCGCAGGAACTCCCACAACCTGGCGAACAGCCTTTAACAGCAAACGCCTGCAGCCCTATTATGAAATGAATCCCGGAAGATATCCGGATATGATACTTGTTTTAAACGAAGAATACGGATCCTACCTTACATGCGGCGATGTGGAGGCGGACCCTTCACCCAACGAAAACGAAATAGACGGATTTTTACTTGATTACGTCAATTCAAATGATTATGAACAGATGTCCGTTCCCTGCGGGATCCTTTATAAAAGGAACTCGCAGAGCCTCCGTCAATAAGATCAATGATATGATCTGCTCCCGCAAAAAAGGCCAGAAGGGTTCCCTGCATAAGAACACGGTTTCCCGAATCCCCAATACTCTCCCTCAGCGCGTCTTCCCTTGCGAAGCATACCGCAAGCGCAGCCAGAAGATAGCATATAAAGCACAGATCCCAGTAAGTCATTCCGGTCATCCTCTCCTGCTTTTTAAACTTCACGATAAACACAAGCACATATATCCCGATCATACACATGGGGAAAAGACCCCATCCGCTTCTGTTCGAGATGTTTCTCGCAAAAGCTGACAGATTCTTAAGATAAACCGTTTTATTTAACAGGAGCAGTACCAGATTAGCAGCGGTAATGGCAAGCGGAAGCAATATCTTAATCCGCTTACCCACAGGGTCAAACCTGCCTCCTCTGAATACCATTATATACACGGATACCGCAATTATCGCCGCAAGCTGCAGAGCTGCCTTTCCGGGTGTAAGAAATGTGTACGGAGCATCCACATTGCAAATGACAAATACCCAAAAAGAATAGGCCAGGGCACATACAAACTCCGGAAGCAGAAAGGCCATAAACAGTTCCCTGTTTCTGTATTTAAGGGAGGAAAAACAGATAACCATAACAAGCACCAGCATAATGCCTTCCATGCGGAGCATTGAGGTCTGGAGCATCATTATTCCAAGGATCACCATCCGTCCTCTCATATCCTGCACGCCATCGGTATCACGCTTCCTGTCATATGCGTACACCGCATAAACGGACATGAACATAAAACACATAAAATAACCGTTTGACATCATCCATTTGAACATAATAAGTACCGGCTGGGTGCTTATGAGGAATCCCGACAAAAGAACCGTTGCAATACAAGCTTTTTTCTTTTCAAGCCTTTCTGACGCATTTTGGTATAAGGCAAAGACTGCGATCAATAGGGTATTAATACCAAGGAAGGTCTGAATACCGAAGCCCTCATTGAAGCCATACATAAAAGGAAGCGTGTTAAGTGTTGCCGATGTCTGGCCTATATCCGTCAAAAACACATCAAACTGGGGTCTTAAATATCCGTATGTCACGAGAGCCTTGGGATACATCCAGTAGTAATACAGCGAATCGTTTGATACGCTTATCGATATTATCCCGGAGGTTGAAATAACAGCGATACATAACGCCGTTATCAAATATCCCGTCAGTCTTTTTCCGGATATTCCTCCTGTATATGCCTCTTCTCCTGTCCTGCCGGTGATAAATACACTTATTGCTGCGATCAATGCGCATATTCCTGTCACACTCACCCTGTTAAACGGAGTGCCCGTAGCAAGAAGGAGAAAGGCCGTCAAGGAATAGAGGGATAAACCTACGGGAAAGGACAGAAGTACCTCCAGAGTATCCATTTTCCCCCTGCACAGACAGGTGTTCACCATAAATCCGAAAAGAAGCAGTAACAGGATAACAGCCACCTGATCAAGGAAATACCCGGCACTTGTTTTCTCCAGATAAGCGCTTATCATATCACTCATTGCCGGACGCCTCCCCGATCGTCTTATACTTTGAGTCGTAGTACTCTTTAGTCATTATAAAAAGGTCCTCTTCCTCGATACCGTCAACAGTATTCCACAGGATGACAAGATCATCCGAAGTAAAAACCGTATCTCCGTTCGCATCCGTTTCCGTACACATATAAGCCTGTATCTGACCCAGAAACTCATAATAATACCAATAATAGGCGAAATAATTAGCCGACTCAAAGGGAAGGTCACCATACAGAAAGCAATATCTTTGCATGTCATTTATCGGACCCAGGGAAGCGAATTCACTTGCAACAAGTTCATCAGTCACTAAAATGTCATTCATCCCGGCGTCCTTAATAAGATCCGTATGCAGGTACTCAAGCAGATAATATACGGTTCTTGCATGGTAAAGAGCATAATTGAAGGTTTTACCGTGCTGCTCCGGCTGCCCCATCATATAGGCATCATCCTTAACATATACCCTTTTACCTTCAAGAAGCGGCACAAGAAGGCTGTCGGGATATTTGCCTTTTTCGAAATATTCCCTCTGGTAAAAGGCCTGATCAAAGGGTCTTACAAGTTCAATAAGGCTGCTAAGATCCCTGATGTTATAGAGAGCGCTCATGGTCACGATCAAAATACCCAGAATAAGCAGGATCGCGTTTCTGTATTCATTCTTTTTTCTTATCAAAAGCCCGGCCGCGGCAGCCAGACCCACAATAACGACATAACGCATATTTTATACCTGTTTTTAATATCTACGTTTTTTTATAAAAGTCATCAAAAAGGAAATCAGTTCCTTTAATGTTTTACGATTCACACAGCAGCAGACGGCAAGCAGTATAAGTCCGATCAGTGCACTCAGGACCCGGTCACTTGTCAGAGTGGCATATACGGCGTATATACAGTAAACCACCAGCGAAAGAATAAACTCCCTCATCCTGTATCTTACCGGATAACATTTGAAGGCAAAATAAGTTCCCAGAGCAAAATACACCATATATGTAACAGCCGTCGCAAGTGCCGCTCCGACTCCCCTGTATCTCGGTACCAGAAGTGTATTTCCTATCAGATTACATATTATCGCGGCAAAGGACGCGTAGTTAAAATACTTGATCTTCCCTGTAAACTTAACCCCCTGTCCCGTCATTTCGAATAATATGCTCAGCACCGGCATAAGCGTCAGAAAAGGGATAATGGATATGGCATCCCTGTAATCCTTACCGAGGATCAGGACGATCACACCCCGAAATATCGTCAGCAGAAAGGCCACGCACATGCAAAGGAACTGAACCTTGTCAAACATATCCGTGAAAAAGGCCCTGCATTCTTCCTCGGAGCTGCTTTCGTATTTCTCCATGGCAACAGGCGACCAAAAAGCCACAAAGGTGATCTTCAGAGTCAATATTATAGTCATTATCTGCATTGCCGATCCATATATGCCGGTCTCCGAAAAATCATTGAATATCTTGATGGACCACTTATCCATTGATGAGAGCAGCCATTCCATAAGAAGCATCGGAATAAATGGAATACCATATCTTAGAAGCTCTTTCTGGCTCACATCATGTCTGGTGATTTTATCCTTTCTGGTGATAAACGCATATCTTATACCTATGATAAGAGTAACGACAAGAAGAGATCCGGACATCGCGTACATGACAACCCTGAAATCGCTTCCCATCAGATATGCAAATAAAATGATGAAGGAAACATTCAATACCTTGGACAGGATATTCAGGTTAGAATACAGGACACCGTTTTGATCCATACGGATATTAAGAAAGAGAAACCTTTCAAAGACCGAAGTTATCGTATACACAACAACAGGTATTATAACGCTTATCCCCGTCGCGCCGAAGAGGAAAGCGTTAAAAGTCCCCGAGAAAAAGCAGTAGATCACGGCAAATATGATGATCAAGACAAGCGGGGGAACAAGACATTGAACAAAAAGTGTCTTCCTGTTTACCCCATCCTTGTAATAGTACCTTATGTATGCCTGATCAAGTCCCAGAATGGCAAAAATATAAATTACGGTAACTGCCGTGGTGAACATGGTCGTCTTCCCGTACTCCTGTGTCGCAAGTAAACGGGTAGTGAGCGGAAGCTGGACAAGTCCCAGCAGCAGCACCACGAAATTACCGTAAAAATATTTAATAAAGCTTGATAGTAATCCTTCTTTCTTTTCCGTTTCCATATCTCCTTATAGCTCACCGGGCCGGAAGCTGTCACCGCAGATGACTGATGCCGGAAATGATCACTTCCGTCTTTCCTTCACCGTATCGATGATAAACGGCGGACGGTTACGGCTGGCATCAAACGTTCTCCACAGATATTCACCCAGGATCCCAAGCATCAGCAATATGGTCCCGGTCGAAAAGAGTATAAGACACATAAGTGACGCCCACCCGTCTATTGGCGTCCCTATAAGCAGCCTCTCAAGTATAACCTCTATGATCCACAAAAAGGATATAATGGCACACACGGCACCCACACCTGACATAAACTTTATCGGGAAATATGAGAAGCTCATCATAGAATCCATCACCAGCTTGATCTTCTTGGCAAGGGTCCATCTCGACTCTCCTATCTCCCTGTCCTTCCTGTGGAAATATATCTTCTCCGACTTAAACCCTACCCACAAAACCTGAAGAGTCAGGGCTGAATTCTTCTCATCAAGCATTTCAATAACACCGATGACCTGCCTGTCAAGAAGATAGCAGTCGAAACCACCCTCCGGCATATTCTTATCTATGCATTTTCTAACGATCGCATAGTAGAGATTGGCGAAGAACTTCTTTACCGCGGAATCATCCCTCTGGGCTCTTACTGCAATTACCACCTTATTACCCTTCTTCCAGCTCTCATACATCTCAAGTATAAGCTCCGAATCCTCCTGAAGGTCGGCCTGTTTCGTTACGGCGCAGTCACCGGTACACACATGAAGACCCGCGAGAATGGCCGCATGCTCACCGAAGTTCCTCGACAGCTTCACACACTGGACGTTCTCATCCATGTCCCGTATCCGGTTCATGATCTCCCAGGAATCATCCCCCGACCCGTCATCAACAAACACTATCTCATAATCACCCAGCTTATGAAGTATCTTCTCCTTCATATCCTCGTAAAGAAGCATCAAAGTGTCCGAATTATAGTACACAGGTACAATTATCGATATCTTACTCATAATAATTCCTTTCCCGATATCCTGTCCTTTCTTTCCTATGCCGGTCATTTTATGGTAAACAAAGCGTCATCTGAATCCGTTCAAAGCATCTATGGTATAGTCGATCTCTTCCCCCGTCATCCCGTTATACATGGGAATACTCAGAACTTCATCCGCACAGCTCTCCGTGATGGGAAGGTCACCCTTCTTATGTCCCAGGTACTCATAAGCCTGTGCAAGGTGGGGCGGTATAGGATAATGGATTATCGTAAAGATACCCTTATCCTTAAGATATTCCGCTAATTCATCGCGCCTTTTACATCTTATCACGTACTGGTGATATATATGATCCGCTCCTTCCCTTACCCTTGGAAGGATTATTTCCGGGTTACTTATGCGCTTATCATATTCGGCGGCTATTTCCCGTTTCTCACTGTTTGTTTCCTTTGCATATTTAAGCCTTACCTTAAGCATTGCCGCCTGTATCTCATCAAGTCTTGAATTCGTGCCGACAACCATATTGTAATATCTCTTCTCGCTTCCGTAATTCCGGTATATCCGCATCCTTTTTGCTATATCCTCATCATCAGTAACAATGGCACCGCCGTCTCCGAACGCTCCCAGATTCTTGCTGGGATAAAAGGAGAAACAGCCTATATCACCGAAGCTTCCTGTAACCTTACCCTCAAAAGCCGCCCCGTGTGACTGGGCGCAGTCCTCTACAAGACGGAGCTTATGCCTTTTACAGATATCTACGACCTTATCCATCCGTGAGGCCTGACCGTAGAGATGGACCACAAGTACTGCCTTTGTTTTATCCGTTATCTTCTCTTCGATCTTATCGGCATCAATATTGAAATACTCATCAGGCTCAACAAATACCGGAGTTGCACCGTTTATGGTTATACCCATCACGCTGGCTATATAAGTATTGCCCTGGACGATAACCTCATCCCCCTTACCTATCCCCAATATCCTGAAGGCCATCCATAACGCATCAAGTCCGTTACCCAGTCCGACACAGTATTTGCTGCCGATGTAGTCGGCGAACTGCTCTTCAAATTCACTCAGCTCTTTGCCCATAATGTACCAACCGGATCTGAGCACCCGAAGCGCTGCTTCCTCGAACTCCCCCTGATATCTGTAAAAGCCTCTGTCCAGCCTGTTAGTCTGTATTTCCACGTTCCTCTCCTTTTCCGGCATCTGCCTTATCTTACGTTCTTTCTATCCCTTATCCGGCCTGTTTGACGTTCCCTTTATATCCATATACAGCCTCACATGCCTCATCACGTGATTTTCCGTGGTATACAGATTCCTGTATCTGTTATAGAAGAACTCCCTGTCTCTGTCCAGTTCTTCACGGTCTTCATAAAGCTTCTTAACCCTCTTTGTAAATCTGTTTATGTCTTTTCCGGTATACAGGTTTTCCTTTTTGCCTATGACCTCCGGAAGTCCTCCCACATCCGTCGATATCACCGAGCATTTCCTGCTCATGGCTTCTACGGCCGCCTTGCCGAAGGATTCGAACATGGAAGACATGACAAAGACATCAACCATGTAGTAGTAATCGGCTATCTCACGCTGCGAAAGATCCTGCATATAAATAAGCCTGTCACGGCCTATAACATCCACTATCCCCTTTCTTATCCCCGCCGCTATATTTTCATCCTGTTCCTCGTAAACCGACAGGACCAGCGCTACCTTGAAACTGACTCCGGCCTCACTCAGCGCCTTTACGAGAACAGGTACAAGGTTCCAGTCCTTTTCCTCGGATATCCTTCCCGCAAAGCCTACAACGAATTCACTTTCCGCGATACCGTATCTGGCCCTCATCGTGGGACGACCCGTCACGTCAAATATATCAAATGCCGAGCTTATGGTATTCGGGATCACCCTGATGGGAACGGACATCCTTTCCTTCATCCATTGCTGTCTGTTATATTCGGTCGTACATATCATGGCCGCAGCATGCTTCATGGTCTTCTTAATACAGAATTTGGAATGCCTCCTGTAACCGTAGGCAAGTCCCCTGTCCGTATAAACAAAGGGAATGTCCTTGAAGGCACCCATACACCTTAAGAATCCGAAGGTAATAAGTGACTCTGACATGGAAACATGTATAAGATCAGGCTTCTCCCTTTTTATGATCCTGCCAAAGGAGAAAATCCTTCCGATAAAATTCATGATACGTGCAGTTCTGCTTCTTTCCCGGTTCTTTAAGGACCTGTATTCAACTACCTTAAAGTCAAAAACATTTCTCTCTTTATCAAGCAGGGTCGGACAGGCAACAACAGGCTCAAAGCCCTGCTTCTTAAGACCGTCACACAGAGTCCAGGTTGACAGTTGTCCTCCGCCGGGCAGATCTATGGGATATTCCATGAGAAAGAGTATTTTCATAAGTTACACCCCCGTATCCTTATACCAGTTATTCTTAAGGATACCGGCAGGCGAGCACGGGCCTTCCTTTATGCTGCATTTTCTCCCCTCCGACAGATCATCTGCCAGAGTAAGGACATTCCTTGCCGCTACCTGCGGATTCCACAGCCTGTTCATCTGCTCATAGGCATTGCTGCCAAGCTTAACGCACAGCTTAGGGTCAGCAAGAAGCTTCTCAAGCTTTCCTGTCAGTGATTCAACGCTTCCGTTTTCAAATAACAGACCCGTAACTCCATCCTTTACAAGCCATGGCGATGCGCCCGGTGCATGGGATACCACCGTCGCACATCCCGCATTTAAGGCTTCATAGATAACGGATCCCCAACCCTCAAGGAAATTGCTCGTCATCACATATATCTTGGAATCTGCCATCTTTTCCCTTGCTTCGGAGGGCGGCAGAAAATCCCTGAATATAGTTATGTCTGATAAATGGTACATATTCACAAGCATCTCAATATTCTTCCGCTCGCTTCCCTCACCCACAAAAAGTATCCGGAATTTATATCCCTTATCCCTTAAGACAGCACATGCCTTAACAAGCAGATCCGGATGCTTGAGCTTAAGCATCCTTCCTTCCCACAGGATCGTGGGCATTTCGGGATCACCGAGCATCCTGTCGGCCACTATCCTTTTCCTGTCCATAAGCTTCTTCACATCATACACCTTATGTTCGGGAAAATAGCCGAATTTATAGCATTTACCCGGATAACTGTTAAACATCTTCTTAAAATCCCATGCGGTATACGCACTGGCCGCCAGTACATAAATATTTCTGTGCCGGTTCCTGACATGAAGATGAAGATATTTCTTCGTCAATCTGGGAATAAAGAACTTAATAAAGCCTTCCTTTAATGGTCTCTCCGAGTACCTGAAGGTTATCTTGTTGAGCCTTAGCCTTTCTTCGATAAACACCTCCGGAGCGGTTCCCATCACTACAAGATCACTTGTACGTCCGAGCTTCAGTGCCTTTTTATATGATTCCTCATTGAGATAGGTCCTTAATACATACGGGGGTACTTCCTCATTGCCCCACCCCATGGTCGAACGAAAGCCTTCTATGGGCTCGGTTTCGACAAAGGTAAAACCTTCTCCCAGCAGGGATGCCCACTCATCACAGAGAGCCTTCTGGTGGTGATTATAATAATTCGAAAAAAATGTTAATGTTTTTATCTCCATACCCTAACCTATTATCAGCTTGGCCATTTCAACCATGAAGCACTCAAAAAAATACAGGGGACTGTATCCGTTATCCCGGTATATCCCATACTTTATCTTCACTCTTTTAAGAGCCTTTTTCAGGTTTCTTTCATGCGAGGTACCGTTCATGGTAAAGTCAGCTATGACCACGTTTCTCACTACCGTTTTTGCCCCGGCTTTTCGAAGTCTTAAAACAAGATCATAGTCATCATGTATCGTCTCATTTCTGTATTTATATTTTTTATAAATATCTCCCGTAATAAAGGTCGTCGGATGATTCCAGTCTCTCGATGTTGCGTATCTCCTGTATCTTGCCTTCTTGACAAAGGTTCCTCCCGATGGCATATGCATCAGAAGATCCGCGTAAAACATATCGAAGGGTTCCTCCGTATATGTCTTAACTACAGTCTCCACTGCACAGGGCTCATACCAGTCATCCGAATTGATCATCCCTATTATATCACCGGAAGCCATCCCTATACCCTTATTCATGGCATCATAGATCCCCTCGTCCGGTTCCGATACTATCCTGTATCCGATACCCCTTTCTTCGAACGCCTGTCGATACCCCTCTGCAATATCAAGAGTATCATCCTTCGACATACCGTCAACAATTATGTATTCGAGAGGACTCACCGTCTGTGCAAGAACAGATTCGACGGTCCTTGTCAGAGTAGCGGCGCTGTTATAGGTTACGGTTATTATCGAGACGGAAATATTATTTGTCACCGAAGGCCTCCGTCGATTCCTCTGCCTTAAATATCACCATAACGGTCTGGAAGAGAAGCTGTATGTCCTTTATCAGGGAATAATTCTCAATATACATAAGATCAAGCATAAGCTTATCCTTTGATGATGTATTATACTTACCGAATATCTGGGCATATCCGGTAAGACCTGCCTTCATCCTGAGCCTGTAGCGGAACTCCGGAAGCTCCTTCTCGTAATCCTTAACGTTTTCAAGCATTTCGGGACGTGGCCCCACCAAAGACATATCCCCCTTAACTATGTTCATAAGCTGGGGGAGCTCATCTATCCTGTACTTCCGAAGGACCCTGCCTACCGGAGTGATTCTGTCATCATCCTTGATCACCGACCGGTTCTCTACGTTTTCCTTCATTGTCCTGAACTTGTATATTTCAAAAACCCGTCCGTTGGCTGTTGCCCTTTTCTGCCGGAACAATACCTTGCCCCCGTCATTTTTCTTAATGCAAACAGCACTTACAAGCAATACCGGACTTAAGAGAATGAGCAGTGCCGCAGATATTATGATATCAGTAAGTCTCTTCACTATCCTCTGTTCCCAGGAGATAAGGTGGAACTGCCAGGCGTAGAAGGATATGTCATCCATTATCATCTGCTGGGAATTGTGTTCAAGTATGTCGGCCACATTCGGATTATAGTAAATATTCTTCAGGTTCTGATAACACCAGTCGATGATATCTTTTCTTATATCAACCGGGACTTCATACATGATCACCGTATCCGACTCAACTATCTTGTCCTTAAGAGCCGGATCGTCACTCTTTATAATATCGTAAACCGCATATCTTCTTGACAGATCACAGAGGGCTGCTACAACCCTGCTCACATCATTATCACCGGTTCCTGTTACAACAAGGCATCTCTCCGGATCATTGATCCAGAAATAAAATCTGTTTCCGAGCTTTACGAAAACATAATAAATAAAAAACTGTATTACCATCACCGAAATAAGTATCCCGACATTTTCTATCTTAAAGGTTGAGTTATTAGCCTCATTAGTCTTCATGATGGTAAGCTCGAAGTAGGTTATAAGGTCAGTGATTATTCCCGATATCGTCAGCGATAAAAGGATATCCTTGTCCTTCTTCATTCCTATGGCATAGCTTCCGTATGTCCCCGACAACAGCACAAGGATTATCGCATAGGTGGACATTGTTACCGCCGCAGTACGCGAAAGGACTATTATCTCCCTGTTATCTATTGCAAAGAGAAGAAAAAAAGTTGCAAAGGCAGCCGCATACATAACTATCTTCAATGCGAATACTATACTTTTTTCGAATTTCTTCATGAAACTTTTCATATCTTTTATAATGCTTCATACACATTCTGTATGTATTCAAGGAACCGGTATTCCTTACTGTAAAGCTGGGCCCTTCTTAAACACATCTCCCTTGTATAGCACTGTCCCCCGCTGTCAAGTATCTTATCGATTGCCGCCACAATTCCCTGAATCGAGTTCCTCTCAACAGCCTCTCCGCAGGTTTCGTCGATACTCTCCGGGCTTCCTCCGGCCTTATAGGTTATTACCGGCGTTCCGCATGCCAGTGCCTCCAGGTTTGTCGTGGGGAAGGTATCTTCAAGCGTCAGATTTATATAAATATCGGCCATGGAGTAAAGGGCTGCCAGCTCCTCTGTGCTGTCAGTTTTTTTAAGCCCTATTATTCCTCCCTTAAGTCCGTCCATCTGCTTATCATTAAGGCCCACAAGTATTATAGCGTATCTGTCCGTAAGGGTCTTTGAAAGCATATCAAACTGGGCAAGTCCCTTCCTGTCCCGCCAGGGATTGGCAACTCCCAAAAGAATGATCTTATTTCTAAGCCCCAGCTCATTTTTAATATTAAACACAAGGTTATCCTCCGATACATTCTCATCATGAGGATAAAACTGCGCAAGATCTATTCCGGTCGGTACCACAACCACCGGATACTCCTTAAGAAATGACTGCTCCACCTTTTCCTTAAGCCACCGTGAGGGCGTCACCAGCGTGAGGTTATCTATTCCCGTGAAGAGCTGCTTCTTATCTTCGTAATTCCCGGCCGAACTGTCGGTACCGAAGGATCTTGGGTACTCTCTCAACTGTTCGCATTTATAGCAGCCGTTCATCCACTTGGTACAGCCTATATATTCAAAATGGCTGCAGTGACCCGTAAAGGCCCAGCAGTCATGCAGAGTCCATATTATCTTCTTGCCGCAGGTCTGCAGATACTCAAACAGCACATCAAGGTTCAGATAATAACCATGAATGTTATGGAGATGGATTATATCCGGATCGTATTCCTGCACCATATCAATAAAATCCATCGTAGCACGTCTTGAATAAAATCCATGCCTGTCAAAGAGCCTGCTCATCGCACCGTGTACGTAAACATCCATATCGGTTCCTATCCGGTATGCCCGTACATCAGATGGAGCCTCTCCCCTGCCGTAGGCAACAAGACATTCATACCCCGCCGCCGTAAGGGTATGATACAGCCCAACCACGAGCCGCCCGACACTTCCCGTACCGCAAACAGTGTTTATGAGCAGCACCTTCCTCCCGGCAAAACCGTTCATTGCCGTAGCCGCATGAGACATCCTGGAATCGATGACCTCTCTGGGAACAATGGGCTGAACAGGGATGGCATTACCCGCGTATATATTATCCATATTTCCGTTAAGAGATATGGCTGAGGCATCATGCATTGAAGGCATTTCGGAAACAAACTGTCTCGCATTCTCCCTGATGATCTCGCCCTGTATATCCTGCTGCCTTAAATACTCCTGTTTAAGCTCTTCCTGTCTTGCTAAATATTCCTGTCTTCTCTGCTCCTCCTGCTGTTCCATGAGGATCCGCGCATCCAGAAGGTCCTGGTCGTACTCCTTCCGGACATCTATCATTTGAAACTCTTTTTTATCCATCCGCATATTACCCGGTGAGTCAAGCGTTTACTCTTCATCATCCGTATCATTAAGAATAAGGTGTATAACTCTTTCCTGCCCCTTGGAGAAATCCTTAAGAAGCTGAAGCCTTCTCATCTCGGATCTTACATTCGGGGTCATTATCAGCCACTTTATGGTTGATATTATCGTGGAATCATCCTGTTCCCTTCCGATACCGAGATTGATGAAGCCGTTCTGTATTCCGGCAAAGACATGCTCAGCCTCACGCTCGTTCTGAGCAAGCACCACTGACGGAACACCCATGCTCGCAAGCTCGAATACGGTCCTTCCCTGTGAAGTTACCGCCAGATCGGCCTTACTCATATAAGAGCTTACACGCCTCACATCATTATGTACGAAGATATTGTTCTCTTCATCCGTAACTATTTTGTCCTTATGCTCGTAAGCAAACCCAAGAAGAAAATGGAACCTGATCTTCTTATACTCCTTGTGTATCTCCTTTACCACCTTATACAGCCTGCCCGTAAGGTCGCTGGGATCGGCACCGCCGAAAATGATGATCATGTTCTCCACCTTTTCGGAAAACTCCGAAGGCTCCTCCTCCAGAAATTCATCCCTTATGCAGAAATATCTGGAACCGTAATACTCATTGTGGAGCTTCTCGCCCTTCTCATACAGGGCATTTATGACGGCATCCGCATACTTGGCTCCCGGACCTACATCCTCGAAGTTAACTACCCTTCCCGCATATCTGTTCACCATTGTCATGTAGGCAACGGATGTGTCCAATATATCGTTCACCAGGATATCCGGCCTCTCCCTGTCAAGCACCCTTTCAAAGTCATCCTCATCATCAACGACTATAAGCGGGAAATTGGATTCATTTATCTTGTCTATACCTATATCACTGTCCTTATCCGCAACAAACACAATGTCATGACCCGTAAGCTTATAAGCCAGTGTAAGACACCTGTATATATGCCCCATACCAAGCTTCATCTTACCCACCGTCCTGAACATTATCCTCTTGCGTCTCAGTATATTCTCACACAGGACCCAGTCGGAATAGGTATCAATATCCACAGCCTCATCCTCGGGGATCTCAAAAATATTGACCTTCTTACCGATACGGCCTGTTTCGGTAACGCATTCCCTTCTGGTTATGAGGAAGCCGCCCGTCTCAACATAATTGGCGGGAAGCTCCTGGGAATTAAGACGCTTATCATAATTCTTGACTATCTGTCCATCCTTAACGGACCATGACAGGTGTGGCTTGTTCATGGCGCTTATTACCGTGTCCCACCCGGAGCCTTCGAAGAATTCAACGGCGTTTTTTACGGTCTCTGCCTTAAGGGTCGGAGAAGTACACTGCATGGTGATCACAGTGTCATATCTGCACCTCTTCTTCTCCTCCATACAGGTAAGGGCATGATAGATAACCGGGTCAAGGGTAACCGAATCCGTTGCCAGCTCTGCCGGCCTTGCAATAACCTCAACCCCACGTTTCCTGACTATTCCCCCAAGCTCCTCATCATCCGTGGATACCGCAACATCCACATCCATGTACTTCTTAAGGGATCTGGCATTCTCTATTGAATAAACGATAAGGGGCTTGCCGCACATGATGCGGACGTTCTTTCTCGGTATGCGTTTCGAACCACCCCTTGCCGGTATGATTATCAGTGATTTCATCTTTTCCTCTCTCTTATTATATTCAGAACAGATTCCGAATATTTAACTTCATTAGTATATAGAATCCTTGAAACTAAGTCAAATGCAGCCGTTTTCTGATATAATCCGCAAGCAGCCTGACATCCCTTCTGTTAATTACCGCAAACAGAGTCAGGGTCACGGCCGCGACCGAATATCTCATTACGATCATCTTCCTTCCGTCCCTGTAGAAGCAGCACATGGCAATACCTGCCGCCATACACACCCCCATTGCGGCAAACATGTAGGAATTGGCGTACACCCTTTCCTTAATAACATATGTAACTGCGATGTAATGAAAGAGCATGAGCAGGAGGTAACTTGCAAGCGTGGTATAGGCCGCAGCCACATAACCGTATCTGGGGATCATTACGGCATTCATTATGGTGTTGGCTATCGCTGCCATAACGGATGCTACAGCGATTATCGGTGTCCGTTTGAAGAAGAGTTCAATGTTAACGTAATTGGTATAGAAATACTGGGCCAGGGTTCCCAGCGCCACCGGAGGGATCACCCACTTCGCCACCCAATAATCTCTGGCCCTCGGAGCAAGAAGCATAAGGGCTTCGGGGGCTGCCGTTATAAAGCCGAGGGATAAGAAGCAACCCAAAAGGACCAGCTTTTTCTGAAGCTGTCTGATCCTGTCACGGTTACCCGATGCCAGCTGGTCATTGAGCCAGGGAAGCCAGGCCTGACCTATCGCATTTGTAAATATTGCAAGCAGGGTTGAAATGGAGTAACCGTAAATATACAGGCCGGCGTCCGCATCCGAGCACATATTCTTGATCATGATCCTGTCGATCTGGGCAAGTACCACGAGAGCCAGCGCATGAGGGATCATCGGAAGGCCAATCCTTAAGGCATATCTCCAGTACTCCCGTTTGTAAAAGACCTTACCCTTTTTCAGTATGTTTATATAAAAACATATGCCCATAAGAAATGTGGGAAGGATAGTACCCAGGATCTTGCCGATATATCTTTTATCATTGAAAAGATACATAAGTGTAATGGACAGTGCCACGGTTCCCACACAGGTTATTACGGATATGGCTATGTTTTCCCTGTATTTATACTCGAACCTGCATTTCTCCTGCATGTACTGAACCGACGGATAGATGACAAGATAAGCAAAGAGAGCCATCACAAGGGGGACCTCATACTTTATAATACCCGATATCTGCTCCCTGAAGACGGTCACGGTGATAAGCACACAAAAAGCGAAGGAGCTTGAGAGTCCCTGCATTGCGGACATATATTCATCAAACTTCTCCTTAAAATCTATCTTGGCCCTGCCTACAGAATAAACAACGCACAGGCAGGTTATTATATTGAACACTTCAACATATGAATTAAAGGTATTGGCGCGGCCGTAATCACCGGTCGTGAGCATTGCGGTATAGATCGGACTCGTAATTATGGCAACCGCTCTTATGGCTATGCTTGACAGGGTATACCAGATACCGCTCTTCAACACCAGATTCTTCTCGGACATTTATATAATTCTTTACCTTATATTCACTAAAATGCTATACTATAGCAAACGAAATAAACAATTTCGTTCATTTTAATTATAACATAAACCGTTAAAGGACGAAAGATAAACGACATGAACGAAAACCTGATCGCAGTCAAAAATGAAATAAAAAAGGTTCTTCGAGGCAAGGACGATATAATCGACATGGTCCTGTGTACCCTGCTGGCAGGAGGACACATACTCCTCGAGGACATCCCGGGCGTCGGCAAGACAACTCTTGCGGTTGCCCTGTCAAGATCCCTGGGCATCGGATATAAGAGGATGCAGTTTACACCTGATGTCCTCCCCTCCGATATTCTTGGCTTTTCAATGTATGACAGGGATAAAAATGACTTTACCTTTAAACCGGGAGCCGTATTTACCAACCTCTTCCTCGCGGATGAGATCAACCGTACATCACCCAAGACTCAGGCCGCCCTTCTGGAGGTAATGGAGGAGAGACGCGTTACGGTTGAATCAACCACCTATAAGCTTAAATCTCCCTTTTTCGTAATAGCTACCCAGAACCCCATAGGAGCCTCGGGAACCCAAAAGCTTCCCGATTCCCAGCTGGACCGGTTCTTCGTCCGTCTTACCCTGGGATATCCAGACCATCTGGCTGCCACCGAGATCCTTAAGGGTAATTCATTTGAATCAATTGATTCGGTTAACAGGGTCATGGATGCAGGATCCATCATCGCTCTTCAGGCACAGGCCGCGAATGTTCATGCATCCGATGAGATATTCGATTATGTTGTGTCACTGAGTGAAGCTACCAGAAATACCGATATGCTCATTCAGGGAGTTTCACCCCGCGGCTCAATTGCCGTCTTAAAGCTCGCAAGGGCTTACGCCTGCTACGAGGGACGTGATTTCGTCATTCCCGAGGATATACACAGGGTAATACACCCTGTATGCAACCACCGCATAATATTGTCCACGAAGGCCAAGGCTTCAGGCAAGAGCGCCGAAGATATCATCAGTGATCTTCTTGATTTTGTTCCCGTACCGGTGTGAGGAAGTTCCGTTTGAAAACACTCCATTCGAAAACATCACAGGATAAATTGATAAAACGCCGCCGTATTCTGGGCTGGTTCCTCCAAAAGACCAACTCGCCCGTTTCGGCGTGGGTATCTTATATAAGTGTATTTATCTTCTCCCTGCTTTTTTCTTTTTTCTATCTGCAGTCATTTTTCTATCTTATATCCATACTGCTCATAAGCCTTCCTGTTCTGTCATATAACATTACGAAATATGCATCGGGTAAGCTTACCGTATCACTCGAGCTGACTACGGACCTTCTTACACTTGGCATAAACAATCCCACTTTTATACCGGTATCATGTGCGGATATAACGATCGACTTTTATTCGCTCTTCTACGGAGGGTATGAAAGCGAAACCCATTCCCTGTCGCTTAAGGCCCGGGGGATAAGCAGGCTGGACTTCCCTCTGCGGCTTGAAAAATACGGGATATACGAGGCTCATGCCGGTAATATGACCCTATACGATCCTCTTCATCTGTTCACATTCGTGAAGGATATTAAGCTCACCGGGTCAATAACCCTGATGCCGGAAGCGATCCCTCTTGAAAAAAGGGTGGAAATAGTTTATGAGGAGGGCTTTGATGAATTTACCGATACCGGCCGCAAGGGTAATGCTTCAAGCAACGTAACCGACATCCGGGAGTACCGGCCCGGAGACCGGCTGTCAAGGATCCACTGGAAGCTTACCGAAAAGCTCGATACACTTATAGTCAAGGAAAATGAAGCTACCTCATCCAATGACTTTACTGTCCTTCTGGAGCTGTACCAGCCTTCCCGTGAAGATTGCGATAAGGATCCTTCCCTGACCAGCACGCTTAACAACGCGATCAGGGAAGCCATGGCTGTATCGGACGAACTCCTCCGGGCAGGCGAACCATTTATTTTTATGTTCTACAATGAGAAGGCTTCTGACTTTGTACAATTCAGGATAAATACGGAAGATGATCTTAATGAGGCGATGACACAGGCCTTCTACGCAGGCTGTTACGATAAGAAGGATCTGGCATTATCAATATACCGGAAATCCGGCCAGGATAAAGGAACCCTTATACATGTTAACTGACGAACTCTATTACGGATTTTCAAAAGGAGAGAATACAAGGCATGAGAAGAACAATGACCTGATCCACTGCCTTGTTGTCGGCATGCTTATTTTCTGTGCCTCGGCAGGTTGTGTACTGGGGATATTAAGTCAGTTTAAGATCGCGGCCAACTACCCCCTTATACTCATCATACTCCTGATCTTATCACTTTTCCTTGCCCTTATACATATATCCAGGCTCTTTTACAATGTTGGGTATTTCCTCTTCATGTTCCTCTTTGCCTACGGCCTTTTTGCCATGAGGACCTACGCCAATTCCGGCTATCAGGCCCTTTTAAATATTGTTAACGAAGCTTATTCGGACTACTACCACCTATCCTCGATCCGTGAATATACGGAGATCATCCCGGACAGATATCTGACCATAACCACGGTCAGCATTTTTCTGGGTATCTTCCTTGTCCTGCTGCTTAATGTCGATATATTTAACAACATGTACTATGCCACTGCCTTCTTTCTTACCTTTCTGCCCCTTCAGCTTGGCATTTTCATAGGCAGATACCCTTCGTATCTGTCCCTTAGCTTCCTCTTTTTCTCCTATTTCGGGATATTCCTGCTAAGACATTCCTGCCACTTCTATTTTGTGCAGCCTGCAAGGCGGAAGAAGCCCCGGGAATACTCCTTTGATTATTACGATAAAAAGGGAAGACTCATCATTTTCCATAAGTCAAATGCTTTATCGATGCTGTCCATATGCCTCTTCGCCCTGTGCGCTTCCCTCATCTTTTCGGCCTTTACCTCTTCCGTAATAACAGCATCGGAGAATGAAGCCGTTCTTCGTAAAAGCCCACTTAAGGCAAGGCTTGATGAAAATGTTAAAATTCTTACGCAGACCGGTATCATGGGCCTCTTTAACAGATATGAAGCCAAGGGCGGCATAAGCGGGGGCAAGCTGGGCGGAGTGCGGAGCGTATCCCCCGATTACGAAACGGACCTTGAAGTAACCTTCGTTCCCTATTCCTTCGAAACCCTATACCTTAAGGGCTACACCTCCCGGTTATATACGGGAAGCTCATGGGAGGCACCCAAAAGGGGAAGCTCCTACGAGATCAAGCTTCCTCCGTCTTCAATGGCAGAGCTTCAGCCCGAAAGGAATCGTATATTAAGTGAGAGCCGGGCACTTCATCTTATGTCCGGTGCCAAAATGACGGACCAGGTCTCTGCCCGGATGAAGATAAAAAACATCGATGCCGACACGGGATACGTTTATACCCCTTATTTCCTGTCGTCAATTCCCGATAACGTGATCGTTGAACCTTCATCGATCCTTACAGGATATTCGGCAACAGACAGCGAAAAAATCTATGAGTTCACTCCTTTTTCACAGAGCATCGCGGCAACCGTATTTGATGATCAGGACATACTACAGGGTCTGTACAATGAAGAAGAGCTAAATGAACGTAATTCATATGATGAAGAGATCGCTGCCAACTACCTGCAGATACCGCCGCAGATAAGCGATGAACTTATGTCCTATCATGAAAGAATAGGAACAGCCAATACTGTCCGTGGACAGATCGATCTTATATACAGCTTCTTTCTTGAAAATTACAGTTATGACATGGCTCCCGGCGCCACTCCCTACAACAGGGATTTTGTTACCTATTTTCTTGGTGAACAGAAACGCGGATACTGTGCCCACTTCGCATCGGCAGCAACTCTCCTGCTTCGTTCCTACGGGATACCCGCAAGATATGTGGAAGGGTACGTTATTACTCCTTCAGGCATTACCGAATCGGCAGTGGCAAGTGAAGGTGATACGGACTACTATTATACAGGTCCCAATCCCCTTGGTAATCCGTCCCTTATCACAACCGAAGTATCGGACGGTAACGCTCACGCCTGGACTGAAGTATATGTAAGCGGCTTCGGATGGCTGCCGGTTGATCTTACCGTTCCGGATACAGGACAGACAGGGGCATCCTATGCCGATTTCCTTACATCCCTGTCAAGGCTTTTGGATCCTGCATATATTCCGGAAAATGATGAGGCTGCCGGCGGAAATGATCCCATTCAGGATTTTAATCCGTCATCCTTCTTTAACCTTAATGATTTTTCGGCCTTTAATATTTTCGCCGGTCTCATTCTGTTTCTTATGCTTATCCCCGTATTTAAGCGAAGCTTCCTTGCTCTTAAGGATCACGGAAACAGACGACGTTCATATATGGCAGGTGATTATGCACCTCTTGTCTCCCACATCTACAAAAAGGCCTGCAGGAAGCTTGCAAAAAAATACTCCGTAAAGCCTTCTGTCCTTACGGAAGAAAACTTCCTTCTCATATCGCGCCTGATCGCCTCCGGTTCTAAAAAGGCATCAAGACTGACAGCCCTTACGGACGCAAACAACTTAAGCCTTGACGACATGCTCCTTCTTACCCGGACCTGCTTCTACGGAAGCAAAAAAATCAGCAGGCCGGAAGCCGACCTGCTGATAAGGTTCTATCGCTCAATCCTTGCTGCTTCTCCTGCCCATTATGCGAAGAAGCCTTAAGAACAGATTGATTATATCAAGGTAGATATCGAGCGCACAGTCAACTGCATTGTCAAGGGTAGGCGTATACTGCTGGGCCCTGTAAAAGTCATACCCTATATACAGCGAAAAGATAAGGGCACCGAACCAGGCAAAAGCATTAAACACTCCGTTTACGAACAAGCCGATCACAGAACCTATAACCACCGCTATGAGACCGAAGAAAAGGTATCTGCCCATGGACTCAAATACATTTGGCAGCAGCATGCTTGATGCGATCATGATCCCGGATATACAGAAGGTATAGAGAAAGGCCTGGCTTACAATATCACTCTCAAGTCCTCCATATACCTGTACAGCCATTGACACCACAAGACCACTGGGTACAACAACCATATTGTAACCGATAAAGCTTAATATGGGATTGGATGACCTTGCCGATATGACCGTTCCGGCTATCACCAGCACGATATAGCCGATAAAAAAGATCATGGGATTTATGAATTCATAAACATTCGGTACTGCCTTGCATAAGATGTAATTGACCACAAGGCCGTAAACCACTATCCCGCCCATTATAAGGTTATACTTCTGTCTGTCGATAACATCATTAAGATTATAATCGGCGTACAGTCTCTCATATTTACGATTGTCCAAAAAGCTCCTGCTTCCTTCATCAGCCATCTTTATACCTCCGTATAATGTGTATTGCCGGCTCCGTCATCATCAGCTGCCTTTCCTATCATATCAGCAGTGATGATGGTATCATCCTCTATATCCGTAAGAGCAGCCTTTCCCACAACTTCGAAAAGCCTGTCCGGCGATATTCCCGTTCCCGGTCTCTTGAAGGTCAGCATGGACTCGGTTATAACGGTCCCCACAGGAATATTTCCGTCCGCAACTATCGAACGTCTTGCATTGGCCCTTGCCGTCATCTCCGTTTCAAGGCAGTTAAGTTCGCCGCTTCCTCTTATTATGTCAAGTTCATTTATCGCTTCAAGTATACGCCTTGCATCATAAGGATCCATGGCATGATAATGATCGTTACCCTTAAGTGTCTTATCAAGCGTAAAGTGCTTCTCGATACACTGGGCTCCCAGATTATATGCCGTCTTTATAACATCGCAGTTATCCGTAGGCTTGGTATGGTCCGAATACCCTATATAGAGTTCCGGGAACTGTCTCTTAAGCGACAGTATCTTCAGAAGATTGGCATCCTTAAGGGGTGTGGGATATTCAAGCACACAGTGCATAAGGACAATGGGCTGCTCGCTTACCGCCCTTATGGTGTCAACAGCCGCTTCTATCTCGGGCAGATCGGATGCTCCCACCGACATGATGATCGGCTTGTTCTTCTTGGCCTGATGCTCTATAAAGGGAAGGTTGCTTAAATCCGATGAGGATATCTTGTAGACCTGCATAAGCTCATCAAGGTAATCGGCAGAATCATAATCGAAGGCTGTCGACAGAAACTCTATACCCGTCTCATCGCAGTACTCCTTAAGCTCCTTATACTCATCATATCCGAAGGAATCGAACTTTTTAAAAAGCTCGTATTGGGACCGTGTGGGTTCCTCGTTTATATCCCAGTAATAGGGTGATGCCTTGGCCGCAAGTGTTCCTGCCTTGTAGGTCTGGAACTTAACCGCATGGATACCGGCTTCCTTGGCTTCCCTTATCATGAGCTTGGCCGCTTCCATGGGAGTGATACCCTCCTTGGTCGCGATATCATAATAATTGACTCCGATCTCGGCAATGAGGACGAACTTATCCTCGGAAAGCCTGCGCATTATCGTGCTGGTTGTCGTGGTTAAATTATCGTTGCTACTGTCACTGTCCATGATTTCCTCCATATTGTCTGTTGCATATATATAATCCGCTTAGCGTCATACATTTCATCCGAACCGTCAGAGTACCGGAAAATAACTCGAATCCATTCTCGTTTTTTTCCTCTCCCCTCCATCCGGTCGGGGAGCACTCTTCCTCTCGGCTAAAATGTATGCCGCTTCGCTCATTTACAATTCAAAATGAATTATGGGAGTTTCTTACTCCACCTGGCGTATCCTGCCTCGTAAAACCGCATGAGTTCACCAATCTGGGAAACGAACTTCTCATCGCGTTCCTCTTCGTGAGCCAGTATCTTCTCCGCCTTAGCCATGAGATAGAAGAGATCTATCTCGAAACCGACATCCTTTATTGTCTTAAGGTAGGCTGCGCAGGAATGGATGTTATCTATATCCCCGAAGTCCCTGATGAGGGCCGGAAGTTCTTCATAGCTGTGTACCTTGGTTATGCCGTCGATAAGCTCGAAGGGAACATCACCGAAGATGATCGACTTCCTTCCCAGAAGGGCTTCCTCATAGGCCGTTGTCCCCACTATGGTCACAACCCCTCTGGCGTTTATGATCCAGGGCTTGGGATCATGGTAATGGTTGACCTGCACAAGGCGTACATTGTGAAGCTGACGGACCTTCTTATAGAAGTCAACGCTCCTCTCACCAAGCATGGCCTGATGTTCCTTAACGTAGAGCCACCATCCCACCGGGAGTGACTTAGACACGGCTTCTATAAGGCTTAATTCATCCACATAGTAGGATGCCTTAACGAATACTGTCGACTCCGGTATAAGGTGCAGGGGCATGTATACGTAATTCTCACCCTCGAGGGGAGCTTCGAACAGCTTATTCTTCCCCATGAACTTACGCCTTAGGGTCATTACCTGCCAGTAGTGCTTAATATAGGGAAGGCTTGGGGCATACAGAAGCCTGTTGGTCTTCTTTATCTTATGGTTGCCCTTGCTTATATCCATGTCGAAAAAGTAATGGAACTTGCCCCTCATGACCCGCAGTATCCAGATGATCGAATCCCTCTCATACTGAGAAGTCACTGTACCTGCAAATTCCTTATTCATTATTGTGGATTTACTTCGGTAATCGTAGATATAATCGTATTCCTCTTTCAACGCTTCGGAACTTAGCTTCAGGTTTTCATTATACTGCTTCACCACATATTCGTCGATACCTATGGTATTTTGGAAGGTCGGATACTTATAATAGCCGAACTTACTGTACTCAACCGTTATATAAGGCACATTCTTCGAATAAGCCACCTCGTTTATTATGGTTCTCTGCAGTTCCGCATTGTCAAAATCAAGTATCATGTCGGGCTTGAATTCCTCGAAGATACCAAGTATCTTCTTATAATTCAGCTCAAGCCAGAGCATGTTCTCATCAAAGTTGGTTACCGACCAGTAGTATCTGAAATGATAGTGCCTGGTATTCTCCTGCGAACACATAAGCTGCATGTTAAGGTTCTTAAAATGCGAGTAGTCCTTCTCTATCATCTCAAGATATTCCATATCTGCTATTGGTTTACGTTCATCACGCCTTGATAAAACCTTCTTATCCGGCTGGTATATCTTATTGAAGAGCTGGACCTGTCCCTTCTTCTTATATCCCGCCTCGTCAAGCCTTCTTGTGTATTCCTCGCATATGTCCCTTACATCGTACAGTTTTATTCCGGGAAGTTCTTCCTTGAACCTGTAGTAGGTGTTCACGTTGTAGTAGCACTTATTGTAGCTGCACTCCGTGGACATTATAAAGAAGCAGGCAACATCATTGTCTTCCTTAAGCCTCTCGGCTATAAACCACAGGGGCTGGGAATAGGTCTCCCTGCACACAAAAAGAACTCTTTTATTCTTTATTCTTGTATCTGTATCTTTCTCCTCGAAATTATGAGCCATCTTATCCTGCTTACTCTTTCTCTTGCTGGTTTTTTCTCCCTGAAGTTATAGATTATCTTATCCTGCTTACTCTTTCTCTTGCTGTATTTTTCTCCCTGAAGTTATAGATTATCTTATCCTGCTTCACCTTTCTCCTTCAAGATATAGGTTTTTTTCCGGCTTAATCTTGCCTTCCCCCTCCGGGGGAAGGTGTCCGAAGGACGGATGAGGGGATCACACCCTGCCCTCTGAATGTGCCTTCCCAGTCAACTCCCGACCTGAAGGCCTTGTGCCCCTCAAGGAATTTCTTCCTCCTTGAAAGAGTCACCCATTTAAAAAGGACAGGGCTTATATTGCACATATCCATCTTGATCTTAAGGCTTCCCGGGACCCTCGGATCCTTCTTGACAAGCGGTGCGTGTTCCTTTACATACTTAAGATATTCCCTGTCATGGTCCCTTGAGAAGTTACCGTATAGGAAGGAATTCTGTATAACGCTTAAGTTCTCATTAACAAGAAAGAATTCAACAGCCTCTCTTATCTCATCTCCGAATTCCTCAAGCAGCTTATCGCATATCTCATGATCAGCCTTAAGAGACAGCCTCAGATTCTCCTCTATCCTGGAACCTGAATCCTCGCTTATCCTGAAGTAATATTTCGAGGCTGAATTATACACTATCCTTGTGGCCTTTGACAATATAAGATGGGCCATCTGCCTGTCTTCCACAAGCTTTCCTTCGGGAAACCTCACTCCGTCAAACAATTCCTTTTTATAAAGCTTATCCCATAAATGAAGGAAGAATCCCTCCTGATAAAGTATTATCTTAAAGGCATCGGGCACACTCAGTACCTCTTCCCTGTTCTCCTCGCTTCCTTCTGCGCAGTTCTCGTAGAGGTAATACTTGCCGACGACCGATACATCCGCATCGTGTGACTTTGCTGCCCTTACCATCGTTTCGATCATATCGGCCTTAATGTAGTCATCGCCGTCAACAAAGGCTATATAATCACCGGTCACGGCTTCAAGTCCCTTATTCCTTGCATCCGCCGTTCCCCTGGGCTCAGCCTTAATAACATTTATCCTGTCATCACGGGTCGCGAATTCATCCACTATATCCTCGCATGCCTTATCACCCTTACCGACCACACATATGATCTCAATGTTTTCATAGGTCTGGTTTATTACACTCTCCAGGCATCCCCTTAAATATTTCGCAACCTTGTATATTATGATTATTATACTTACTTTTTCCATCTTTCCAAAATATCGCATTTACCGATATATCGGTTCAGGGCCAATGTGTCACTTACAATCCCATGACCCTCTTCACTGCCTCAAGGTAGCCGTAGCCCCTGTATTCATCCGGTTCCAGCATTGCACCCTCTCCCCACTCATTCCAGGCATTTATGAAAACAAAGTCATTCTTATGACCTTCCTTTTTCTCCTTAAGTATCTTTAATGCTTCCTCAAATTTCTCAGGGGATGTTCCCTTGTAAACAAGGCCCTTATATCCCCTTCTCGGTGTATTGTCCCAGTCAGGTATAAGCCCCGGGAATTCATTCTCCTTATACTCCCTCTTCTTAATACCGTCAAGTATAAGGTCGGCCCTTATGGACCTCTCAAGCTTCTTATTTGTCCTCAGCTTATTAAGCATGGTATTCCACAGTACGGATACATTGTATTCCATCTCATGGATCTTGGAAAAATCATGCTTAAGCGTATAACCCGGTTCAAAATAATAGTAGCCGTCGATAAGTCCGGTCCTCATCTCCTGCTCCCCGGCCGTCCTGCCCGCGATCACGTATATCCCGTCATAGCCCTCGCCCTCGGCCCATTTATTAAAGCAGTTAAGCATCCTGTCAAGACAACCTATATCAAAAGACCGGTATATCTGAAGAATCGGTTTATTGTCTATCTTTATGTATCTCTTATCGTTAAAGAACCTGAGCAGGTATTCGAAATGCCTGTACCAGTCCTCTTCTTCCCCGTAATCCTGCTGCATAAGTACCTGTTCGCTTAGTCCGTACCAAGTCCTCGTCCAGCTCTCGTTAGCCCAGCATATACAATAATTGATGTCTATTTCCGGATGTTCAAGAAGTATCTCCATCGGGCGCTGCATAAGCTGCCTTCCCCGGAACCAGTACTGATAGAATGAAAAACCGTAAACACCGTATTTACGGGCTGTTTCTGCCTGCCATTTAAGTGTTTCCGGACCTTCATTTACAAGATCGTAGTAGCGGTTGTCAAGGGGAATTCTTGGCTGAACATGTCCATCATAAAGCGGTCGTCCCCGCCTGACCGCTGTCCACTCCGTATAACCCTTGCCCCACCACTCATCATTCTCCGGAAATGTATGATACTGTGGCAGATACATACACATGACTCTCATGACTCTGCCTCCGTTACAGTTATTTCCGCAGATATCATTCCGACAGCATGCCAGAATACCGATGCTGTCAATTGAGCTGCAAGCATACCGGAACCTGCGGGCAGAAACAGAGCCGGCACAATGATACCAAGCTCAATACAGTACTTACGTATATCCCCGAAACACTTCCGCAGGCTTAAGATCATCAGATATATAAACATTGAGAAACCGATTATTCCCTGTTCACAGTACATCTTAATAAGCCTTAAGTCTTCTATGACATGGGCTCCATCAATGCCGGCCGCCAGCTGTCCGTTGGCACCGAGCCCGTTACCGAGCCATGTACTGTACATATTGTTGACCGCGGCGATCCACCGTTCGCTTCTCTCTCCTGCCACACCTGCCGCAGTCATTTGCCGGCCGCTTATAAACACCACCACTATGCATATTATCATCAATAAAATATTAACCAGCCTTATCTTACCGGTACTTAAGCCGCCTGCACAGGTCCTTCCCGCATAATAGAAGATGACCGGAAGGAGTGATGTCATGAATTCCTGCTCATACACGCTAACGGGCATTCCTCCTTTTACAAGCCATATCACGGATACAGCATTATATATAAAGTAAGCCGCAACCAGCCTGTCCGCAAAGTCAACGAAGTTTAGCCTCTTATGTATTATAAGCTCACCCAGCACAACAAAAAGAAATACCGTCGTAAGCATACCCGGATAAGCCGACGGGATGAAAATATCAATCACATACAGCACCGATGCCAATATATAATAGATCCCGGCAAACCATATTCTGTTTGATCTGTTATCTTGATTTCTCACATCCGCTCCATCGTTGACCCGTAATATATTAAATGCTGTCCTGCTTTGTCAGGATCCTGATTACCTTCTCCCAACTGCTTCCCGGAACACTTCCGACATACCGGTCATCGGTTGCAGCTTTGAAAAACAGTTCCTTCTTTATCGCCTTCTCCATAAGGTTCGCAAGCTCTTCCGGCTTAAAGGGATCAAAATAAGCCGCCTGCTCGTATCCGTTAAGCACCTCATGGCAGAAGGGGCAGTCAGATGCAAGTATCCTGCCCCCAACCGCTCTTGCCTCTGCCGGCGGATACCCGAAGGTTTCTATATATGACGGAAACAGGAGTATCTCCCTCCTGTAGCGTTCAAACACCTCATCCCTCGGAATACGCCCGATGTATCTTACCTGCTCATACTCCGGATACCTGCCAAGGGAGGGTATATCTCCCTTATTAAGGGTAAAAGCCACCTCGAAATCCGTTATTCCCCTGTTTATCAGGAGTCCTGCAGCCTCCAGTATACAGGCATGATTCTTATACAATATCTCTCCCGCCGGATAAAAAAAACGGTTTCGATCCTGCTTTTCATATACGGCAGAAGCCCAGTCCCTCTGCCTATCCGGAATGATAATATCCGGCAGTATACCGATCACTTTATCCCCGGCAACCCCGGTCTTGTCTATTACAGCCTTCCTCATCCATTCCGTCTGGACTATCACCTTATCCGCTCTCTTAACAGAAAGATCGATCATCCTGCCTATAAGCTTCTGGTACACGGCGTACTCCCGCTCCTCAGGCTTAAATAAGGAAAAGCTCTTCCATGTCTGATACGGAAGGGGCTGATGAACATACAGAACCTGCCTGCCCCTGTAGCCGCGCGGCAGCGTGTTCTGCATCGAAAACAGCACATCCGGCTTAAGGTTTTCCAGATAACGGGCACCGGTATGAAGATCGAACATAAGCCTGTTCTTACGGCTTGACTTCACATCATCCCGGACAAGCACCCGGATATTGTCCCTTTCCTCAAGCAGCGTATCTCCCAGTACGAATACCCACTCATTTCCCTTATCATATCCCGCAACATAATTGTAGAAATCTCTCAATATCGACAGGGCACCCGTCTTGCTCGCTGCTATATCATTTACAACTATCCTCATATATCATCCACTATCCCGATACTGAACAGACAAATAAATATGCAAAAGCCGGCAATCCATTATAATTTACCATAGATTGCCGGCTTTATCAAATACGGTGATTTTTAATATACTTGACTATGACTTTCCGAATGCAAACAAGGAAATGCATTCGGAAATCCCGCCTTCTGCGGGACACACCTCTGCTTTTGGCAGAGCCTGGTCGAATACGAATCCCGAAGTTCTGAAACTGATGGGAACCAAATCAGGAAACTATTCCGTATATAGGGACAGGCTTATAAAACGCGGAGTTATCCTCGCAAAACAAGGCTATATCCGTCTCAATCCGCCATTTTTCGCAGAATATATCAAGAATTACGGAATGAGCGAAATGTTCTATTAATCGAATGAAATATTATGATTTAAGCCACACCGTCCTGTTCACGATATCCGTATAGCTCTGGATTATTTTAACAACCTTTACCGACACGTTGGTATCGGCATAATCCTCTGCCATTACAGTTTCCTCTTTATTCTCATACATTGAAAGAGCAAGCTCCGTTGCCTGTTCCACCGTACATCCCGTGATACCGCCTATCACAACCGTCCCCTTATCAAGCACCTCAGGTCTCTCGGTTGAAGTCCTGATAAGCACTCCCGGGAAATTCAGCATTGCCGATTCCTCGGACAGGGTTCCGCTGTCCGAAAGGACACAGTAGGCATTCATCTGGAGCATGTTATAATCAAGGAATCCGAAGGGCTTCATATTGCTTACCAGCGGATGAAACTTAAAATTCCTCATCTCGATAAACTTCTTTGACCTTGGATGAGTGGAATATATCACCGGCATCTGATACTTTTCCGCAATATTGTTTATGGAATTCATAAGCTCCATGAAGTTATCTTCAAGATCGATATTCTCCTCCCTGTGGGCCGATACAAGTATGTATCTGCGTTTCTCAAGCTTCAGCCTCTCAAATACATCACTTTTTAAAATATCGTCCATGTGGTCACGAAGCACTTCGCGCATTGGTGACCCTGTTACAAACATGGTCTTTCCGTCAATTCCTTCCGACAGCAGATACCTTCTCGAATGCTCGGTATAGGGGAGATTAATGTCCGATATATGGTCCACTATCTTTCTGTTGATCATCTCCGAAACATTCCAGTCCCAGCAGCGGTTGCCGGCTTCCATATGAAAGATCGGGATCTTAAGCCTCTTGGCACTTATCGCAGAAAGCGCCGAATTGGTATCGCCAAGTATAAGCAGCGCATCCGGCTTGACCTCCTGCATAAGGGTATATGACTTTGCGATTATATTACCCATGGTCTCGCCAAGGTTAGCTCCTACCGATTCAAGATAATAGTCAGGCTCTCTCAGCTTCAGATCCTCGAAGAATATCTGATTAAGTGTGTAATCGTAATTCTGCCCCGTGTGTACAAGCACATGGTCAAAATATTTATCCGCGCACTTTATCACCGCCGACAGCCTTATTATCTCGGGGCGTGTACCCACTATTGTCATTAATCTCAATCTGTCCATATGCACTCCATATCTCATTATCTATCGTCTTACGGGTTCGTAGAAGGTATCCGGCCTGTCCGGGTTAAAAGCTTCGTTTGCCCACATAACGGTAACCATATCCTCATCACCTTCATTGGTAATGCAATGGGTATAACCCGTCGGTATATCAACGACCGTAAGTTCATCGCCGTTTACATGGTAATCGACCACTTCATCGGTTCCGTACTTCCTGAAGCTTATACAGCCCCTGCCGCGTACTACAAGGAACTTCTCATTCTTCGAATGGTGCCAGTGATTACCCTTGGTGATCCCCGGATGGCTGATATTCACCGATACCTGCCCCCTGTCAGGAGTCTTAATAAATTCCGTAAAGGAGCCCCTCTCATCCATGTTCATCTTCAGAGGGTAAGCAAGATCATCCACAGGAAGATAGCTTAAATACGTACTGTAGAGCTTACGTTCCAACTCATCGGCAAGATCGGGAAGCAGAAGCTTCTTCCTTTTCTCTTTAAAAGATGTGATGATCTCAACTATACGACCCAGGGTTGTCGTATGCACCGTAGGGATGGCACCGTATTTCCCTGTAAGATTGGCCCTTCCTTCCATGGCCGCAATGAACTCGGATACAACATCATCTATGTATACCAGCTTCATAACGACCGAAGCATCATTGACCTTTATCGGAAGTCCCGCCGCTATGTTGTTACAGAAGGTCGCCACTGCACTGTTGTAATTAGGTCTGCACCATTTACCGAACACATTCTGCAACCGATAAACAAATACCGGTGACCCGGTTTCGGAGGAATATGCAAACATAAGCTCTTCGCCCGCCCGCTTGCTCCTGCCGTAAGGATTGTCAAGCTCGGCCTGTATCGAAGATGTAATGAGTACCGGTGCTTTATTTCCGTTATCCTTAAGGCTCTTAAGCAGGATGTCGGTAAATCCGAAGTTCCCGGTCATGAATTCATCTTCATTCTCGGGACGATTGACACCGGCAAGATGAAACACGAAATCACAGTCTTTCGTAAATCTGTCAAGCTCCGACAAGTCGGTATCCACGTCGTATTCGTATATATCATTGTATTTTCTGTTCTTAAGCTCCGCGATCAGATTCTTACCGATAAACCCGCGCGCACCTGTCACAAGGATCCTCATTCTCTCCCATCCTGTTCCGAATAGTTACTTCATCTTCTTGATTCGTTATAAGCCTCTATCTCATTCCTGATATATTCAAGCGAAAGCAGCTTCTCCTTTACCTGTTCCACATTCAATATCTCGGTATTATTTGAATTGAACTCGGTAAGCTTCGTTCTCTCCTGGTTACCCTCCACGAAATATTTATCGTAATTAAGGTCTCTCTGATCACAGGGTACGCGGAAAAAGCCTCCCATATCAACAGCCCTTGCGCACTCCTCGTTGGTAAGCAGGGTTTCATACATCTTCTCACCGTGTCTTATTCCTATGACTTTAACCTCGTTATCCGCATTAAAGAGCTCCTTAACAGCCTGAGCCAACACCTCGATGGTGCAGGCCGGAGCCTTCTGAACCATGATATCTCCCGCCTGCGCATTCTCGAAGGCGAAGATCACAAGCTCCACCGCCTCTTCGAGGCTCATGATAAATCTTGTCATCTTAGGCTCGGTCACGGTAAGAGGCTTGCCTTCCTTTATCTGCTCGATAAACAGGGGGATGACAGAGCCCCGTGAGCACATGACATTGCCGTATCTTGTTCCGCAGATAAGTGTCTTATCGGGATCTACAGTCCTTGATTTTGCCACGAAAACCTTCTCCATCATGGCCTTGCTGGTACCCATTGCATTAACGGGATAAGCCGCCTTATCGGTGGATAAGCATATCACCTTTTTGACGCCTGCTTCGATCGCGGCGGTAAGGACATTGTCCGTACCGATCACATTGGTCCTAACGGCCTCCATCGGAAAGAATTCACAGGAAGGAACCTGCTTAAGGGCTGCTGCATGGAAAATATAATCAACCCCGTGCATAGCGTCCCTTACACTCTGGATATCCCTGACATTTCCGATATAGTATTTGATCTTGGGATCATTATACTGATGCCTCATATCATCCTGCTTCTTCTCATCCCTCGAAAAGATCCGGATCTCCTTAATGTCAGTATCCAGGAAACGGTTGAGTACGGCGTTGCCGAAAGAACCCGTCCCTCCTGTTATAAGTAAAGTCTTGTCTTTAAACATCTTCTTCTCCTGTATCATATCCCTTTAAAGCTTAAACGTCAGGTTCGTGATCGAAACCTTCCGGCAGAGCGCAGGCAGTATCCTATACTGTCCCCGCAGCATGACCACCGTATCTTTCAAGCAGGGACACGCTCCGGCTTACATCAAAATTAGCCTCCAGATACCTGCGTCCGTTCATTCCCATGGTGTTACGCCTCTTCTCATCCATCATTTCTTCAATGCATTTCCAGAAGGCGGGGACATCATCAGACCGGCACCAAAGTCCGCATTCAGCCTCTTTAGTTATCAGATCCTTTATATCCGTATTCGGATCCGTGCAGGCTATCATCGGCTTGGCCATGGACATATATGACAGTGTCCTTGATGGATAATTGGGAATGGTAAACCTTACATCCAGAGATACTATACCAATATCACAGGTATCCATAAGCTTGCTGTATTCATCCGGCGGAAGATAATCGAAAAACCTCGCATTTGAAGCCCCTTCACATGTCCGTCTCACAAGCTCCGCTTCACTTCCGTTACCGGCAAATATGAATTCAACCTTATCATATATGGGTGATTTATCGTACTGTATTACCTTAAGAAGGTAATCGACCGCCTGAGGCTTACCCAGGTTACCGCCAAATACAAGCCTTAACTTCCTTCCGGTTATGAACTTAAGTTCCTCTTCCTTAAGGGGAGGTACCTTTATTGTATTCGGAAATACAATCATTTTATCTTCGCTTATTCCGGGATTATTATCCTTCAGATATCTTAAATTCCCTTCGGACATGCAGCCGATAACATCCGACAGGTCATACAACTTTTTCTCTTTGTTCCTGAAGAACCTGTGTATGATCCCGCCCTTGCCGAAGAGTCCGATATCGACGGCATTCTGGGGAAAAATATCCTTAAGCATAAGAAAGGCCCTGCAACCGTAAACCTTCTTGCAATATCTGACCACATTTGCAAAGGTCACGGGCGGGGTTGCATATAGTACAAGATCAAAATGATCTCCCGAAAGGAATGACCTTACTGCCGATTTAAGCTTCGGCTCAAGCAGCAGTGTGTTTATTCCCTTCTTTATGAAATTGACTCCGAACACTTCACCTGTGGAAACCTTAAGTATACGGACACCCTCTTCTGTTACCATTTTTGTTTGCGGGGTATTCCTCGGACTGTCGGCACAGGCTATCGTAACCTTATGTCCCGCTGCACTCAGCGCATTTATAAGATCCGGATATATCCCCGCTTCCTTAAGATCCGGTTTTTTTAGCGTTAGATATAATATGTCCATATTTTGATCATTAACTAGCGAATGATCTTTACAAGATCTTCAAGTGAAGTCACCCGCGCCGTTTCTCTGTATCCTTCCCTGTATGGCCGGTCGGCATAGATACTCTCCGGCCTTATGATCCTTACCGTCATTATCGGAAAATCACGTCCTATGAAGAAATCCTTCTCGGGGTTGTCACCTACATAAACCATATCGGACCAATCAGTCAAAAATGCTTCCTTCATCATAATGAAGGGCCTTGGGTCCGGCTTCCAGTAATCCCGCCCAAGTTCATCGGTAATGATTATCTTGTCAAAAAGCCTCTTCCCGTTCACATTAAGAACCGTAAGCTTCTTGCGCTGCGCCACTGCATATCCATCCGATAAAATACCCAGCTTGATCCCTCTGTTCTTAAGGGAAGCAAGTGCGGGCTTTACATCCGGGTAGAAATGAACCTCCGGGGTATGCTCTCTGTATACCTCAACCAGCTCCAGTATTTCATTTTCCTTATACGCAATATCGTGGGCACTAAGCAGGCGGTTAAATACCTTCTTTGGGCTCTCCAGATACAGATCGTAGAGCTGTCTTGCGCTCATGCGTTCATCCCATCCGTACATATCCTTAAGGAACCTGGATACCGCCCTGTAACCGCTCCGTATGTATTCATCCTCCGATATCAGCGTATCATCAAGGTCAAATATTACTGCCTTCTTCATACTCGAGTACCATATCTTCGTTTAACATAATGCATGAATCAAAGCGCAGGAAGGTGATATTCTCCCTGTAATCTTCGTTATATGTTAAAACCTCACCCTTAAGGAGACGGTACAGGTTCTTGCATGAATCGGCCCCTGCCATTATCGACATGGGCGCTCCGCCTCCGAAGCGAGGATTGATCTCGATATACTCGATACCTCTGTATGTTTTACGGCATTGTACCGTGATGTGACCTACAGGCTTAAGCTCTTCCATAAGCCTTCTCACATCCGCCATGATGTCCGCATCCTTTACGATACGGCCCTTCATTATCTCCCCGCTCCTTGTCGCGATACGAAGCCTGGGAACCATAGTAATGATATTGCTGTCAAAATCAAGGAATACATCGATCGTATATTCCTCGCCATCCATATAATCCTGTACCATCGGATTCTTAACAAGCGTCAGGATGGCATCAAGCTCCGTCTTATCATTCACCCTGTAGGTGTCTATGCTGGAGCTTCCGTCTATCGGTTTAACAAAAAGAGGATATTTGGCATTACCGTTCCTTATCTCCTGCGCCGTATACAGGTGCGGAACCTTGAAGCCGTGCTCCTCCATATAACTCTGCGTATTAAGCTTATTCCTGCAGATATTTACAACTGAAAGGGATGATACAAGTATCCTGGCCCCTGTTGCGTCTTCCATTTTCTTCCTGTTTTCTGCCAGCAGGAGCAGTTCGGTATCTATGGTCGGAACTACCAGCGAAACCTTCTCTTCGTTACATATTTCGATAAGGGCCTTTATATAATCGCCCGAATCAATACGCGGAACCAGCCTGTACTTGTCCGCAAAATACAAGGCAGGAGCAGTAGGCGAACAATCAACTGCGATCACACTGCCGCTTATATCGAGGTCTTTTGCAGCCTTCTTGAAGCACTTTACAAGCTCCACTCTTCTTCCCGCGCTCAAAATAAGCACATTTATGTCCGACATAACCCTACCTATTCCTCTCCCTTGAAGAAATCCATCGTCGCAGATCCTTCCGGGCTTATACCTTCCTTTTTAAGCACGTTCCTTATCGTCATAATTACTATCTTAAGATCCAGGATGAAGGATACCTTCTCGGTATACTCCACATCATATTCGAACTTCTGCGGCCAGGTCAGGGCATTTCTTCCATTAACCTGTGCCCAGCCTGTCAACCCCGGAAGAACGTCATGCCTGTGTTTCTGGCGTTCGTTGTACAGGGGCAGGTACTGCACCAGCAGGGGCCTCGGACCCACAAGGGACATATCACCCTTCAGTATACAGAAGAGTTCCGGAAGCTCATCAAGGCTGCTGGCACGCAGCTTACGCCCAAAGGATGTAAGCCTGGCTTCATCCGGTTTAAGCACCCCGTTCTCATCACGCTCATCCGTCATGGAACGGAACTTGTACATGTGAAAGATCTTACCGTCCTTGCCCGGTCTGTCCTGATGGAACAATACGGGACTCCCGAGCCTGACCCTCACCAGTACAGCCAGCACAATAAACACGGGCGACAGGACAATGATCGCGGACAGCGATAAGACTATATCAAGCAATCGTTTTATAAATCTTTTATATATCATCTTACACAAACAAGCTCCGGATGATCGTTATTATCCTGTCCATATCCTCACGGGTATTCTTAATGTCTGACGGCAGACATAGTCCGCGGTCGAATATCTTCTCGCAGAGGAACCCGTCCCCTGCGCCTATCATGTCCGAACCCTTATATACAGGCTGAAGATGCATGGGCTTCCATATGGGCCTGCTCTCAACATTCTCCTTCTCAAGCGCAAGCAATATATCAAGAGGCTTAACACTTGAACCTTCGTCGATCGTTATACATGATAACCAGAAATTGGGCTCTGAGCATGACAGATATGGATTCATCCTTATCGCTTCAATATCCTTAAAGGCATCCTTGTATTCCATGTATATATCCTTTTTAATGGATACATGTTCATCAAGATGCTTCATCTGCCCCCGGCCTATTCCCGCCACCACATTGGACATCCTGTAGTTGTATCCGATCTCCTTATGTTCATAGTGACGTTCGGGTTCCCTTGCCTGGGTTGAGTAAAACCTGGCCTTCTTTATCTTATCTTCATCCATGCAGTAGAGCATTCCGCCGCCGGATGTCGTTATTATCTTATTACCGTTAAAGGAGAATATTCCATAGTCACCAAAGGTACCGGTCTGAGCTCCCTTATAGGTTGAACCGAGTGATTCCGCCGCATCTTCAATAAAGGGTACATTATGATCCTTACAGATATCTCTGATCTCGTCAAGCTTAGCCGGAGTCCCGTAGAGGTTGGCAGCTATAACTGCTTTAACTTCGGGATATTTATCGAAGGCCTTCTCAAGAGCCACCGGATCCATGTTCCATGTTTCTGCATCAGAGTCAATAAATACCGGCCTTGCGCCAACGTATACTATGGGATTAACGGTTGCCGAGAAGGTCATGGAAGGGCCGAAGACGATATCATCTCTTCCCACTCCCGCAAGTATAAGGGCAAGATGGATTGCCGCAGTTCCTGATGACAGAGCCGCACAATAACCGCCGCCGACATAGGCTGCAAGCTCCTTTTCAAATTCATTGACATTAGGGCCCAGCGGAGCTACCCAGTTGGTATCAAAGGCTTCATTTATATATTTAAGTTCTTCCCCATGCATCGTTGGACTGCTTAGGTATATTTTCTTGTTTGTCATGGTTGTTCCTCTGTATTTCCCATACAACACAGGCTCAAAATATATGTGTTGTCTGAACATATTGTCATATTATATCATAGAAAGTCAGACCTTGGCAAATTCGCCCCGGTCCACTCTCTAACACCATATATACTAATTATTTACTCCACCTGTATCCTCCGGTTTTTCATTGATCTTAAGGACTGCCCTTCCGAGCGCAAAATAAACTATAGGAGCACATAGCTCCATCTCCAGCACATTGGATCCGATGGACATAAGGATGGCGGAAGTGATCACGGCAAGTTCCGGAACTATACCGCTAAGTTTTTTATTCCTTCCCGTCAGTGCCTTAATATATATCATGACCACAACTGTTATTATCATAGCTGTTCCTATGATCCCCATCTCAGTGTAGAGTTTCACAAGTCCGCCGTCCGCCACAATATAGGGTTGTATCCCCGCAGCCCTGTGTCCGTGGCTTCCAAGCCCGTCGCCTATCCAGATATTTTTCATACTGTTAACGGCATCCACCCAGGACCCGGATCTTTCACCGAAACCATCAGGGATTGAAGCAAGCCTGATGTAGAATTTCTCGAAGACTCCCCTTGCAACTATAAAGACAGCAACAAGTATGGCAGCCACGCTTCCAAGAGCGATCCAGATATATTTCATGGGTTTTCTCCTGTCCACCACAATATCGACAAACTCATAAAAAACAAGAAACAGGATAACGCAGAACATTGCCGATCTCTGATTTGCCATGAAGGAAAAAAGGATAGATAATAAAAGATAAATGACACCTATGATCTTCGTCTTCTTTTCGTCTTTCCTTAAGAAAAATGCTGATACACAGGTTGAATATGCCACAAAGGCTCCCATGGGCCCCGAACCGATTATTGAGTTCATCCTGACCCTCATCGTAGGTACATCAGCCTTGGATATGAATTCATTAACATATGAAAAATCAATGTAGAACCGGGGTGCCCAGATATAGAACACCGCCCCGATGGCCCCCATAAGCAGCGCAGCAACCATAAAGCCATGATAATACCTGGCTGCGTATTCTTCATCAAATCCCCTGCCCGCATAATATAGTATCATCGGAAGAAAAGTTGTGGATACCTCTCCGACAAAAACGCTCAAGGGAATGCCGTAATGCACACACCATATTCCCGAGATCAGATTAAACAGAACATACAGGGCAAACACCCTGTCGCAGGCAGTCGCAAAGGTCAGATGAAAGGCACAGATACCCACCACGCCTACGGCAAGAAAAAATGTCATGGTAATACCTGTCCTGATCGAACTGAAAAAAACATAAGCAAAATAAATAAGCGTGAACAGCGGATAGATAAAACAGATATATTCATTTACATACTTCTTAAGTTTTGTAGCCACTGATTATTTCAAACCTTTCTCTTTCATGTTATACTGTAACTGTCCGGATCAATTATTCCCGACTGTTTCGGACGATCACCATCAACAATAACAAACATGGATCATAACGGAGGTTACTATGGAAGAACTGTTAGAAATACTTAGGGATGTACGAGACGATATCGATTTTGGGCAGGCTACCGATCTGGTAAGCTCCAAGCTGCTTACATCCTTCGATATCATTCAGCTTATCAGCACACTTGATGATGAGTATGATATCTCCATTCCAGCATCCGAGATCGTCCCCGCCAATTTTGATTCTGCGCAGGCTATATATGCGCTGGTTCAAAGGCTGAAGGGTTAACTGAGCTCAGACAGCCGGTGCCGGTCGATCTTGCCGTTTTTATTAAGCGGCATCTCATCAAGCTTCACCGTCTTACCGGGGATCATGAACTGCGGAAGCTTCTGCTTCAGGGCTTCTGTCAGTTCCCTCTTCTCCATTTCCCCGGTGTAGAAGAGCTCTATCCTCTTCTTCCCTGTGTTGTAGATGCAGCAGGCTCTTGTAATACCGTCCGCTGCCTGTGCCGCCGCCTCTATCTCCCCTAATTCTATTCTCTGTCCCATATGCTTTATCTGGAAATCCTTACGGGATACATATATCAGGTTCCCCTCTTCATCATACCTTCCTATATCACCGGTCCGATACATAAGCTCACTGAACCTGTCATTCAGGGGATTCTGCATGAACGCCTCCGCAGTTCTTTCGAAATCCCTGTAATAGCCCAGAGCCAGACAGGTACCCGAAACACATATCTCGCCGCACTTCCCGGACTCAACAACCCGGCGATCCGCTTCGTCAAGAAGGAACACCTTCTCATTTACAAAGGGAACACCGGCAGGTATCGATTCATCATTTTCATAATCACGGTCAAGGATATAGTAAGTGCAGTTGCAGGTTATCTCAGTAGGTCCGTACAGATTTACATATGTCGCGTCAGGAAGAAATCTCCGCCACTTGTTAAGGTGCTTTACAGGCATGACCTCTCCGCTGAACATCACTTTATTTATGGTTTCCGGCGTCCTGTATTCAAGTCCGTTCATTATGGACACAAAACACATTGCGGATACCGCCCATATCAGGGTAGTTACCTTATTGTCCGCCAGATAATCCATTAAAAGGACCGGGTTCGAGAAATAGTCCCTCGGGATCAACCAAACACTTGCTCCCGTGTACAGGCCGCTGTAGATATCCTTGACGGAAACATCAAAATCAAAAGGGGCCTGATTGGCCAGTATATCTTCGTGGGTAATGTTAAATGTCCCGGTAAATACCCTGATAAAATCAATCACCGAACGATGGCTCACCGCTACCCCCTTCGGCGTACCCGTGCTCCCGCTTGTGAAATTCACATAGAGCGGCCGTATGTCGCAGGCCTTCATCCCGGCTTCTTTAAGTAAACCTTCATCCGGTTCGCATTTTGCCGCACATTCAAGAAGATCGTTTATCAGAACGATCTTGGGCTTAGGTTCATCTGCCTGTGCCATGATCCCCCTGAGAGCTTCCTCGTTTTCGATGTCCGTGACAATAAGCTTCGGTGCAAGAATGCTTATTACACTTGCGGCACGCTCCGCAGGCTGCCTTACATCAATGAAGCTGTAGAAGGCCAGAGCCCGTACCGCACCCAACATCACTCCCACCGCATCCGTACTTTTCTCCATGTAAAAGCCCACTCCGTCTTCTGCTTCAAGCGGGCCGAATCTCTCATCCCGCAAAAACAGCGTGGCAATCCTTAAAACAGTATCATTAAGTTCACCGTATGTGATGCTCTTATCCGGATCGGCAAAAGCAATCCTGTCTTTATGATCCATAGCTGCTTTTTCAAGCATGGTGATCACATCAGTCATTTCCGCTCCCTTCCTCTGTGCCGAATCTTTTCTTAAATACCTGTATCAGTTCTTTTGTATACGCCCTGCGCCCCTTCGCCGACATGTGGTTCATGTCTTCAAAGAATTCAGGATCATCCGATTCAAAATCAACCTCATCTGCCAGGATATAGGGAGCGTTGTTCTCCTCAAGTATCCTGATGTACTCTTCCCTGTATTTTATGAAGGTCGGATCCTTTTGAAGTCTGTGATAGCATGGACTTTCGAGAAAGACGAATCCCTGCCCGTCCTTTTGGCATTTTTGTATTATATCAACTACCGCATCTGCCTGAGCCTTGACCAATGACTTATCCGAAATATCAAATTCCTCACTTTCCAGCACAGCCTTCCCGGGAGATACCGTTTCGTCTGTCTTGGCACCTTTATAATACCTGGTCCCATAGAAGGGCTCCGTCACCGGAAATGTAATAAGGTCATCCATACCTGATGTCACAAAATACTCATAAAACATCGGAAAATCGGTATTCCCCGCTGCATACATGCTCCGCCACAGTTCTCTCTTACCTTCAAAGGTCAGGTCCCAGATCACCCTCGAATCCGAAAGCGCTACCTCCTGTGTAAGCATCATCGGTCCCAATTCGAAAACGATCAGGCCGTAATCATTGCCCGACCTGCGTTTCAATTCATCATACTGGATAGATGTTGCCACAAGCTGGTTGCCTCCGTAGGAAATATCATATACCCTGCCGTCATAGGCTTCATCCATGGTCGGCATATCGATATTGGCCCTGAAAGTTGACGAACCGATAAACAGGACATCCAGATCACCGGTTTGTATTGCGTCATGGATTCCCCTGTTCCTTATCGGCATTTTGCACGAATATACATTTTTGAAGGCGACGACAGCTGCTACAATGATAAGGGCCGCCGCAACGGTTATTATTACTTTTTTCATGATCTTAAAATGCCTGGTACATAAAACTTGATTTTCCCGCCACACCGAAAAGTGCAATGATCGTTAACATCGCAAAAGCATATATATATCTGTGCCCGGTAAATGCCTTTTCGTCTTTTTCCTTTTTTATTTCTATTACGGCCTGGGCTGTCACAAGCACCAGGATTATGATGACAGAGGCTGCTGCCTGATTACCGTTTCCGAAGGGTGTCATCGCAGCCGCGATCTCGGCACCGTTTATCCGGGTGTTTGTAAATATTCCCTTAAATATGGCAACCATATCAGAAAAGCTCTCCGATCTGTAGATGATCTCGCCACAGCTCAATATAAGTAGCGTCCTGCATACCTGAAAGATCTTAACAAAGATATTGTTTGTATTCCAATGTATCCTTGCATTTAATTTTTTTATATAAGACTGGGTACAGAATGAAAGAAGCATTATAAAGGCAAAATAGATACCCCAGCCAAGATATGAGAATTTCGCACCGTGCCATATTCCGGTCACTATCCAGACAAGCATCGTCGGAAATATGCACCTTAGTGTTCCTTTTTTGGCTTTTGTAAATATCTTCCCAAGCCCTCTTGAGAGCTTTCTGTTCCATCCGGCGGTAACCGAAGGCATGTAAAGATGGTTCATAAACCATTCATTCAGTGATATATGCCATCTTCTCCAGTACTCAGGTATGCTATTTGACAGATAGGGCCTTTTGAAATTCTCTTTTAAATTGATGCCCAGCATTTTAGATACTCCGCATACAATATCCATATATCCCGAGAAGTCAGCGTACATCTCCACAAGATAAAATAATGTGGCCACAATAAGAGTCAGCCCGCCGCGGCCCACAGGCGATGAATAAACGGTATCAATATAAAAGCCCACTCTTCCGGCTATAACGAGCTTTTTAAATATTCCGATTATTATCCTGTATCCGCCCTCTTTTATATTCTGTCTGTTGTATCCATGATAAGCAACAAGCTGGTCGTGCATCTCCTGATATGTCCCTATGGGGCCCTGTGTCAGCTGGGGAAAGTAGGAGATAAAAAGTGCATAATGCCAAAGATCGTTACAGGGTTTGATCTTCTTATCATAGCAGTCATGGGCATAACCCAGGGTCATAAAGGTATAGAAGGATATTCCCAAGGGTGCGGCCAGATCCCTGACACCCAGATTCACGCTGTACTTAAAGACTATAAGAAGGCCCAGGTTTATTGCTATGGTCAATATGAAATTCCGCTTTACAGGGTTTCTCATAAGGAACCATGTAGACACGATCGAAATAATTATGAATATTATGTAAACCGGATTTGCCCAGACATAAAATATGGCATTTCCGACGAGAAGTGCCTTCCACTGGTGCTTTTCTCCCACCTTGTAATATATACAGAGGAAGCATAGCATGAATATGAAAAAGGGAAGCGATATAAGGCTCATGCCCCGCCTCCTTCCGATATCCTTATGATGAGAATTTCATATTTTATCTTTTGCTTTATATAAGACATCATTTTATTATAACCGGATATTTTAATCTCTGATCGCAGACAACTCTATGTATTTTACTGGATTTTCATATCAAATGCAAGAAAGGTCCCGGCAAATCTGCCGGAACCTCAATTAAATTCATCCTTTTTTGCCGTTTTATTTACCGATCCCGCTCTCTGATCCGGCTGATCATACCTCACTCGCGGTTGCCGGATCGACTCCCAGAACCTCCTGCATCACCTTAAGCCGTCCGTTCTCTACTGCCCTGTCAAGAGCTTCCGATGTGATCCTGTCATTTTCCTCGGCACCGGCCAGCACGTTCATTCTTTCTATGAATTCATTATCAAGACCCATTTCCTCGGTTATTATCCGTTTCCTGTTTTCATCGGCTTCATTTGTGACCGTCGGATTCTCATTTGCCTCGTCCCTCTCCTCTTCGTTTTGGACAGCCGCTTCATTTGCCCGCTTGTCACTTATCTCTTTGTTGGTGCTTACAACCTCATTGTCTCTCTTTGTGACCTCATTAACTCCGTACTCTCTCCTGTCCTCCATTGTACGGGCAGCTTCCTCATTGGTCTCCTTTTCTTCCTTTTCATCGTTGATTTCAGCCATTCTGGCATCGTTCTTCTCGCCCCTTACTTCTTCACGGCGTTCAAGTTCCTTATCCAACTGGTTGCTGTTTATCTCGCCCTGTAAGTACAGACGCTCCAGTTCATCCTTGGAATAAGACAGAAGCGAACTAACCTTACCGGGATCAGCCTTATCCTCATTGCCGGTCCTTCCCGCTTTTTCGGCATCCTCAGGCCTTACTTCCACGGGCTTTCTCATAACCAGACCTTCACTGATACTTTCCATTGCTTCCCTGCTTGCCCTGGCCTGATCTCCGTCCCTGCTTACTCCTATGGTCTCACGCCCGTCATTAATTTCGGGTTTTACGGCAGGCTGGTCTTTCGCCGGCTCCAAACCCTTGGGTTCTGCCCCGGCTCCCACCTTCTCGATCTGTATCTCAATCTCTCTGTTATCTACGGGTTTTATGTCTCTGTATGCAGGCATCATTTCATTTATCGGACTTATTTTCATACCTTTCACCTCCGTTATTTCGGTTAAACGTAGCCATTCCCCACAAAACAAACCACAATATCTTGTATATGTTCTTTGTATTTGTACTATCTATACATATCGTCACATAGATATACTTATGTGATTTTATTATACTATATTTCCATGGTTTTATCAATAAAGATTATTATAGTAAACGAAATTACTTATTTCGTTTACTATAGAAATGAACCGAGGAACCGTCCCCCGGTTTTAAGATCCTCCTGTTTTACTCCACAGATCAATATGAGAAAGATAAGCGAAAATGGCGGAACGATAATATAATTTTCCATAAATGCCGGCAGCATCATTGCAAATACGCCTGCCATCGCGCACTTGTTAAGGTGTGATGAACAACCGGCCTCATGGCACTCCAGAAAACGTTTTATCAAGAACACTATCGTTACCGCAAAAACAGCGACGCCATGAACTATAAGTATATCAAGGAGACCGTTATGAACTTCAAACAGGCCGTTAAGCCAGTCAAGCCGCATCTCATAGGATGATCCGATACCCGTGACCGGTTGTTTCATAAATGCTCCCCAAAGCTCCGACCATATCTCCTCCCTTCCCGAGATTATATCCTTGTAAAAGATCCTTATACGGAATGTATCCTTCATATACCCCAGCCACACATAAAGGAGGCTGAACAGCACCGACCCTATTGTGGTAGCAAGAGTTACAAGAAGATAAAATATCTTACTCTTCCATATCTTTACCGGAATAAGCATAAGAAAGGCAAAAGCCAGCAATCCCAAGAGCGCGCACCGGCTTCTGTACCAGGCGATGATGTTATAGCCCCAGGCAAAGAAAAAAAGCGTAACAAGGATAAGCCATCTTGCCCCCTGTTTACCCTTTACGTTACAGAGATGATCCCTCAGATACTCAAGGATATATATTGTGAAAAAGAATCCGCTGATAAGGATCAGGCCACCATAGTTGGTATTGTATCCCTTGAAATAGCCCTTGACATCCACGGTCCAGTAGATAAAGAAAAAGCCGATATAGCAGGCCGATATGATAAACCATTTCCTGCTCAAACGGATCTTGTTTGCCAGATAAAGGATAAGGAGAAAGTCAGCTGCCGTCAGAAAAGCGCCCTTACCGGATCCCAGCAGGAAAAGATTTATCAGGGCAACAGCATCCGCACCCGCCATAAGAAGAAAGGCAGGATCCTTTAGCATCTCCCTTATATCAACATAGCAAAAGAGTGCGATAAGAAGGCCTGCTGTTGCGATAAGCGTCCCATATGGAGCCACCGCCTGATACCAGGTATAGAAATGCCATTCAAGTGTCGTAAGCACAAACACCGATACAAGTATCGCCGCATTCCCGGCCGCTGTTCTCCTGTCACTCTTCCTTGTTATTTCCATAGTTACCCTTGCTTCCGTTTATTTCCTGCCGGAAATGATCTGTCTTTCAAGCAATCTTTCGCTGTTTTCAGGCTTCCCCTAAAGAGGAAGGCTTTATAAGCTTACCCAGGATGCTTATGAACATCCTGAAATATATTACCACAATAACGGCAAAAATGATCCCGCAGGCAATATAAACCGGCATTTGTGACGAAAAAAAGCCTTCGCCCGCGATCATTATCACTGCCTCAGCTACAAGCAGCAAATATGCTGCATGATCCACTGCAAGCTTTACATCAAGCTTAACATACCCTGCCACCTTTCGATAGGCCATAAAATACATTGTAAAATATGATACTGCTGTAGCAGCGGCAGCGCCCATTGCTCCAAAGGGAGGAATCAAGAGGATGTTTAATGCAATGTTGATCCCCGCTCCTATCCCTGTTGCCCACCCCATGGCCCGGGAATCCTTATAGGCAAGACATATCGATCCCAGAAACCCGGTGAGGGCACCGAACACGACCGATATGAGAAGAGGCGGTACATACTGCCAGGCGGAATAGAAATCCTTTTTGAACATGAATGCCGCTACAGGCTTTACAACCAGAATAAGAAATGAACAGCCGATAACCATGAAGGAATTATATCCCTTATACATTTCGGTAAAAAACTCCCTGCTGTTATCCTCTCCGTAGCTTTTGGCCGCCGACATCTGAAAACTCTGGGCAAATATCCTCTGAAACACGGTCAGTATGGCGGGTATCTTATATGCCACCGAATACACTCCGTTTACGGCCACGCCCTTTATAAGTGATACCAGATACCTGTCAGCCGCATTATTTATCCAGCTTCCTGTTGAATAAGCTATCATCGGAACTCCGTAGGCAACCAGTTCCCTTTCGAATTCCTTATCTACGCCTGTGCCTTCCTCGCTTCGCCTAAGCCTTACAGCATCCGGCACAGTCCTTCTTCCGAGCAGGAGCATAAGTGCCGATGCAAGTATATAGGCAAGCATCTGCGATAGCAGATATCCGTTAAGCCCAAGCCTTAAAAAAAGAAGACATACGATATTGGAACCGATCAGGATAACCGTTGAAAACACACTTCCGCATACAACTATCTTAACCTGTTCACATCCCTGAAAAAAAAGGATCAGGAATTCATAGGTGCAGTTGGAGAGAAAGAGGAAAATGAAGAGAAAAAGATACCATCTTACCGGTTCCTTTTGAATAAAGGCACTTCCGGCCATACATGCAAGGGCAACGGCAGCGGAAGCGATCGCAACAAACTTAAGACCCGTAACAAAGATATCCCTTCTCTTATCACTCCTGTCGATACCATACCTCAGTGCAGCCTCCCCCATGTTAAGTGTCAGCGCCGGCACAAGGAGCAGAAGGGTTGTCTGCATAACATCCGCAATTCCGTAATCCGCCGTGGTAAGCACATTTGTATAAAAGGGTACAAGAAGGAAGACCAGTATCTTGGACACGAAATTACTGACAGTGAAAAGGGCAAGATTACCCGCAAAATATTTATAGTTGGATTTAGTGCCCGACATTTTTCACCTCATCCATCGTCCCTGACCCTTCTTCCTTTTGCGGCAGAGTCGCCGAATTGATCACGCACAAAAGAAATATAAGGTTCAGGGCATAATCAGCCCAGATCAGATCCACATCGAAGAAGGATTCAAAAAAGACTGCCATAACCGCGCACATGGCACACATGGCCACCCTGCTGTCACTGATCCTTTTATGAAAGCCCTGCATACGTTTGCAGACAAAATATACTATCCCCAAAAAAACTATAAGCCCGTGAATCACGAGAAAGTTGTACATGGCATTATGAACATTCTTCTCAAAGAAGCTCTTAAGCTCGAAACCCGTCCCTATTCCCGTAAATATCATATAAGGTCTTTCCCTGTTTGCCAACAGGCCAAAGAGCTCCTTCCATATGGCTTCCCTGCCGGAAAACACCTCTTTATAGAAGAATGGAAGCTTGAAGTTGGCGCCCGTTGTTCCTATGAGGACATACAGTCCCACAAAGACAAGGGACCCAAATGTTGCCAAAAGACACATGGCCGCGTAAAAGCTCCTGTTTCTCCAAAGCTTTCCCGGAACAATATACCAAAACAGCATAAACAGAACAAGCATTATAAAGGCTCCTCTTGCCCGGTGCCACAGGGACAACTGGAAACCCTTAAGAAGGATCATGACCATAAAGAGTCCCACAAGAGGTCCCCTGTCTATGTACATTTCAAGAAGAATAAAGGCACACAGCAAAGTATAAATGGTAAAGGTGGCTGCCGTATTGGTATTGTATTTGTAGTTCTCAAAGGTGGTAAAGAGCCCGGGATATGCGATAAAGAGATAAAAAAGAAGAAATCCCATATATAAGCCCGCAAAAACCTTCAGCTGTCCCGGGTTAAGGTACATTTTATCGGACAGATACCATATAAGGATAAAATTGACGGGTACAAAGAAGGCTCCCTTACCGGAATTCACTATAAACAGATTTATCCCCGCAGTCAGGATGATCACTCCAAGCAGATATATTTCCCGGCTTCCCCTGCTCTTTAAATCGGACAATATCTGTCGTAACCCTTTATCCTCTCCCGAAAGCATCACATTATTTACAAAAAGGATAATGAGCATAAAAAAATTAACAAGCCCCGCATACGGATAAACTACATTTATCGTATCGTAGAACCTGGGCACGGTGAATGTGAGCGCGTATATTATGAACATAACGAGCATTACAGAGAAGTTGATGACTTCCCTGCGTCTTACCCTTTTTCCGTCAGAAGATCCTGAAGCTTTCTCCATAATTCCACTGTTCTTTTTTCCCACGAAACAGACTCCTTATCAAAACTCAATGCAAGCCTTGCTGCATTACCTTTTTTTAACAGGGCTTCTATCTTAAGTGCTATTTCGGCATCGTCATACCAGTTGTCAATGATATCCTTATCCTCCAGCTTCCGAAATAACTCTATCGCACCTACCTCTTTGGACATAAGTACACTGCAGCCGTTCACCAGAGCCTCCATAGGTGCCAGACCGAAGGTTTCAAAGCATGAATTCTGTACAAATAATGACGCCTTTCTGTACAGAGCTACTGTTGTATCGGCATCAACCAGACCCAGATTTTCAACAAAGGGATAGGAGCCTATCACCTCATCATCCCTGCCCTTATCTCCGATCACAACAAGCTTAAGTCCGGTCCCCCCTGCCTTTCTGTTTATAAGATCAACAGCTGCGCATATATGTTTTATCTTTTTCCTTGGCATGCCCCCGCCGATGGTAAGGATCAGGTTTTTATCCCTGCCCGGCATATCCGCCTTAATATCCGTATTATCAAAAAGACTTGTATCAACTCCGTTTACTGCGGCAGAAATCTTGTCGGAATACTCAGGATAATTGGTTTTAAGCCATGATGCGAAGCGGCCCGAAACCGCGTATATTGCATCACTCATCTCCATGGTCCTTCTCTCAACAAGATTCATGGTCTCATCAACACGATCATTTATCGCATTCTCATGTTCAACGCATCCATGCATAAGATAAGCACATGGTTTATTTAGCATCCTTGCCCATTTAAGGGTAAGGATATTCTGTCTCGAATAACCTGATATCAGGACAACCCGGCAGAAAGGCATCTTGATGATTATCTCCATGGCCCTTAAGAGTTTACTGGTAGAAATAAGGCGGGCCGTGTTCCCGGGAAACCTTAGCAGATATTCTTTTGTAACATTGGCGGGTCCGGTCCCCGTCCTGTAATCGCCAACTACAAAAACCCTCATTTCTTTCCCTTTTCTTCCCTCAGGAATTCCCTTCTTCCCTTAAACATATATGAAAGTGCCCCGGGTATATCAAGTCCGTCCTTTTTATATATGCCTCGCTTCCTGATGGCGAACTGCCATATAAGCACATAGGAAAAAAATCCGGACATTGCCCCGTAATTCGCGCCTCTTGAGATAAAGAAATCCTTATCATATCCCTTAAACCAGGTTGATTCTTCCTCCCTCAATTCCGCTATCATGACCGGTTCATAATATATCTTAAGGCCCCGCTTCAAACACTCATACAGGAAGATGTTTTCCTCACCGCAGATGTACCTTCCTGACCCCGCTCCGAAACGTTCATCAAACATAATGTCCTTTACCGATTCCCTCTTAAATGCTATCTCCGGAGAAAAAATCTTAAGGGCCGAAAGATAACCCATTCTCCTCGGCCTTGGGTAATTGGGTACTGGCTTTTCTTTTCTCTTAATATAAAAAACTATGAGATCGGCGTCCGGATGCTTAGAAAAGCCTTCCTTTATCCTTATCTCATAATCGGGAAGATACTCAACATCATTATCACACAGGATGCATACATCAGCATCCGCAGCGGCCTTAGCCATGTTCCTGCTTCTCGACAGTCCTCTCTCCCTTGTCTCAATGTAGGTTATCCGCTGGTCATTCCCAACGGCCGATATCCTTGTGTGTGTATCCTTTTTATCACGGTCACACTGGTTGATCACCACCGCGTCACCGGTTATATTCAATGAGTCGACATAGGAATCATCCTCAAGGAACATTGCCGACAGCAATACCTGAAACGTCATATTACATTCTCCGAAGAACCGCCCTTACCGCCCAGAATACAAAGCAGTACGCGCTGTAAATAACATTCAGCCCCTCAACATTTCTGTACAGGTTCCATATCCTCCTGATCGCGGTCATCTTGTTGGATGAAAGAGTGCCTGTTCCCCTCCTGTAAAGCGTCAGGGCCTCATCAAGTCCGTAAGCCCTTCCGGTCTTCTTAAGGATCTTCCACCAGGTTGCCGTATCCTCAGAAGGAACAAGAGGCATCATAAGGTCTTCTTTATCAAGCTTATCCATATCAAACATTACAGTACTTGTAAAGATGGTGGTATTCTTAAGCGCCTGTCTGTAGCTTATTGTCTTCGGTACCCGTACTATCTTCTGAACTCCGATGCCGCTCTCATCGGCAAATTCATAACCTGTAAAAGAAAATGCGGCATCATTCTCATCCATAAATGCAAGCTGTTTCTCAAGCTTATCCGGAGACCACAGATCATCCGCGTCAATATAGCAGATATACCTGCCCTGTGCCATTTCCACTCCCCTGTTCCTGGCATGGGCCGCACCCTGATTCTTCTCTCCCTCGTCAATCAGGATGATCCTCTCGTCCGAGAGAGCCAATTTTTTAATTATTTCTGCCGAATCATCCACAGACCCGTCATCAACAAGCAGCAGTTCGAAGTCCTTATAAGTCTGACTCTTAACCGACAGGATCGTATCCTCGATCCATTTGCCGGCATTATATACCGGCACGATAACACTGACTAACCCCTTACTCATTGTTATTCCCCTTTTCATCATTTGAACCTTCCGACACTTCGGTCGGGGGCAATATACCTTCAGAGATACCTTCTGTACTCTCTAATGTAAATATGGTCTTAACGGTAAGTATGATCAGACGAAGATCAAGCCATACCGAGAAATTCTCTATATAAAACAGATCAAGCTTAAGCTTATCGTAAGGAAGCGTATTATACTTGCCGTAAACCTGGGCATAGCCCGTAATGCCGGCCTTAACCTTGGTCCTGTACTTAAACTCGGGCATAGCCTCGGTATATTTCTCTATGATCGCAGGCCGCTCGGGTCTTGGGCCCACGAAAGACATATCCCCCCTAAGCACGTTAAAGAGCTGGGGAAACTCATCAAACCTTATCTTTCTGATCACCCGGCCCACCGGAGTTATGCGATCGTCATTTTTCCTGGCGAGCCTTGCCACTCCGTCCTTCTCCGCATCTACTATCATGCTCCGGAACTTGATGATCTCAAATTCCCGATCACCCTGCGTAACCCTTACCTGTTTATAAAGCACCGGCCCCCTGTCATAAAGCTTTATGCACAGAGCCGTGATCAGCATAAAGGGTGAAAGGATGATTATAAGGGCAAGGGAAAAAAGTACATCAAAGACCCTCTTTATAAGTACCTGCTCATACTCTATCGGGCTGCTCTTAGTAAGCATGAGGGGTGAGTCGAAAAAGTGCAGGGTCTTGGCTCCCCTTAACACTATGTCCATGATCTTAGGCATAACATAGGTTTCCTTGCTCTGCCCGTAGCAGTACTTATGGAGCCTGTTTCTTGCATCGGTATTTATGTCCCACAGCATTACGGCCTCATGCTCGTCAATCCTGCTGCACATATAGTCAAAATCATCCGATACCCGGATCGTTTCCCTTATCTCAAACTGGTGACGCCTGGTGCGTACCTTCTCAACAAAAAGATCCTTATGGACACCGTCATAGATAAGGAGAACATCAAGCGGCGGAAAGAGCCCCCTGTAAAATGTCGTTGCAAAAAAGATCCATGCTCCGATAAGGAGACACTGTATGAGCATTGCCGCTATAAGCGGCAGTGGCGTCGGGAAATGGTAGGCAAGCATACATACCATTGCGTAAAAGAGGATATTGGTTAAAAAAGTCGCTATTATCTGTGAAAAAAAGAGCTCAAGCATCCTGAAGGAGCCTATTTTAAGGCCTCCGTACATGGAAGAGGCAAAAAGCAGCACGCACAGATAAACAACTGAAATAAAAACATGACCCCAGAAATAGTAAGCCTTGGGGAGCTCGGTATTATAAAAAACCACCCATACGAAGCTTACCACCAGGGTTTCAAGGAGCACGATAAGGCATGCCATTATTAAGTTATATATACGCTTGCGCGCCTGGACCTTTTGCAATTATATACTCCGCTTGTTAAGATATTCACATTTTCCCTGTGATCCTTAGCATAACCTCACCCGGAAACCCCAGCATCTTCTGCCATACGGGTATTCCGGCAGATTCCTTAAGCCGGTGGCCTGCCATTTTGGCATACAATCTGTAAAACCCAAGATATTTAAGCTTAAGCACTGACATCGGTGTTATCCTGGCCCTCTGTTCGTAATACAGGTACCAGGCTTCCTTGTTATTTTCCTTAAGTGAGCGGACCGAATCCGTGTATCCCTCAGACACAAGTTCACACACGGTCAGGATCACCGGCATCACAATATATTCATATACGGCATCTATTTTATCATAAATATAGTCTTCAGGCACATATTTTTCACCATCTATCTCGGGAAAGGGATATTGCCTTAAGACCCCTGTCCTGAAAACAAGTGTGGTCTCACCCTTGAAGCCCTTAAGATAAAGCCCGTAAAGGGTTGTCCTCTTCTTATTTCCGGAAAGATATTCCGCAGGGAATCCGACCCCGTTTAAAAGCTCCTTCTCACTCTTTCCCTTATAGGAAATGATACCGGCTGTTTTACCTTCTTCACCTTCACTGAGCTTGTTTTCCTCTATACAGTTAATTATACTTCTTACCGCACCTTCAGCCAGCCTGTCATCCGAATCAAGACATAAGAACCATTCTGTCTTACAGTATTCCACGCCCCTGTTATGAGCCCGCATCTTACCGCCGTTTTCAGTATAGTGGTACTCTATGGGAATTATCCCTTCATCTATCCATACCCTGACGAGTTCTCCCGTTCCGTCACCTGATCCATCATCCACTATAAGCCAGCAGAAGTCATGACAGGTCTGTGACTTTAAGCTCTCATAGGCCCGCTTCAGAAGCTCTCTTCGGTTGTAGGTGGGTGTGAAGACTGTCAGTTTCATTAGTATACCACGCTGTAATCGACAAGTTCGAAATCGTAAGGCTCTTTTATACTGTATTTAAAAACTATATGGTTCTCCGTTTCTTGTACCTTCTTAAGACCTGCAATAAGTAAAAACGAAGTCCTCGGATTATTCCTGTTAAGAACAACATACTCCGTCTTTGTTGCTTCAAGGGCATCAAGAAATGCTTCTTCCTCAACCGGCTGCATCTTAACCAGGGCTGCCAGAAGACGGTATTGCGGATGCATCTCATCATTCAGCATCTCATCCGTATAGGTATTTCCCGCGGCATAGAGATAATCCTCCCTGTCTATCGTAAGAAGTATCTTCGGATCGTACTGACGCATCTGCATATTGTACTCATATTCAAGGAAAGCCTTGGGATATTCCGCATCGGAATCATCATGGATCACCTCGGATATCTTAATAAGTTCATCCGGCATTTTATAAATATTCGTTGCGAGCTTAAGTCCATCCGAATAGACATACTTACCGGATACAAGACATATACACAGGATAAGCAGCGATATCGTGACCCTGTCAGTCCCCTTTGCAGCAGACAGAATAAGCTTCGCAAACAGATAGGGAACAAGGAATATTACGGGAAGCAGCCAGAAGAACCTGTAATATTCGTTGTTAACATCGAAAAACTTATCCAGTATAACGGGAGCCACGGGATTATATACTGTCAGTATAAGAAATACCGAGCATGGTATGAATATCTCCTTCTCCCGCCTGCTGCCCCTTAAGCAGATATAAACAAGCGCGGCAGCATACAGGCACAGATAGGCGCACTCCCCCGTGTACAGCGACAGACACGCCCACAGATAACCTATTCCCTTTTCAAAAACATTTAATCCCTGCATATTTCTCCTAAAGGTAACATCATAAGGGCTCCTCCCATAAATGGGTCCCTCCTCATGAACAGTCGTAAAATCCATCCTGAATTATGCTTCGCATAATGGATTTTACTAAGGTAACATCATAAGGACTCCTCCCATAAATGGGCCCCTCCTCATGAACAGTCGTAAAATCCATCCTGAATTATGCTTCGCATAATGGATTTTACTTCGGAAAGGTGTAGAATACAAAATACCCTTTAACATACAATACATATATCATCGAAAATACAATGCCCGGAATAACACAGGCCGCATATTTAAACAGCATTCCCCACCTCTTCTTCCTTACGATCATGGGAAGAAAGAGGACCGTAAGCTCCACCGGAAGGAGCATGTTGGCCGATGAGGATATTGTTGCGGCTCCAAAGCACACAAGAAAAGTCATGAGCCAGGGCCTTACCGTAAGCGTATCATCATTCATGCTCATGAAAAGAAGGAATATAGCGGCCACCGCCAGATTACCCACTATAGCCTTGCCCTCATATGTCCTTGTCATAAGAAACAGGGATGATGTATAAATGGTGATAAAGGTCAGGTTTATTATAAACATAAAAGCCATCATGACCAATACAGCCGCCTCTTTGTTTATCTTCCTGCCTTCGTTCTCTTCATCTACATAGGCAAACAGCTTGCCCGCGATCATATAGTAGACGATATTTGTGAGTATTATCACGGTTGTTGCCATTACCGACTTGGTCCAGATAAGGGCCGGAATATGTGTCGCCTGACACACAACAGCATCCTGGATCTGATAGGTGGCAAAGAAATACCTCATCTCGTAATGATCCTGCCAGGCTCCCGTGAAGGGGTCATATACATTCATCATATTTGTTTCAACGCTCGTAGCCACATTCGCAACATAGTAGGCCGCATCAAGAGTAAAATTATATGTAGCGGATACAAGAAATACCTGGGCAGCCACAAGCAGGACAATAAAAAGGCTGATAAGCGGGTGACTCTTAACATGATCTGCTGCTTCCTTTACAGCTTTAAGCCATGATCTGCCATTCATAACAAAAGATACCGCCACAACAATAACGGCAAAGGGTACCCATATCCCTGTCAGCATGGACAGGGGCCTGTAATACTTCATGGGACCTACACAGACAATGAAAAAAAGAAAATAATAGAAGAAGAACCCCACTATCAGGGACAGAAGAAGCGGACATGTTTCCTTACTGCCCCCGGCCTTACGTGTTATAAATGATCCGAAGCTTAAATACAATATGAAATTGCAGATAACCGAAAGGGCGATCAAAATCGCATTGCTCATCCTGTTTACTACTCCGACTTTTTTAATTCCTCTACCTGCTGCTGCAGGTTTACGGTGGTTTCATACAAGCTGTTTATCTTGCGGTTCATGACAAAAACAGCTCCCGCAAAGAGTATAATGACTATGATAAGGGCTATCGCAAGATTCCTTGAGTTTAGTATCTTATGATTCTTCATCTCCTCTTCCTCCCACTTGAAATCGTTGTTTATAAGAAGACCTGTTGCAAAGGGCAGAAACCCATGCAGGATAACCGATGCCGGCGCAAACCAGCAATAAAGCATGGTTACCGGAAGCAGGGCCGCAGACTGACACCCCCACAGATTTAATACGCATATGATAAGGACCATATATAAGGCCGGACCCTTATCCCTGAACAGACGGCGCGCGAGGCTGTAATAGGCATAATAATAAGCCGGTATCATGATGAAGGGAAGCACGGAATACAGAAAAATGAATCCGACCCTTCCGTATACCCCATGCGCAAGCGCTGCGGGTTCATCATACGAAAAGATCACGACACCCGCTATCTGGCACAGAATCAGCAAGATCGTTAATGCCTTAAAAAGTACCGGAGCATCTTTCCCGTCTGACTTCTTTCGTGATCTCAGTGCATGAACAAGACAGAAGCCGGCAAAAACAAAACACAAGCCAAAGGTAAGCAGGGCCTGTAATCTATCAAAGGCCCCGGAGGAAGAGGCCGCCCCGTTCCCTGTCTTATCCCTGTATATTCTATATCCTGACACATCTGAGATCAGTTCATAATCATATTCCTCGAAGGGGAGTTCAAAGAAGGTCTTCTGACTGTCATATATGATATGGTCATATCCTGCCTTACGGACCCTCTCCACCAACCTTGCCTGATCGGGTACAGACAGCGACATCTGCTCGTAAACGTATCTTGCATCTTCGTCTAGTCCGGCAGGATCATCGTTTGGGGGATAAGATAGCATAACATCAAATCTGTCACTGTAAACATTCATATAAGAACTTAATCCCGGGGGGGCAACTGCCCTTACAGTCCCTTCTTCACTCTTAAGCAGGCTGTCCATAACATCCACATAATCCTGCCTTATGTGCATCGGATTTTCAGCAGTATAATGATCCCTGTCGGAAAAGGTCCATCCCCCGGAAAGCATAAGCGTGATTATAACAAGAAGACCTGCAAGAATGCCCTCGGGAACCGTTCTTGACCCGAACCTGTTCAGGGCCCGGGAAAAAGCATATCCTATACCTGAAAGAGGGCTTAAGACAAAGAATAAGGGATTAATGCGGTCGTTACCCTCTGCTGCATCCTCCGTCCTGTTTAAAAGATAAATAATAAGAACAGAGACGAGAAACAGGGTCAGCCCCTTTCCCGTCCCGCGGTAATTGTCATATGTTGTTATTAAGGATGCCCATAATTCTTTCATAAAAGCTATCTTTCGGCACGCATCGGATTATTGAGAAAATCCTCATATGCAAGCCTGATACCGTCTTCAAGCTCCGTCTTATACGTCCATCCGAGGGCAGTGGCCTTACTTACATCAAGCAGCTTCCTGGGTGTCCCGTTTGGCTTGCTTGTATCCCAGCGGATCTCACCCGTATAGCCGATCACCTTAGCCGTAAGCTCGGTAAGCTCCTTAATGGTAAGCTCCTTGCCCGTACCCGCGTTTACCGTCTCATCTCCTGAATAATTATTCATAAGGAATACACACAGGTTGGCAAGATCATCCACATAGAGGAATTCCCTTAATGGGCTTCCGTCCCCCCAGCATGTCACATAAGGAAGGCCCTGCTCCCTGGCCTCATGGAAGCGCCTTATTAGGGCGGGCAGCACATGTGAATGGGTGGGATGGTAATTGTCATTCGGCCCATACAGATTGGTGGGCATAACACTTATATAATCGGTCCCGTACTGCTTATTCAAAAACTCGCAATACTTAAGACCGGATATCTTGGCAAGGGCATAAGCCTCATTGGTCTTCTCAAGCTCCGATGTAAGCAGACAGGATTCCGGCATGGGCTGCGGTGCCATACGGGGATAAATACACGATGACCCCAGGAACTCAAGCTTCTTACATCCATTCTCGAAAGCGCTGTGTATAACATTCATCTCAAGGATCATGTTAAAGTACATGAAGTCCGCAAGGGCTTCACTGTTGGCCACGATCCCTCCAACCTTGGCAGCTGCAAGGAAGACATATTCGGGCTTCTCAGACGCGAAAAACTTCTCAACATCCGCCTGTCTGCACAGGTCAAGCTCCTTATGCGTTCTGGTAACTATATTTGTGTATCCCTGTCTCTCAAGCTCACGAACTATTGCGGAACCGACCATGCCGCGGTGTCCGGCAACATATATTTTGGCATTTTTCTCCATCATCTCTGTTACTTCCGTTCTTTAATACTCTATTTGGCCGCTCTCTTGCCTTCTTTATATTCTTTTGCACTCACTCCGGCAATAGTCTTCATATCCGAATCGACCATCATTGATACAAGCCCCGGAAAATCAACCTTCCTCTTCCATCCAAGCTCCTTCTCCGCCTTGGAACAGTCGCCCCAGAGGAATTCAACCTCGGCAGGCCTGAAATATCTGGGATTTACATCAACAAGAAGACGGCCGGTTGCAGCGTCATAGCCCTTCTCGCTGACTCCTTTACCCTTCCACTCTATATCAATGCCAACCTCCTTGAAGGCCAGCTCAACGAATTCCCGTACGGTATGCGTTTCATTGGTGGCAAGCACATAGTCACCCGGCTTGTCCTGCTGGAGCATTCTCCACATACCTTCCACATAATCACCGGCAAAGCCCCAGTCACGCTTGGCGTTCAGGTTACCCAGAGACAGCTTCTCCCTTTCATCGGCCATGATCGATGCAACGGCACGTGTGATCTTCCTTGTAACGAAGGTCTCGCCACGTCTCGGTGATTCATGGTTGAAGAGAATACCGTTGCAGGCAAAAAGGTTATAAGCCTCCCTGTAATTGACCGTTATCCAATAGGCGTAAAGCTTAGCCGCTCCGTAAGGGCTCTTGGGATAGAAGGGGGTCTTCTCCGACTGGGGGGCAGTCTCGGGAAGTCCTCCGAACAGCTCGGATGTTGATGCCTGATAGAACTTGGTCTTAACACCCGACTTCTTGATGGCGTCAAGAAGCCTTAAGGTTCCGATACCCGTAGTCTCTGCCGTATACTCGGGAACCTCAAAGGATACGGCAACATGTGACTGGGCCGCAAGATTGTATATCTCGGTAGGCTGGATCTGTTCGATAAGCCTGTTTAAGTTGCTGGAATCCGTAAGGTCACCATGGTGAAGGAACATAGTCTTATCCCTCACTTCCCTGTCATAGTAAAGGTGGTCTATCCTGTCCGTACTTATACTGGAATGACGGCGGATGATACCGTGCACCTCATATCCTTTATCAAGCAGAAGCTCTGCAAGATACGATCCGTCCTGACCGGTGATTCCCGTGATCAAAGCTACATTTCTCATTGTTTTCTCCTCTTTTAAATGCACTTTTTATATTGCCAATTCATTTTTGATGAGGGTCTACGGCAGTACATTGACCGAAACGAGCCCCACAATTATACCAAGAATCGCTCCGCACAACACCTGAAGTGGTGTATGTCCGATAAGAACCTTGAGCTGTTCCTGATCGAATTCCAGTTTAAATTCACCGTTTTCCGGAAGCCTGAAGAACTCCATTATCCGGTTTAATATCTCAGCCTGATTACCTGTTTCCCTGCGGACTCCCCTTGCATCATACATTACTATTATCGCAAGGATCGTGGATACGGCAAATGCCGCGGAATCGAGTCCGTAATCATAGCCTGCCGCCACACACAGGGCACACACCGTGGCCGAATGGCAACTTGGCATACCGCCCGAACCCACAAGTCTTTCAAAATTGATCTTTTTGTTAAGGGCCATGTCAATAAGGGTCTTCACCACCTGGGCGATAGCCCAACCAAACACGGCAGCTAACAACATTCTGTTGTGAATAATATCTGTCAGATATTGCATTTTATAAATAATTTCCTATGTATTCCGATATGGCTTTTTCCCAGTCCGCATACATATGGTCCGTTGTAAGCCTGAACATATAATTCTCAAGAACCGAAAACCTGGGACGGTCAGCCGACTGTGGATTCATTTCCTTATACTGCTCACTGGTAACCGGTATAACCTCGGTTTTTTTACCTGCCAGAGAGAATATCTTCTTTGTAAAGTCGGCCCAGCTGCACTGCCCTTCACAGGTTCCGTGGAAAAGACCGTAATTCTCAGTAGGGAGGAGATAGGCAACCGCCTTGGCAAGTTCTGCCGTACTTGTGGGCGACCCCAGCTGATCGTTTACCACCGTGATCTTATCGTGGCTCTCCGACAGGCGAAGCATTGTCTTAACAAAGTTCTTACCATCACCGTAGAGCCATGCCGTCCTTATTATAAAGAAATCCTTCGCAAACTGCTTAACGAAATTCTCACCTGCAAGCTTGGTAATGCCGTACATTGCCTTGGGACCCACGGGATCGAATTCCGTATACGGAACATTGCCGTCACCCGCAAAGACATAATCGGTTGAGATATGCATCATTTTGGCACCCGTCTCGGTTGCCGCGATGCTTAAGTTCCTGGGGCCGATCGCATTGATCTTATATGCGGCATCCTTCTGGACCTCGCATGCATCAACCGCTGTATGGGCCGCACAGTTTATTACGGCGTATGGCCTTACTTCCTTAAAAAGGTCAAGACAGGAATCAAGATCCGTTATGTCAAGATCCCTTACGCCTTCAACCTTAAAATCGGTGTTTACAAGCTCGTATTCCTTATTTCCTTCATAGAGCTTATTTATCTCCCGACCCAGCTGGCCGTTGCAGCCGGTGATTATTATCTTCTTCATATCCTGCTCCGTATGTAACACACTTTTGCGTACTTTCAAAATAAACCAACATATAGTATACTGAATTATGTGCTTTTTTTCAACTGTTTGTAAGTCCGCTTCAACCACGGAATATTTTACCGCGAACGGCCACCACTCCGGTAAGCTCACTGATTTGAATATATAGTAAGCGAAGCGGCATTCATTTCGGACGAGAGGAACAGTGCTCCCCGACCGGGTGGTAGTTCGTCATGAGGGGTACCGCGAAGCGGTGGAGTCCTTATGACAGTAGGAGAGCAAAAAAAGCGAGAATGGATTCGAGTTCTTTTCCGGTACTGTGATTTTGGGCATGAGGTGGCTGCGAAGCAGACGGAGTCCTGATGCCATTAGGTTCGTCCAAAATCGTATGACGCGCAGCGAATTAAGGTAAGAAATGAAAAATATAAAATTCTGCATAATTACAATATTGGCGGTGATACATCAGGCAGTAACCGGTATCGCAGATCTTAAGATATTCACCGTTCCCATGAGCGCGAACCCTGTCGATTACGTGACATGTAAAATATCTGCCCTTATCGTAAGCTGGGCTTTTTTCTACATGCTCTGGCAGCTCTTTATGGAAAAGGACGGACTTATCAAAGGCCGGAAGGATGAGCGCAATACCATCTCCCGTGTGGTTATAAAGGCTCTTCCTTATCTTTTTATAATGATCCCTGTATGTATATTTAAGCTTCGCGGCGGATACTTAAGCAATGACGAGACACTGATATATGAGAATGCCGTAACGCTTACTCATTACACATGGTTCTATTATATAACCACTTACTACTACATCATAAGCCTGATGCTTATTCCACATATGTACGCCCCGATATTTGTCAAGCTCATTATTGAGTATCTGACCATCGGTTATGTTGTCCTCCGTTCTTCCGACTATTTTACTGCAAGGCAGTCCGGATTCTTTATAAAGAAACCTGTTAAGATAGGCTATGGCGCTCTGATAATGCTCCTCTTTGTGCTCTATCCCGTTATCGCTTATACAACAAGCGCCCACAGGCTGCCGATATATTTTCTTCTTTATCTCCTGCTCATAACCATGCTTCTTTTTGACAGGCTTGAGCAGGCAGCCCTTACCATACCGAGACTGCTGACGATAATAATACTGGGCTGTATCCTTACCCAGTGGCGTACGGAAGGGATCTATCTTCTGGTGCTCATCCCCGTCTTGGTACTTTTATGCTATGAAAATATCCAGCTTACCGGTAAGAGGACACTCAGGCTTAAGGATAAAAAGGTATTTGTTATATCTCTTATCATCTACCTGATATGCCAGTACGTTATCTCCATCCCCCAGAACGGACTGATGGCAAAAGAGCTCACAGCTGCGGCAGATGACAGGATGAAGCCCTTCTATGCCTATACGATCACAAACATGTACCGCAACGGCCTTGATAAAAATAAAAATGCCGACGACCTTGCGATCGTCGACAAATATATATCACTTGAATCCCTTGATGCCATAAACGATTACTACGGAGACATTAATTATGAGGATGTACTGATCCTTTACCAGCCCGGTTTTGTCGGTGTCAGGGAGGAAGCCGGTGTGACCGAGTATTATGACTTTGTCCTGGCTCTTAAGAGGATATTTAAGAACAATCCCCGGATATTTCTCCGCACCAGGATAGGAGCCTTCATCTATGCGGCCCTGCCATACCATATAAGCTATACGGGTACCGATTTAAGGTCCCTCATCAGCCTGGCTTTCAGCGTTGTAAAGACCGTTTCCTACAACCTCTTCATCCCCCTTGTGATACTGCTCTTCTTATGCCTGTATTCGCTCGCAAGGGGAAGATGGTTTACCTTCTTCACAACAAGCGGTCTGCTGGCCCACTGGTTCATCGTCTTTATACTGGCACCGGCATCGTATTTTAAATATTATTTCCCGGTGTACATTACCGCATATCTTTACCTGTTTTTATTGATCATCGCACATCTTTACAACAGGAAACATTCCGTCAAGATAAAGATCCTGCAATAAGCCGCCCACTTTATCTGACCGTAATATTAATGGTGCATTTCCCGCTGCTTCCATCATTTGGAGCAATTGTAACCTTGTACTTTCCCTTCTTATTACCGATAATATAGGCCCCATAAGCGGCTACTCCTCCGGAAGTGGCCTTTTTTATACCCAGTCCCTGCTTATTTACCTTGACATCGAATTCATAACTCGGAGTTCCGGATAGATCAGCCAGACTTGACACAAATATTTTGGCGGCTCCCACTGTCCCGGTCTCATTAAGCTTAATAACTACATTTCTCGTATAAGGCACCATTTTTGTAATATTTGCGCAACAGTAAACGGAATATCGTGCCTGTACACCGCTTCCGTCCTTGGCCGTCGCCGTGATCGTAGCGTAGCCGACGGATGACTTAGCCTTAACCTTACCGCTTCCGTTAACACTTATACAAGACGGATTACTTGATTTATAAGTGAACTTTGTCGAGGCATTGCTTACAGGGCCATAGTCAGTCTCTATTATGGTTGACAGCTTTATGCTCTTGCCCCTCGCCAGATGATCAGACCTGCCCTCCGGAAGCGCAAGTCTTATGGCTGAAGGCGGATTCACAACCGTAACCTTTAACTCTTTCCTGATCCCCGATCCATCGGTCGAAGCCACCGTGATAATGGCTGTTCCCGTTCCTTTACCGGTAGCAAGAACCGTAAGATAAGAAGCTGTACAAGCTGCAGTTACGATTCCCGGATTTGAGCTTGTCACAGTTAAATAATTCTTATCAGTTATCTTATCCCCCGAAGCATTAATGGCCGAAATAACAACCTGCCCCCCATTCGGGCACGAATATGCATTTCTTACTCTGAAGATCGTAAGCTTCGAACTGCCCAGAGATATAGACTTTACCCCACTCTTCGCTTCACGTATATAAAAGAGGACTCTGTTGTATACGTTGCTTCCATCTGCTGCCGTAGCCTGTATCCCATATTGCCCGGCCACTGTCTTGGCTGATGTCGTAACTTTACCGCTTCCCGGATTGACCTTAACGCCGCAGTCATCAATCGTGGTTGACGAGGGAACCACATATAATGACCAGGTTACCTTTTGGTCAGATGCCGCAGCAGGCAGCACCGCTGCCTTAGCCGTGAATCCCTTACCCGCTGTTATATAACCATTAACATTCGGATATGTTATATTTACACCTGTCACATACTGCTTAACCGTAACATTTACTTTTTTTACAATACCGCTCCCATCCGCTGCGGCAAGTGTCATCACTGCCTTACCGGACGAAACGCCCGTAATCTTGAGAGTTTTTCCGCTGATAGCGGCAGTTGCAACAGATGTGTCTGATGATGTCACCTTAACATACCCGCTTATGCCACCGGGTTCTGTCCCGTCGCTCATGGTTACATCTATATCTGTTTCGACCGTTTTGCCATTATATACAGTCAGCTTATCCGACCTTGGTTTTATCGTTTTAACACACTTATCCGGCGAAGCGATCGTTACCGTTAATGTTCCTGACTTATTGCTTCCGTCAAGGGTAGTGGCTGTTACAGTGCAGGAAGTGGCCTTAGCCCCTGCTGATACCATAAGGAGACCGGATGCGTTAATCGATATACCTGTCATGTCCGATGCGGTGACCGTCCATTTAACCTTTTTATCGGCAACATAGGCCGGCGACACAGCAGCCTCGATCTGCAGGTTAGCACCCCTTTTTACCGTATTAACTCTGTTTTTACCGCTTACCGTTACCGAGTCAGCCTTAGGCTTCAGGTTATAGGTAAACGCCACCTGCCTACTTGCAAGCCTGTTTGTATCACTTACGGTGAGAGCTCTCAGCACTGCCTTGGATGATCCCGTCATGCTTATTGTATTTCCCGCAGTATAAGCCTTCGCATTTGATGATATAACACCGGCCTTATATGTAATCCCACTCCCGTCAATGGTATAGTAGATCGTAGCTCCGGGAATCGAATTAAATTTAACATTGACCGATTTCCTGTCGTAGGTACCGGGCTTTGTGTCAACGCTCGGCTCTGACGGAGCCGATAAAGATGTTGTCAGTCCAAGACATTTGGCAAGATTTGGTGTTCCTTTACCTACTCCGGATTTAATACATCCCGATTCCATCCAGCTTTTGAGATTCTCGACCTTAGTTTCTCCGGTTCCCGTAACCCTGCCCGTACTAAGCAGCACTGCCCCGACACCTGCAATAGCAGGGGTTGCCTGACTGGTACCGCTCATGGAATCATATGAAGAGCTTGAATCATTTGCCACAGAATATATATCCACACCGGGACCTGTAAAATCAATATCTCCCCGGTTTGAAAAATAAGTCAATTTGTTATTACGATCAACCGCCGCAACCGATATGGCACCCTTGTATCTGGCCGGATAACCGATAGCATTTGTTGATTCATTGCCTGCTGCGCAGAATACCGCCACTCCATTTTTATATGCGTTTTGTACAGATGTTTTAAGAGGTTCACTGTATGCGGAACCCGTGATACTGATATTGATAACATCGACCTTGTAAGTGTTCACGGCATAGTCTATCGCACTGATCAGTCCGCTGTCGCTTATCGAATTATTACTTTTATTAACATTTATAACATACAGAGAAGCTCCATAAGCTACCCCGCTGCCTCCCTTTAAGTTATTTCCGGTTGCCTTTATAATACCGGAAACATTTGTACCATGCCCGTTTATATCGGTAGCTGCGCTGATACCATCCTCTCCGCAGCCTCTTTTCCCGACAGTTGTAATATCCTCATGGCTGTCTATTATTCCCGTATCTATTACACATACCTTAACACCTGCCCCGGTATAACCTGCCTGCCATGCGTATTTGGAGCCGATGAGATCATGATGCCACTGGTACATTTCATCTGTCGGCTTTAACATGGGGTCATTGCCCTGATCGCTAATGCTGCCTCCGTCGGCAACTATTTCACCATCCTCATCATAGAATTCCACAGTCCCTCCGTCAGGACTTATTTCTATATCTTCGGGCGTCATGGCATACCAGGGAAGCTCTTCCTCATCCCCCTTATTCACGCAGGAATCCGTATCATTCTCCATATCAGGCTCAGAACCCTGATCCGCAGCTTCCACTGCAGGCTTCGAAATGTCGGGCTCAATAATATCATCGCACAGATACCTGTAGTAATCAGGCCATGCCGCCGGAAGTCTTGTTCTTTCATCGGCAGACGCAACAACCGCATCGATCACAGTAGCTTCAGGCCTCTCCGGATCTTCATTAAGCTCGATCACGGCAAGATCGTTGTTATAGGATACAAGCTCACCGTTAAAAGCTTCAGCGTATTTCTCCGCTTCATCAGGTGCAGCTGCCTCAACAAGTATCCTGTCCTCAACATAATCCCTGCCTTCTTCAAGATCATTGTTCTGATCTACATGCTCACTGAGCAGAGCCTTATCATCAAGCATCCGGGAGCTTATCGCAAAGCCGTCATCAAGTCCGGGAAACATTCCGTTATTTATCTCATTTTGACTGACACCGATGTTACCATCAACCGGTTCTTCATCAAATATCTCAATTTCATCTGCGATTCCGTTCCCCGACACGGACAGCGCATCCTTCATTACGACATCTGCCGCACTTACGCTTTCGCCTGTCAGCATAACAATGCACATGACAATGGCAAGACATCTCGTCAGGTAATTCCGTTTCATCTTGATCCCCTTTCAAATATGACCTAATCCGCAAACCTTTTATAGTTGTACGACAGGGCAGGATATCCTTTTCTTACGCCATCTTCCATCATACTGTTTATATCAATCCCATCATCTGCCAGAAATACAGCAAGTCCTTCATTGTAGCTGTCCAGCTCTATACCATACAGGGCAGCCGCTTCCTCAGCTTTATCCCTGCTATCAAAGCTCCCGATCAGCTGGATATACCCATCCGTTTTTACCATCATGGATTCCTGCACGAAATTGGAAGATAATGTCTGTTCCACAGGATATTCATATCTTCTTTTATTCATGTTGATAAAAATAATAATACCCGCAGCCAAAAGCACTCCGGCTGCGGATAATACAATACCAGTCATCCTCTTGCTCTTTTTTAAATCCGTTCCCGTTCCGTTATCAGGCATTCGCAAGTTCACACAGTTCCTTAAGCATCTTGGGAAGTCCTTCATTCATGGTCTCATCCGAGAACTGGCAGGTACCCACCTTCTCATGACCGCCTCCGTTATACTTAAGCATAAGATGACCCACATTAACCTTGCAGGTCTTATTGAGTATGCTGTAACCGACTGCGGCAGAACATCCGTGACCGCCTCGTCCGTTAACTATCCAGGCGGATATGTTCTGCTCAGGATACATGCTGTATATCATGAAGCGGTTTCCTGTATATATAGGGTCAACACCGCGCAGATCGCTTATTATTACATTCCCTTCCGTGCGGGTATGGGCCTTAACCATCTCCTTGAACTTGGCCGTCTGCTCCTCATAAACCTCTATACGCTCCTTAACATCAGGCATGGCAAGAATCTCGGCAGTTGACTTATCCTTGCAGGCGACCATCAGCTTCTCCATAAGCTGATAATTGGATACTGTGAACTGTCTCCATCTTCCAAGACCGGTCCTTGGATCCATAAGGAATCCCACAAGGATCCATCCCTGTGGATTCATGATCTCATCTATCGTAAGGTTGCCCGAATCAACCTTGTCAACAGCAACCATCATTTCATCGAAGTTCGGAAATGTCTCCTTGCCGCCGTAATACTCGTATATGATACGGGCACATGAAGGAGTGATCCTGCTCTCTCCCTTGTATTTGCCCTCGAGCTGGTTGCGCTCAAATTCACTGGAATGATGATCAAACCACAGGCCGCATCCTTCCACATAAGGAACATTGGCAAGACAGTCATTCTCATTTATCTCCACAAGTCCATCCTGAAGATCCTTGGGATGCGCAAATGTCCAATGATCAACAACTCCTGCTGCAAGCAACAGAGCTCCGCAAGCCAGTCCGTCGAAGTCCGATCTCGTTACCAACCTCATAGCCATAACAAAATACCTCCCGCTTAAGCTATTTCATTCTTTTATTGTAAAATATTTACATGTAATAAATCAAGAGTATATTGAATAATTCTACCCTTATGCTCATCTGAACATCGTAAGAAGTACTCCGTACTTCTTTTGATACGCTCGCCGCTATGGCATCATAAGGAATCCACCACTTGCTTCGCTTCGTGGTACCCCTTATGATCATCGAAACATCAGTCTGCCGCCACAGTAATACCTTGCGAAATCATCCGAATCGATCACAGCCCTCATTTCAAAGAGGCCGCCGGCCTTCTTGGCGTTCATTGGATCACCGGTACATAGGTAGTATTCCTTATCATCACCGGATGATCTGTAGTAATAATAGTCACCGTAATGGCTGTATACAGATGCTCCAAACTCTACAGGCATCATGATCGTGGGGTAGTTCTCATCATATGACATTTTTTTGATACAAATATCATTCGTATTGTTATGATCGGAAATACCACCGTCAAGGCCCATGTTCTGCTCGGGAATAAATGCATCAAGCTCCTGCTCTTCGCCGTTGCCATCCGTAAAAAAGAAGATTCCGTCTTTAATATATGAGTCCGCGCCCAACATTGTCATCTCACTGCCGTAAATATTCTCTATGTTTCTGTATTTGAAGCCATGCCTTCCGTTGTTTGCCCCAAGATATCCGGTGCAATAGCCAATGCTTCCGGTTTTACCCGTTTTGGAAGGGTAGGAGGCTATAACCGTTTCGCCGGCCCTTATATCTATCGGCTCACCGTCAAAACTGATCTCTATATGGCCCCCATCTGTTACAACCGATGTTATCTCCCTGCAGGCTCCGCCTTCGATCCCGTTTTCATCCTCATCTTCTGTCCTATCGGCCCTCTGCATGACTTCTTCGGTTCCATTCGGACCTCCCGCATTCTCCAGAGCTCCCCATCCGTCAGAAGCGGTCAGAAATACAACCGACGATCCTTCTTCAAGCTTTTGAGTAGCATAGAAGTCATTCACAACTATCTTGTTGGAGGCTTGCATGCTTTGCAGGGCTATGGCCGTATTTTTGTTATTGTAATCCTTGATCTGACTGTAATAGTATAGATCCTGTTCACCTGCCATTAAGGAGGTCGCGTCCATACACCCTGTTTCCACCATGAAAAGCTTCTGTATCGCAGAATACATGTTATAGCCCAGGGCCCGGTAACCGTCCCCATTGCTCCTTGCCATTACCCTCATATCATCATACTTCATATTTACAGCCGGATAAACACCTGCCTTGCTTAGAAGCACATCATTCTCCACACTCCCCAGATAAGCTCCGATGTAAACATGCTCTTTTTCTTCACCACCGTCCAAAAATACCGGATCTATAACGTAACCGTCATGTTCTGTTCCGCTTATCCATATCTGTTCCGTATCATCTGTTTGGATCCTTTTAATATAAAACTTCGGGATCTCAACCATTACATTTCCGTTTGTACCATCATCGGAGTAGCCCGGCTGTCCCTGATATACCACCGTCATCCCGTTTTCATCATTCACCAGATTACACAGTCTGATCTCCGACCACGGATAAGCCAGATCAAAATCATTCCCTGTACCGCCTACCCATTCATTATCGGCATAGTAATCAAAGTGCATACCTACGGCATCCCCAAGCCTGCGTCCCGCCGAAATCCCGCGAGACGTCGAAAATTCCACGCCATACTCCGCATCAACGCTGCCGGTAGTTCTCTCACCCTTCTCTTCAACTATGACTTTACCGCACACTTCACCCTGCATAAATATTCCTGCTCCGTCATAAATTGCAGGGGGAACAATGTCAAGATCCTGCATATACGTTCCATTAACATACAGGGACCATTTACCGTCCTCGTATCTGACCGACTGGCCGCTCGTCAGGTCCGGGAGTTCACATGAACTTGCTCCCGAATCCGAGAAACCCTGCAGCATTGTGCCGTAATACATTACGATTCCCCTGCTGTCGGAAAATGTTCTTCCGTCTATTGATTCATCTGCGTAAGTAACACGGCATTTTACAGCATCTTCAGGGATATTCATTATTGAATAAGACCTGTTATTAAGTTCTATCGACCCCATTCTGCACAGGACATTCTCACCTTCCTCCTGTGTATTTTCCTCTTCCTCCTCATTCTCTTCATAATAAAGGTCTTCTATATTCGAAATCTCACCATTTGCATTCATAAACTGCCATACCGCACAGTTCATATCGCCCGTAAGTATTATCGAGCCCTTACTCTTGTCAACTTCCGTCCATGGGGTTGTCCTGCAGCCCTTCTCATCCGTGAGTTCATCTCTTATGCCGTTCACCCTGCCCGTATCATAACCCTCGGGCGTTATGTCTTCACCCTTGAAGATCAGTTCCATCCCCTGCGTGAAGCCGACTACCGGCTCTATCGTAATGCTCACCGAATCACTTTCAACATGATAGAAGGGTTCATTCACCGATATCTCATTCCCGGCATAATCAGCCATTCCCACGGCAAGCTTATATGTCTTAATTGCGTTTACTTCATCACCAAGCTCCTTATACCATCCCGCAAGCTCTATCTCCTCTTCAAAGACATCATCCCTGTTGAGACAATAGTATTCCATCTGAGTGACTGCCTTCTTGATATCTCCTTCTTCATAGAACTTATGGGCATGTTCAAGCATCTCATCACGATTAAACGTGACAGATCTGCCCTTCTTATGTGTGCCGTATACAACGATTCCCACGCACACAAGTACCCCTATAAGTACCGTTATCAAAACAATTCTGACATTTGACCGTTCAAAACTCATATTCTTCCCCAAAAAGCTTTATAATCTTCAGCCTGTCATCACATACGCGCCCGAAGAGCGCTGCACAAAAAAACTGGGGGCATATCTCAGCCCCCGTCTGCCACAAGCCTTTTGAACTTTGATTAATCACGCGTGACTAATCTCATCCCCGTTCACGGGACGAGAAAAAGTTTATTACTAAAAAACCGTATTACTTAGGTGCTACTGCATTACATACAATAGCAATAGATGCTATAGGACCTGCAGGCTTATTATAAGTGAGCTTGCCATTTTCTATCTTGGTCGGAGTAACAAATTCAACCTGACCGGTAGGCCTCTGTATCATTACGGTATAACTTAACCCATTAACAATAAGACCATTACTTACAACGTCTTTACCTGCCTTACCGGAAGGAACAAATGCAGTTACAAGCGCAGCATTCATTCCGATAGCCCTCAGATAATTACTGTATGCAATGATAGTGGTCTTGCTTACAGGTGCAACTGCCCCGGTATTAGACTGCGATGCAGCAAGAAGAGCAATTAGGCTGTCGGTTATAGGCTGACCTGTGGGAGTTGTGAACACAGGCTCCTTAGCCGGTTGGCTGCTTGTCGAGCCGGAACTCGAAGAACTGCTGCTCGATGATCCTGAAGATGAATCATTGCTGTCAGGTACCACTCCCCAATAACCGCCGCCATTTGGTGAAGTCTGGACAAATACACGCTTAGCCGATACCGGTACACACATTGAAATAATGAGCAGAGAAGCGATAACCACTGACATAAATCTCTTTTTCACTTTGCGAAGTCCCCCTTTCTAAAGAGTGCTTGTGACTTAAACATTATACACTAAAATTTACTAGTTTGCATCTCATCTGTCAACTTCTTTATAAAAGAGCCTTATTACAAGAGCCCTTAAAGCCTCCTCATCCGGATAAAAATGCTCATATCCGTCATCCTTAAGTATCGTTTCACCTTCCATCGTATATATACCGTCACTGTCAAAAGAGAATCCGGCATATTCAGATGCCAGAAAACTCATCTCATCTACCGTAAGATCAGTTACGATATATTCCTTGAGCTTACTGTATAAGCTTATCGGAAGCGTGATATCCTCTTTCGTTTCATCTCTCAGCTTTTTAACCAGCTCAGTAAGATAGAGCTTCTGCCTTGCCAGTCTCTTCCTGGCACTTTCGAACTCTTCCGTATCTCTCTTTCTTACAAAATCAACAGAATCTTTACCGTTTAATGTAACCGTGGCCCCGGCTATCCATGCGCTGTTTATCTTAGGAAGATCATCCATCCCCTCAGGTATGGTAAGAGTTACTCCTCCGATCGCGTCGTTTATCTTTGGTATCGCTTCATATCCTACGGACATATAGGCATGTATCGGCATATCAAAAATAAGCTTGCTAACGGCATCCCTTGTAAGTGTACAGGAGTACTCACCGCCTCCGCCAAAAGCATGCTGAATGGCTATCGGACCGTCATATATTACATCTGCGTCATTTTGTCCCATAGAAGCCATAGTTATCGGCACTTCCGTATTTCTGTTAACTGCCAGAATCCTGATGGTCTCATCCACAGGATTGATTATCACAAGAAAAAGGCCGTCTGCCTGTCCACCGCTCGTCTTAGCGACAACTTCAGGGTCCGTTGCCTGATTATGGGCATTATCTATTCCCATGACAAGAAAAGTTCGTATCCGGTCGTTATACTCATAAACCTTGCCGTCAAGGCTCACCCATCCGTCCTGCCAGTCACTTGAGTAGATCGACTCTGTCTTCATCTGCGAATTCTCTTCCTCCGTGATGGAAGGTCCTTCACTGTTCGCATTCTTACTGAGCCTGTCTCTTCCAAGGATAATCATTATCTTAACCGTTGCGGCCAGGATCACGATCACGGCAAGAATACACCCAAATATTATCAGGACCCGCCTAAGTATGTATTCGCTTCTTGTCACTCCTCTTCTACCCATTCTCATCATCCTCTACAAAACCGCCGATGAATTTGGCCTGAACAAGAAACCTCCGATCGTCCTTCCCGATAATTCCTGTTGACAGTGTAAGTATCTTATCCTGTCCCGACGGCCAGCTTCCTTCATTAACATTGTAGCTGACGCCTGCGATCTCCTTAAGTCTCTGCAGATATATCTGATACATATCATTATCCTGAGTTCCATAAAAGACCACAATGAGTTTATCATCCGATTCATAGGCGGCAAACGTTTCATAAAGAAGGATCGCGTTTTCCGTATACACAAAAATATAGGGATGCGACTTAAAAAAGGCAGGGTCCGCATACAGATTAAGATTGGAGAAACCCTTGCCGTCTCCACCGTTATGGCCGTATATCACGGTAACATTATCGGAAAAATCCTTATTATTGAACATCTGGGTAAAGAGTGCCCCTTCTCCGTCATCCTCGCCCTTGCTGTTGTGGGTTGTATAATAAAAAACATCTTCAGGGTGTTGAAGCACCTCTTCGTCGATTCCTGTATCCGGAATATACAGCCAGGCATATATGTCTTCATTTACAGTATTCCTAAGCCCGGCAATATCTATGTTCTTATCTGCCGGAAGAAGGCTCTCGTACGACCATGCACTATCATCATTCGTAACCGCAACCTCCGGATCTTCTGTATCACTTACGGATGGAGCCTTCTCTTCCGCTTCCGACCTGGCTTGAGTCTGGGTTAACTTATTATCATCTTCTTCATTTCTTATAAGCGCCCTGTTGTCCAGATACATCAATGTACCAAGAACGATACACAGCACTGCTGCCAGGCTCACCAAAACTATAAGCACACCCATGGGCATGCTCTTTTCTTCTCTTCTGCTCATCTGTTTCTACACATCCGTCTTCCATAATCCGTGGAGATTACAGTATTCATAAGCTGCCACAGGCTTCTCATTTACCCTGAATACCGCTTCGGGCTTCATCCCCGGCTTAAGATAATGCATCTGGAATCCACCCTCGGTAACAAGAACGATCCACTCAATGTAATGAGCATCAAGGCTGGGATGCTCTACGGAACCCACCTTCACGGTCACGGTATCGTCAACCACAGAAACAACCGGGACATGCTTCTCGCCGGCAGCATCTGTCGTGTTGGGAATAAGCTCCGTTCCGACGGTAAGCGACTTATCACTTATAATTACCTGATCTTCTAACTTATAAAACTTCATCTCGTACCTCCTTTGGTCAAAAAATCCCTTTTTATGGCTATAATCTACCATAAATCAGATGGTTTATCAATTGCCCGTATCCGATGACCACCTGCAGCTTGATCTTCAGTTAGGATTCACAGCCACTGTGACTATATGTCTCCTAACGAATTTGAAGAACTATATGAGAGGGTTATGGTTGCACCTGCTGCATAAGCAGGTAAACCTCTCATTTTAATTTGTACTTTTTATTGACATAGGACCATTACACAGTATGAACAATCATGTTTCTTACGATAATGAGCATATTCATCATTTAAATGATTGTATTAACCAATTTTTTTCTGAAAATGCTGAAAAACAAAGACTCTTACTGATTTAGTAAGAGCCTTTATCGCAGCGCTACCAGGATTCGAACCTGGAAA
>DFKQ01000009.1 GCA_002373875.1 Lachnospiraceae bacterium UBA3641
AGCAGGTCGAGAAGGTAGAGAAGAGTATGCTGACCCAGACGGAATAGATACGTCCCCTGACTCACCCTGACTCAATGAATCCTTATATTGGTGATCGCAACCTGATCCCCCGTGAGTGCCAAGTATACTTCCGGGGGATCGTGCTTTGCCACGGAGGTGAAGCTTAAGTGAATGCCTGCGTTTGATGTAGTCACCGTAACTGTATTGCCGGTTTTTCGTATAAGGACATCCCAGTCAAGGCCGGCGCGGTTGCGCTGCTTCCATTTATCCCAGTTGCCGAAGTCATTGTCCCTTGTCACGGATATGGAGTTGTCGGCCAGGGCGTTGGAATCCCACTCCTCACCGTCAAGCCTGACCACCGCATAGTCATCGAAGCCTTCACCATTTGGCTGTCCGTCGGCTGAATAGAAGAGGTTAACAAAGGGGCAGTGCCATACGAGCCTTGCCGTAGGCAGCCTCATGGAATGGAAGGTGATCCGCATATCTCCGGTAACGGGAAGGGCTTCGGAATAAGCCGACCGCCATCCGTCAACCTGCACATTTGGTATATCTCCCTTGGGAACATTGATGTAGCTTATCTCCTCAGCGATCCTTTCGATGAAGTCATCATCCACCGGAGTATCCGAATTCTTAAGCTTCACATCCGATATATCGCAGTATTCACCGGTGATTCCGATATAAGCGTAACGGGTGCTGTCTTCGAGTGCAATGGTTATCTCCGTGGTCCGGTATATGGTCGCGATCCTTATGAACAGATGATCCCTAACCCTGACTCCGTAGATATCGTATTCGATCCCATCCCGGTTAAGCTTCTCATAATCGGGAGAGTCATATGCTTCATTGTCTTTAACAACAGTCTTTATTTTACGGGCGGCCCCCTTCTCTATATGACCGTCCAGACGGATCGTTGCGTATTCGGTGTAGATAAGGTCCCTTTTGGTATAGTCATCCTCATGGACGCGGGCATCCAGTGAATCGAATATGATAAGGGTGGGAATGCTGTGTATATAGGGATGATCCCCGGTCCCGTGACTCTTAAAATGTATGCTTACGGGCTTCTGCGTCAGCCATATGCCCTCGGACACCCGCTCCCTGTATTTGTAGCAGCTGAGTCCTGAACGCCCCGCAAGAACAGTAACCTTCTCCTTCTCCTTCATATGGTAATCGGGGTCGCTGTCCAGCATGTTCAGCATGATATGGGCGTATACGGGATCGAACTGGGTCCCGGAGCCCTTGACCAGTTCCTCCCTGACCTTGTGCTGGGGAACGGGATCCCTGTAGCTTCGTTTCGAGGTCATGGCATCGTAGGCATCCGCCACTGCGATGATCCTGGCGATCCAGGGAATATCCTCGCCCAGCAACCCGTTGGGGTAGCCCTTGCCGTCGTAGCGTTCATGATGAAAGTTGGCGCCTATGCTTAAGTAGGGCGACTGGCTGATGCTTGAGAGGATCTGCTTGCCGATGACGGGGTGTGACTTTATCACGGCGTATTCCTCATCGGTAAGCCTGCTGTTCTTGTTTATGATGCTGTTAGGTATGCCGATCTTGCCCACATCATGCAGCAGGGCGGCGAAATACACCTCATCAACCTCTTCCTCACTTAAGCCGGACAGTCGCGCTATCTCCCTGGAATATTCGGCCACGCGGGTTGAATGCCCGTGGGTATAGGTGTCCTTGGCATCAATGGCATTGGCAAGGGCTTCCGCCGTCTGCTCAAACAGAAGATGCATGTTCTTGCGTTCCTTCTTAAGCATGTTGATCTCGATCTCTTTGGCATGTTCAACCGTCTTGTTCATGTCAAGGAAGGAGAAGACATACAGGAGCACGACCATTCCCACCATGGATATATTGGTAAGAGAAAGGCCGTAGAGGAACAGTTGGGCTATTGAAGCAAGGAAGGGCACCAGCGCAAACATGAAAAGGGGGATCGTTATCCTGAGCCTTAAACGCTTCCTTTCCTTAATGATAGTGAACAGGAGTATGAGGAATATTATAAGGGGTATCGAGTAGCATACAATAATTCCCGGCGCACGTTTATACCTGTTCTGATCATCGAAGGTGTAGTAGATTCCGGTAAATTGCGATATTATTATAAGGAGCTCGCCCGCAGCAGCCAGAAGACGGATGCATTTTAAGGGCTTGGGGATATCAGTCATCCCGCCTTCGTGAATATACAGGTCGGAAAGGTACACCGTGAAGGTCCATAGCGCGACAAGGGAGAGGGCAAACACAAGAAAGTTGGACAGCCTCACCATGACATATCCGGTAGCGCTTACATCTCCCCTGTATATGTAGGCGAACCTGTCGCTTATAAGGAGCAGGAAGACGCTGAACTCAAGCCCCAGCATGCTTAGCTTGCGCTTACCCGACAGGGCCTTTGATATAATGGTGAAGAAGATCAGCATTCCGACAATGCCGATCAATATCAGCATGATGTTCAATTGGTGGTTTTGAAGGTAATGAATTAACATACTAAAATTATAGGTGTTTGACAGCGAAAAGTCAAAAGTCTTGTGACGCTTTTGTGACGTGTGCTAACATATAATATAATTATTCAGAACAGCACATATATTTTAAAATATGGAATGCCAAGCTTGCTTGAGCAGGACATATTTTATAAATATATGTATTGGATGAATCCAATATAGCGAAAAATACGTAGTATTTTGAGCTTGTTCTGAATAATTATATACATTAGTTTAAGGAGGTGGCATTATGAGCGAAGAAGCAAAGAGCAGGAAAATAGAAGACGAAGAACTTGGCAAGGTTGGCGGAGGCCTTATATTCAATGCACAGAATATTTCGGGAGCCGACAAGAATAATCCCTATGAGGTTCTTGACTGGAAGGGTGATGTATGCTTCAGGGCAAATAATTACTATGCTGCATATGACTTTGCGGTAAGGAACGGATTTGATCCCGAGTATACCGAGGACTGGAACAGGATAGTTAATTTAAGGAACAGCACACATTGAAGAAAGGCGGCTTAAGGCACTGACAGGATGGATAAGAGGAAAGTGATCGCAGGTATGTCGGGCGGTGTGGACAGCGCCGTCTGTGCCTACCTGTTGAAGGAAATGGGATATGAAGTTATCGGGGTAACCCTCCGCACCCTTGCGATGCAAGAAGGCGGGCAGAGCCGGTGCTGCGAGATCGATGATGCGCGCTCGGCTGCGGATGCCATAGGGATTGACTACTATGCCGTAAGCTGTATATCCGAGTTTAAGGAATACGTGACGGACCCCTTTATCCGGGAATACTTAACGGGGCTGACACCCAATCCCTGCGTTGTGTGCAACCGGGCAGTGAAATGGGACAGGATGATGTATACGGCCGATGTGATGGGGGCAGGTTATGTCGCGACCGGTCATTATGCCCATGTTGTACGGAAGGATAACGGGCGCTATTGCGTGAAGACGGCCCTGCATGCGGACAAGGACCAGACCTATATGCTATACAGGCTGAGTCAGGACCAGCTCGCAAGAACCCTTATGCCCCTTGGGGAATACAGTAAGGATGAGGTGAGGGCCATAGCCTTAAGGGCCGGGATTCCTGTCGCGAACAAGCCCGATTCCCAGGAGATATGCTTCGTGACCGACGGGCATTATACGGACTTCATAAGGGATAATACGGATGAGGAGATACCCGGTGAGGGTGACTTCGTGGATGAGGACGGGAAGGTACTGGGCCGCCATAAGGGAATATTCCACTACACCGTGGGGCAGCGCAAGGGTCTGGGACTCCCGCTTGGGTATCCGGCCTATGTTAAGGAAATAGATGTTTCGAAGAATCAGATCATCATAGGGGATGAGGCCTCTGTGATGACTGATGTTATTGTATGCGACAGGCTCAACTTCATGGGTATTAAGGGCCTTGAGACAGGTGAGAAGGTCAGGGCCATGACCAAGATCCGCTACCGCCATAAGGCGGCTCCCTCTTACGTTGAGGGGATCGACGAGGACCATGTAAAGATCACATTTGAGGAGCCTGTCAAGGCACCCTCCCCCGGCCAGTCGGCTGTCTTCTACGATGACGATGCCTGCATTATTGGAGGAGGCGTCATCATGCGTTGACATCCCATTTTAAAATGCTATAATAAAGATACAAAGGAGCTGCCGGAAGACGGTTAGCCCGGGTTATATTGAAAAGAAAACGATCGCCATAGCCTCGATACTAGTGGCGGTCGTTTTTACTGGAATTAAAGTATCTTCCTACAGCAACTCCTGCTGAGAAGATGGTTATCACAGCGGCAACAGCAGCTATGATGTTCATTACCATATCACATCCCTCCCTTCCATATTTATTCCCATACGGGTTTCTATGATAAACGGAGGGTCCAGATCCTCCTGGTGGAGGACTAACCGCCTTGTCTTGGCAGCTCCCTTGCTGTGACAGTATACCATATCGAACATGAGTTTGCAAGACGATTTGTATATCTTGACATGTTTTCCATATCTTATATAATGGAAGGTGATGAAACAAGGGCGTTTCGGACAAGGGTTCGAAGCGCCCTTTTTAAGCAGAAACAATTCTTTGGAATGATAGGAACGGTTTAAAAGGGGGTTTAATAACGTATGTGCGGAATAGTAGGATATTGCGGTAACAAACAGGCGGCGCCCATATTGCTTGAGGGACTTGGCAAGTTAGAATACAGGGGGTATGATTCTGCCGGCATCGCGGTAAGGGACGGGGCAGACAAGGTGAGGATCGTCAAGGCCAAGGGAAGGCTTGCCGAGCTGGCCAATAAGACGGACGACGGCAAGGCCATGAAGGGCAGCTGCGGCATAGGACATACAAGGTGGGCGACCCATGGTGAACCCTCTGAGAACAATGCCCATCCCCACCACAGCGATGATTATGAGGTCGTGGGTGTCCATAACGGTATAATCGAGAACTATATCGAGATCAAGGACAAGCTCCTTAAGAAGGATTATACCTTCTATTCCGAGACCGATACCGAGGCGGTAGTCAAGCTTATAGATTACTATTATAAAAAATACAGGCTCGGCCCTGTTGACGCCCTTGCCAAGACCATGGTGCGCGTGCGGGGTTCGTATGCCCTTGCCGTGATGTTCAAGGATTATCCTGATGAGATATGGGTTGCCCGTAAGGATTCCCCCATGATCATCGGCGTTGATAAGAATGCCAGCTTCGTTGCATCGGATGTGCCCGCTATTCTTAAATATACAAGGAACGTTTACTACATCGGTAATATGGAGATGGCCTGCCTTAAGGATAAGGAGGTGCATTTCTACAACATCGATGGTGAGGAGATAGGCAAGGATCTGACCAATGTTGAGTGGGATGCCGAAGCTGCCGAGAAGGGTGGTTTCGAGCACTTCATGATGAAGGAGATCCATGAGCAGCCGGTAGCGGTAAGGGATACGATAAACGCTTATCTTAAGGATGACAATTCGATCGATCTTGAAGGGGTGGGTCTTAAGGATGAGGACCTTAAGATGCTCAGCGAAGTCCACATCGCAGCCTGCGGCTCGGCTTATCATGTTGGCATGGTGGCCAGGTACGTGATCGAGAAGCTGGCCCGGGTTCCGGTAAGGGTGGAACTTGCCAGTGAGTTCCGCTACCGCAATCCCATTCTGGCACCTGACTCCCTCGTGATCGCCATAAGCCAGTCGGGTGAGACGGCCGATACGCTTGCTGCCATCCGTGAGGCGAAGAAGCTTGGGATAAAGACCATGGGCATAGTAAATGTTGTGGGTTCGACCATCGCCAGGGAATCCGACCATGTGATGTATACCATGGCGGGACCCGAGATCGCGGTTGCCACCACCAAGGCTTACTCGGCCCAGCTTATCGCCATGTATCTGTTCGCAATTAAGCTTGCCTTTGTTCGCGGCAACATAGACGGGAAGCGGTATGATGAACTCTTGAATGAACTTCGCACCCTTCCGGATAAGATCGAGAGGTCGCTTGAGGACAAGGAGCGGCTCCAGTGGTTTACGGCCAAGTTCTCAAACGTACATGATGTATTCTTCATAGGGCGCGGCATAGATTACGCCATAAGCCTGGAAGGTTCTCTTAAGATGAAGGAGATAAGTTACGTTCATTCGGGAGCCTATGCTGCCGGCGAATTAAAGCACGGGACCATATCCCTTGTTGAGGACGGAACTCTTATTATCGGCGTTCTTACCCAGTCTGACCTGTACGAAAAGACCCTTTCCAACATGGTTGAAGTTAAGAGCCGCGGGGCCTACCTGTGCGGCATCACGAGCTCAGGCCATTACGAGATCGAGGATACGGCTGACTTTACCGTCTATATTCCCAAAACGGAGGAGATATTCGAGGCTTCCCTTGCGGTCGTTCCCCTTCAGCTTATGGGTTACTACATGTCGGTAGCCCGCGGCCTTGATGTGGATAAGCCGAGGAACCTGGCTAAGTCCGTTACGGTTGAGTGAGTCACCTGATACGTCCCCTGACTCATACTACTCGTTGTTTTATTTCAGGTTTATCAGGGATAATTACGGCAAGGATGAGCACTTCTTCAGCAATATGAATGATAATCCCGCAAGGCGCGCCTGGGCGGGACTGACCTATGAGCAGGTATGCCGGGATCATATCACCCGGATAAAGGATAAGCTTGGAATTTCGGGAGTCTTAACCGAGATATCGACCTGGTATAAAAAGGGTGGTAACGAAGAACCGGGAACGCAAATAGATATGTTGATAGAAAGGCGCGACAGGGTGATCCATTTATGCGAGATCAGGTTCGCAGGCAATGAATACGAAATAGATAAGGATTACGATATGGATCTGAAGAATAAAGTCAGCGTTTTCAGAGATTCCACAAAAACAAAAATGACGATCATCGTCACTATGATAACAACCTACGGATTAAAAAAGAATGCTTACAGTAATTATGTGGGGAAGGTGATCTGCATGGATGACTTGTTTGGTCAATGATGAGTATTGTATCAGGGCCTGCGCATTGTATCGACCAGATGAGTCAAAAGTATCCGTTGTTCATCGCTCAAGCCCGACATGTCCAGGTATTCTCTGTGGTCCACTCCCAGTAAATAATCGGTTGATACTTTAAATATAGAAGAAATCCCTATCAAAACCTCGTAAGAGGGGGCTCTTTGTCCGTTTTCATAGGCACTTATAAGAGATTTGGTAACGTTGAGCCGTTTGGCCAGCTGTTGCTGCGTATATCCTTTCGATGTACGCAGTTTTTTTATTCTTTCCCCCATATCCCATATATACATGATTTTTCCTCCCATCCCGTATTATCGCTGTCTTCCGATAATTCCCGTAATTTAACAGCTTTATTCATTGTATATACGGAAAAGTCAACCGACGGTGTATTTAATCAACTAAGAGTTGACTATGAGTGAACTTTGCTTTAAAATAATGATGTTATAAAAAAATACATCCTCACAATAATGTGACGGATGTTCCAAATGCACGATTGATGATTTCGTGGAATGCAGGCAACCGGCAGGAAATTATAGGATGGTAAGACAGGCCGGCTGGGATTGATCGGCGGCGAGATGTAATG
>DFKQ01000077.1 GCA_002373875.1 Lachnospiraceae bacterium UBA3641
GCGCCACACTGGCAGTGTGGAGGTCGTGGGTTCAAGTCCCATATGCTCCATAAAAAATGACTTCACCGATGTTGATCGGTGAAGTCATTTTAAGTGCTGCTAAGCAGAATCGAACTGCTGACCTCATCCTTACCAAGGATGTTGCAATTATTTTTAGGTTAACATAACGGTATGTTTAAAACTTCCATCAGATGGCTGAAAATGCGATGTATACTGTGCTTATAGATATTTTAAGAAAATTTATAATCTCAAAATCGTCCGCGGGATGGGAGAAATTAATTACCGAAGTAATTACCGAAGTATTTTGTATTTAGTATTGATTTTCACATTCAATCATTGTATAATCCGCATACAACATATTTATATTCATAATCTATAACCATAGGAGTGTTTATGCCAAGGAAACCAAGAATCATGAGTTCATCCGGCATATATCACATCATACTTCGATCTGTTAATAGGCATATAATTTTCGAAGAAGATTCCGATTACAACAAGTTTCTGTATATAATGTCCGATTGCAAAAAGAAATATGATATTAAGATATATGCGTATTGCTTGATGGATAATCACATTCACATATTGCTGAAATCACCTGACGAAAAGCTATCTATTTTTTTTCAAAGTCTGGAGACCAGGTTTGTACGGTGGTATAACAATAAATATTTACGCTCAGGGCATCTTTTTCAAGATCGGTTCTATAGTACGGCAATAGAAAATGACAGGGCATTTCTTTCCACACTTGTCTATATCCACAACAATCCAATTAAAGTCAACATTTGCCGCTTCCAATCAGATTATAAATGGAGTAGTTTCAATGCTTATCATGGTCAAAATAATACTTTGGTCGACACATCTTTTGCCTGTAATATTACCGGCACAAAAGAATCCCTGCTTGGTTTTTTGGCTAGAGAACCAGATAGATCCAATGAAAAGCTTTTTGCTAATGATCACAGAGAAACCAGGCATTTTATAACCGATGAAAAAGCACTTACGATTTTCAAATCCATAACGGGATTATCCTCAACATCAGAACTTGAAAATATAAGCAAAATCAAACGAAACGAATATGTACATATTTTAAGAAACAATGGATTAACAATAAGACAAGTTGCAAGACTGATGGATATATCGGAAGCGACAATAAAACGTCTATGTAAAAATGACCCCACGACTCCGTCCCCCTAGCTCATTTGCAATTAAGAAGAACACATTTTATAATTAAGGAGAAAGATAAATGAAGAAAATTGATTGGCATTCAGGCTTCGTTAATGCGATGAAGCTTGAACTCTTGGCGAATGAGAAGGACCTTGAGTATGAGGATGAGCATCTCATCGCAAACAGGGCCCAACGGATCGATTTGCTTATAATCAAGAAGATGCGAACCGTTAAGATCGTAAACGAGGTGGGAGCTATATTCGATAAGTATAACATAGTCGAATATAAGAGCCCCGAAGACAGCCTGACTCTGGGTGACTTCTACAAGGCGCTTGGGTATACAGGAATATATCTTGAAGAACTGCGCAAGTATGATGAGTATGGACGCGATGCCTTTACGATGTCATTCGTGCGGCGGAGGAAACCGGCGAAGCTTTTCGAACATCTCAAGAGAGATGGGCATGAATTGGTTCATGCCAGGAAGGGAATATACGAAATAAAAGGTCATCTGCCCTTCAGGACACAGGTAATAGTCAGCAGGGAGTGGGATGACGAAGAAGCAGAGATACATACATGGCTTCGCAGCCTGACGAATGAAAGCAAGGGTAAGGAGCTTGATGGAATACTGATAAGCGCACCTAAACTTGGACAGGAACATAAACAGCTTGTAGATGGTGTGATGAATGTATTCACAAGGGCTAACATAGAACTGATACGTGAAGCTAAGGAGGAACCAACGATGTGTGAAGCGATAAACGAGTTATTTGCGGAAGAAACGAAGAAGGAAAAAGAAAGGGCAGATGCTGCTATAAAACGAGCTAAAGAAGCCGAAGAGAAAACCAATGTAATAGAGACAGAGCTTGGAGAAACCAGAACAGAACTTGGAGAAACCAAGACAAAATTAGACGAAGCAATGGCTAAGATAGATGATATGGCAAGTCAGCTTCATGATGCATTGGCTGAGATTGCTCGTCTTAAAGCAGCAAAATGAGCCAATAAGTTCGTCTAACAGGTTTGCATATTTGATATTAAACATATGTAAGAGGCAGGAATATCTGCCTCTATTTTGTTGCATATCTTCAGGCACATTATTGTCAAAGTCATATAATTGGGGACTGTAAAAATGAACCCCTGACTCCGTCCCCCTAGCTCAACAGGGAGCCTGTTGCGGATGACTTAAACCGCTGGAACAAGCTTTATTATGTGGGTGCCAATGCGGAACAGTCGGGCATGCTGCAGGCTGAACTTATCATAAATGCTCTGTCGGATAAGAAACGCTTTGAACAGATAGACAGGAGCGGCGACGGTGTAATACAGTATGTGATCCTGGAAGGTGAGATAGGGCATCAGGATGCCCTTATCAGAACCCAGGTATGGGAGCAAAATACTATCAGGGCTTCAGGAGTCCCAACAATGCGGAGCGTGAAGCGAACGGCTATTCGGCTGCATGGCTTCATCACAAGGGCCGGAACAAGCATCATTATGAATACTGGCTTGACTAGCCCGGTTTTTATATGATCGTAAAGATAAAAAGTGATGAACCGGGAAGGGAAGGAGTCGGTAGTCCATTTTACAGATATGTACAGACTGCCTCATTATGCCAAGGCGGCATAATGAGGTTTTTTTGTTGACCATTTTATCTGTAATATGCAGAAAAAGCATATATTTGTTGAATAATATGCCATCTTGGCATATTTAATAAAATATCTTGATAAAATGGGTGGAAATGTCGGAAAATATAACTACAATCCCTAAATGTGATTGAAAGATCATTGGAGCAAATAAAAGTGAGTTGTTTATTCAAACAGCGGAGAGGATGATGGTATGAAAAAAAGACGGTATTACACTATTATGTTAAGTGCATTGCTGAGCATCTCAATGGTGATTCAGTCAGCACTTCCGATGGCAGGTACTCTTGGTGCCGTTAATGTATATGCGGCTGATGAGGATATTCTGTCAGGCGATTCCGGGAACATGGATATTCTGGAAGATGCATATAATGATGCATTAAACGACATTGACCCGGAATGGACTGCCTTGCCCGACGAATATGGCTATACTGATGATGCAGCTCATTCGGACGGTGGATCATATTATGAGGAAGTCCAGTCTCCCGAAGCTGAGGCCAATGCGCGAAGGAAAGAATCAGATGATGAGTTCATGAGCGATGAAGCGGCCATGGCATATCTTCGCGGTAGTGCCCAATCTTATGGAGAAGCTCTTGCGGTTGACGAAGGTGAAGATATACTCCCGGATGGTAATTCTCCCGATGGAAAGGTGATATGGAAAAAAGCCTGGTTGAGAATCAATGGAGGAGCGGGAGAGCAGCATGAACTCAAGGAAGCGATCGATACTGCTATACTTTTAAATCCTGGGAGTCCGAGAGTTGATATATACCACAATATGTCAGCTGATTGGCCGATCGAGATAGATGGTAACCGCACGAAAAGCCCCGTAAGTATTTATCTTAACGGTAATTCGCTGTGGGCTAATGATGACAAAGGCGTTAATGTAACGAGTTCAAAGAAAAAGAATCCCTTCTTTAGACTGAAGAACGGAGCAACCTTAAATATTTACGGTGGAAGGCTTGATTCTCTTCAATCATGCGATAATATAACGCAAAAGGGGGCTCACAATGTATGGAGTAAGCATTATTTCAGAACAGGCCGGCTTGTTGGTTCTTATAACAGCCAAAACGGCGGAGCGATAATATGTGAGACCGGTACGACACTTAATCTTATAGATCTGACTATCGCTAACTGTGCTACCGACGATCACGGCGGTGCGATATATGCTGAAAGCCAGGTTGCAATAAATATGTCAGGCTCCAAGATTACTTCCTGTTATTCAAATGAAAACGGAGGAGCAATATACATAAAAGGAACGCAGTGCAATATTTCGATGGATGACCGGACTGAGATTAATGAGAACTACGCAGCCGATCATGGCGGAGCTATATATTTAAACAGTGATAAAATAAACATCTATGCCAACGGAGCCAGCATGAATAATAATTTTTCGGCTAAGGACGGCGGAGCTGTTTACATGAATTCAAGCAAGTGTTCTTTATCAAATGCCGTAATGAAGAACAATGTTGCAAAGGGCAAGGGTGGTGCTGTTTTTTTTGACAGCAGCGATTGTTCGGTTAAGAACACCAAAATGAGTGACAATGCTGCAAACGAGGGTGGAGCTGCATATGCAAACGGCAAGCAGAACGGATTCAGTGATTGCGAGATCACGGGTAATAAGGCCGAAAAGAGCGATAACACGGGTGTTGGCGGCGGAATATTTGTATCCAGCACTGATGACATATGTCTTTCGGGCCGGATGATCATTAAGGACAATTCTTCCAAGGCATTGGCACATGATGATCTGTACCTTAATAAGGTAGGAAAAAGTGTGTCTAGAATGGATCTTGGATCTATGCACCCAAGATCAGAGGTTTATCTTAGGTTTGATTCAATCTACAATGACAGACGTCTGACGAGAAATCCCGGTAATCATGATTCTCGTCTGTTTAAGCTCGATGAAGGCGGGCAGTCAGGTTATTATATTTACTTTGATGACAGTTCTGCAGATATGTCCAAGACAGATCTCTACAGACATCTTCTGCTTGAAAAAGGAAGCGGAGAAGGAGTAAACAGGGCAAGAGTCGTTAACCTTCCGCTTGACAGTAATAAGACCGCAACCTTTGCTTCGAATTATAAGTACAAGGCAGGAGACGGTCAGGAGTATGACGTGGTATATGGCTATGCATCTTCTCCATCGCATACCGAAGATACGGTTGATATAGTTAATAAGTATTTCTGGTCTGACGGATACTTTATGGATGATCCGAAGACTTATAATCCCCATCTTGCCACAATGGGTATGAATATGGCCATGGCAAGTGCGGATTCCAATGTGAAGGCACATGCCGACTACCGTTATAAGTTTGATAATGTAAAGAGCGTATTAAGGGGAATCGGCTGCGATGAAAAGGATATTTATATTAATGACTGGTACATCAAGAAGCCCACAGACGATTCAATAGGTGTGGCTATTGCAAAAAAAACCATTAAATCAAAAGCTGATAACAAGGAATACACTCTTGTTCCGATAGCCATAAGGAGCTACGGATATGAAAAAGAGTGGGCCAGCAATATGACGATCAACTCTGAAAATACATCGGGCGTGAATGATGAAAGTTCGGGCTTTAAGTCGGCAAGAACCCATGTAATGGAAGAAGTCGCTTATTTTGTGAAAAACTACGGTCTTGAAAAGGACCTTAAAGAAGGCAAGGTAAAGTTCTGGCTTACAGGCTTCTCAAGGGGATCTGCCACAGCCAATCTTACAGGTAAGTTCCTTGTTGATACATACGGAGTTTATTCGACAGAGTATAAGGATCATCCCAATCAGGTGTATGCGTATTGTTATGCAGTACCCGCAGGCGGTACCGATAACCATGACAAGAGCCTGACATCTGAGAATAAAGACGGATATCGCGGTATTCACAATATTATTAACATGGTTGATCTTACACCTATGGTCGCACCTGAGAAGATGGGCTTTAAGAGATATGGTGTGGACCATTTTGTTCCCGGTGATGCAGCGGGTGAAGTAAAAAAATCAGAGACTAAAGCATCTGAGAAAAACGGTGGATATACCATAACGAAGTTTTATGATAACAATGCCTGGTATGTTGGAGATAATAATTATCTTACCCAGAGAAAGAATATGGTTAAGCACCTGTTATATGTGAATGACACTATAACATTTAATGATTATTTCAACGAGTTTTACATGACAATGGGTGTTAAGAACTTTATTACGTCATTTGGAGACGCTTATTCTTTCAATAAAGTGGACAGGAATACGACCAAGAAACTTGAAACCTGGCTTCCTGATTTTTATGATAAGCTTCAGACATATAATGTTATTGACAAGAATACCAGCCTGACCAGGAACACTTACAGTGTTAATAAAGTCCAGTCAGGTTCCGGTGAATGGGCAGCTGATCCTTTTTCGGCCCAGCAGACTTTCAGGGAACTGGTAATGCTGATGCTTTCCAAGACCCCGTCTGAAAAAGAAGCATTGTCAGCAGCACTCGGAGGTGTTGTAAACAAGCTTTCCTTCGGTGATAAGAAGAATGCATTTTATGATCTTGTCAACGATAAAGAAGGATGGGATAAGGGTAAGACCGAAGACGATATGAAGTCGATGCAGAGTAAATGGCTGACCAAGTTCTGGGGATACATGACAGACAGAAGTCACGGTCAGAAGAGCATTGAAGACAGTATGTCCGCAAAAGAGCTTAAGAACTTTAAAAAAGCCTTTCCCGCTCTTATGGGTATCGTGCTCAGGCTGGTAAGAGATGATTACAACAAGAACGGTGATAAGGCATATATCCTTGGTACTTTTGCGAAGAATGCAGATGCGGTATTGCAGGGACACGTACCGGAAATAGCTCTTGCCTGGCTCAGGACTTATGATGATTATTACAAAAATGAGGACTGCGCATACAGGTTTACGGGCAATGAGAGCGTGGCTGCTGCTCCGACTGCCGAGCTTAAGGAGGGTACGAACGGGAATTACGTAGTTACTCTAAAGAGTGACGGAAGTGAAATATACTATACCTTAAAACACGGAAGCGCCCCTGCTTCACAGATTAAGCTGTATGAGCCGGGAACAGGTATAGTGTTATTTGCTCCGCCAAGCGGCAGCTGCACTTATACAGTGGAGGCTTATGCAATAAAAGGATATGCGAACGGCAAGGGTGAACGTGATTGGAAAGAGAGCTCCAAAGCAAGTTTCTCATACGATGTCAAAGCTCCATCTAAGACAGAAAGTACACAGACAGCTGATACGCTTACCGCTGATACCTTGATAGCTGAAGATTCTGATGAAGCAAAGCTGCAGGATATTGAAGAGGGAGATATCGATGAAGCCGGTGACACGGCAGCAGATGGTGCAGAACCTGTAATGCCTGATAATGACGGCGAAGAGCTTAATCCTGTTCTGCAATGGATATATGGTGATTATGTTGAGATGTCGATCTATGACAGCGATAAAAAGATCATAGCGGACAGGAGCTTTGATAATTTTATAATACCCAGGCTTCCCGAGGCGGTTAACGTTCTTACAGATGATGATTCAATAACTTATCTGCCGGTTCATAACTGGAAACTCCTTGAGGATGGTTCCTATGATTCGAATAGTACTGATGCTCAGGAATTTATGGTTTTGGGATATGCATACGTACCGGAGGATTGGGGTGTTCAGCTTGACTGCTTAAATGATGACGGCGATCGTCATCCGTTCGTCAGTGAAAACGATGGATATGTTGTGATCAAGGTATATACCGACGGCTTGGAGGAAACCACCCTTACACCGTATGCGACTGTGCCTTCGGGAACATACGACAGCAGCATCAATGTGGTTCTTAAGTGTGACTTTACAAATGATGCTTCGGATGATACAGAAATATCCGAAGCGGATTACACTGAGTTTTATTATACGACAGACGGAACTTCGCCGGTTGATGAGTACGGTAATGTTGTTAAGACCCGTGCTACCAAATATGAGCCGGTGATCACGGGTACCGAGACTGTCCAAAACGAGGATGGAACTACCGAGGAGGTTGAGTTTACAAATACCAATACCATCACTATAGACAGCGATACGACGCTTATGTTTGTGGCTAAGACAGACGGCAAGCTGACAAGCAGCGTGCAGACGGTTGATTATGTTATCACCAAAAAGCCGCTTCCGTTAGTCGATGAGGATATCTGGGATGAGCTCGATGAGCTGTATCTGATCGACGGTGGCAAGCTCAGAGATCTTACCCTTCCCGAGGGATTTGAATGGGATGAAACCGGATGCGATCCTGATCATACCTATAATCTTTCGGAATTTGAGGATTATGATTCTTATGAAATGTTCAAGGATGAAGATTCATATACCTTCTATGCATCCGCATCGCTTATATATAATCCCGATGAAGCAACCTTCAGCGATCTGGAGGTGAGCCTGGATATACCTGTATATTCAACACGAATGGATATAATTACGGAAAACTGTGATGCATATGATCTTGATGGAGAGAAGATATTCAGTACAGGCGAAGGTGAAACAGTTTATCTTGTGCCCGGAGTATATGCAGATCCTCAAATGCCGGGTGAAGCGTTCGTTTTCGACAAATGGGAAGTTAAGGATGCGGACGGAAATGAAGTGCAGGCGACTCTTGTTAAAAAGGAGGATCTCCCGGAGGAGATAACAGAAGCATTTACAGTAACAGATAATATTGCAAGCTTCGTGATGCCGGGTAAGGCAGTTACTGCAAAGGCCCAATTTAAGAAAGGATCGGGAGAAACCGATGAGCCCGGAGTATATCTTGAGGGACTGTCTGTCAATGACTTTGACGATGATAATAATATCGTTATTGATTTAAAGACAGGGGAACAGCGCCTGCTCATGCCGACATTAATGCCTCTTGAGAGTACAGATATGATACAGTCCGTTTCATGGAAGGTAGCAAGCAGTAAAATAGCAAGCATTTCGAAGGGACTCGTAACTGCGAAGTCCAAAACGGAAGGTGAGACGGATGCTGCGGTTATAATGAAGGTTAAGAAACCGGGCGAAAAGAAGGCAGTTGAGTATAAGCAGGTATTTAAGATACATGTTACACCGACGGAATATGAAACCTCAAAGATCAAGAATATCTCAAATGACAAGAGTTATGCATTAAAGACGGGTAAGAATTCCGTCAAGATAGACCTCTCGTCGAACAGCGCATGTGAACTTGAGGCAATAATGTCCAAGGTTGAAGCCGCAGCGGGTACAACACTCAGCTTCACATCACTCAATGAGGATATTGTTGCAGTAGAGGAATTTGAAGATAAGGCTGTTGCCGATGGCAAGAAGGCGAAGGCAAAGGCAACGCTTGAAGGCTTGGGCATCGGTACGACTTATGTCATTGTCAAGGGAGTGAATGATACTGACGAGAGTAAGTATAATCAGAGGATCGTAAAGGTTACGGTTGTTGCTTCGAATCCGGAGATTTATGTTTCCGGTGATTCGCAGAATGCATATGATGAAGATGCCAACAAGATAACGCTGAAGAAAGGAAGCTATGACAGGATTTATATAGAGTTTGATCCTGAGCAGAATACTGACGGCGGAAAGCTGTCATGGAAGGGATCAGGCGGAATCACGGTGAAGAACGGAGTTATCTATGCCGGTAAGGTCACCAAACCGAATAAGCCTGCGACGCTGACTATATCCTGCGGCAAGACCAAAGGAAAGATCACAGTTGTTGTGACGGATTAATATACCTGAGATTTTAAAAGGAAGGGTTCCTGCAGCTGGCAGGAACCCTTCATAATATAGTTAATCCTGTTTTACCGTGATGGTTCCGAAACGATTGATCTCCTTGGCAAGACGCTTGGGAGTGAGTGGTTTTAATAGATATCCGTCTACAATATTATCTGAGTGCAGCTCCCATGCATCTGAAGCATATTCTTAATAAGTGTTCCGATTGTCGGTTCTTTCATGTGTACATATCCCCGGACTGATCTGTATTCATTTGGGTTGCTCGGACTTAACGACCTATGTGAAATTGTAACACAAATTCGACAATTAAATTGCCCATGTCTTATACCAAATTGGCATATTGCGGGAAACCACTTGTGCAAAAACAATAATTCAACGAAAATAACATTATGACATATTTGTGATATTTGGATAAAAAATCCGATATAATACAGATTGTTTATTAATTTTCTGAAAATATAAGTCACATCAATCCGAATAAAATAAGAAAAAATAAAGGAGATCATCATGAGGAAAATCACCGTAAAGATGGCGCTATTGCTTATCATGTCGATGCTGCTTGCAGAAATACATGTATTACCTGCAGATGCGGCGGAGCTTGTCAGCACTGATCATAGTGCGGATGAAGACATATATGAAGAGATAACTGAAGAGATAACTGAAGAGATAACCGAAGAGTTAACTGAAGACATATATGACGATATGGAAGAAGACATAATCAGTGATGATGTCCCGGATGAAGGGGATGGCATAAACAGACCCGAGGAGAATCCAGAGTATATATCCGAGGAGGAGATGCAGCGCTATATCGACGACGGCACATGGGAAGAAAAGTCGGAAATGATGGAACGCATTGCCGATGAGCAGGATGAGATGTTTTCCGGCCTTATCGGTAACCTTGCAATGTACGGACCGGATGATGAGCTCACTGCCGACGGAGCTCCGATAGGCGAAAGACAGCCTGTAACAGGGCTGACGAGCGCCACGGTACCCTCGACAGGTAATGTAAATGCTATGCTCTTTACCGCCGAGTTCCGGGATATGAAGTTTAGGGATAACTATAAGAAAGGCCTTAAAACCTGGTTCTTCGGAGATCAGGATAATTCCAGAAAATCCTTCCCAATCGAGAGTATCAAGGCATATTACGAGAGAGCATCTTACGGTAAGCTTCATATTAACGGAGATGTACATCATTATGTTTCCGGGAAGATCAGGAAATCATATGACTCAAAAGACCAGCTTACGAAAAACCACGATCTTTATTCGGAAATATTCGAAAACTGGATGGATTCGATCACTGCAAACACACCTTCCGGTCTGGATGAAGACGAATATCTGGCCGAAAGCCTTAAAAAATACGATTCAGATAATGATAAGATCATTGATGCGATATATGTCCTTTATGCGGGACCGGAAGGAACATGGGGAACCCAGTGGTGGAATTACAGGGCAAGCTTTACCTATTCATTCCGCAACACGGGTTATAAGTGTAAACACATCGTCTTTATGAACGGGAGCGCAAATGTATCCAGAGCTGTACGAGTCGCCATACATGAAACAGGACATCTGCTGGGCCTTGTGGATTATTACCCATATACGAAGGAGTTGGTAAACGGTAAAAAGGTCAGAGTTTCACGTATCCATACATTCGATATGATGAACAACAATTTTGGGGATCATAACGGATTTTCCAAGATGCTGCTTGGGTGGATACCGAAAGAAAAGGTGAAGATAGTTACTTCGGGAACACAATTATCCGGTATCAAACCATATGCGATAAATGGTGATATTGTGCTTATCATGCCGCAATCGGAGTGGAACCGCTACGGGATATATTCGGAATTTATAATGGCCGAATATTACCAGTCCGTTTCAAATGATTATCTTGAGGAGAAAAATAAGCCCCGGGCAGGCTTAAGGCTCTACCATATATATGCCCGCCTGAACCAATCCGGTACCGATTTTGTCGGCTCCAACAGAAGCATAGACAAGATCCCGCTCGTAGCGGCAATAGACAAGGATTATCGGAAGCACATAGGCGATGATTATTATTGGGCTTATGAAAACTGTGTGTATAATGAGTGGAATGAATTCGCCCCCTGGACCAGCCCGGGAAGTGCTTTCTATTCAGACGTAGACGTAGACGGTAATTACTTAAGGTCATCGCTTAGATATACAGGGATAGTTATAAACCGGATCAGCTTTGATATAAATGGTGCAGGCTTTAAGGTAAGCTTTTTGAGTCCCAAGTACGTAAGGGATAAATTATCAAAAAGAAGCGTGATAAAGAAGGGAAATCAATGGATGACCGTAAAGCCTGTAAACGGCTACAGGACATATTCCCTTGAGCTTAATCAGGATGTACGAGTGATACCGGGGAAGAAGGTTTACCTCTATAACGGCAAACGCAGCATGTGCTATTTTGACTCAAAGGCATTTAAAACCACCATACCCGGCCACCGGTCCGGATATACACGCTCCACAGTGTATTTGATGATCCCCGACAAATATGTTTCCGGTAAGAACCTTATTATAAGAATACCGGCAGGGACCTTCGCATCTACCAGCAACTGGGCCAGCCCCGAGATAAGCGTAAGGTTTGATTTTTCGCCCGGGAGTGTGTCGGCGAAAAAGCAACAGGGAGGATACAGCCTGGGACATAATGCAGTGGCTGATCTTACGGATGCGGAAGACAGCATGTATTCCTGGAAGAGTGAGTGCGACGAATCCGGCAACGGTATCATGGCAGTCATGGAGTATACACAGGAAGGGGATCAGGAACTTTTCGTATATGAGATTGCAGACGGGGATGTTTATGATCCTGATGGAAGTAAGATAGAGTCTGATATCTTAAGCGGTGAAGATGATTCATATTATATCGGAAATGCGGAGATAACACAGGCGGTTAAGCTTGCGGATGACAGGTATCTTATAGCAATAGGCGGAATATATAAACCCTTCGAAAAAGAGGAAGATGATCAGGGTGATTATGAAAGTGAATACTATGACCTTATTACCGTAGACGGCGAAGGAAACAGGTTGAGTGAGAGGATCATCATGGCCGGAGAGGACTTCTGTGAGGGCTTCCTTGACGGTAGATTCGCCCTTGTAACACCGGCTGATGAGATAAATAAACAGGTGCTGACCCTTTATGATCCTGTTACCGGAGAGGAAATAACCAAAACGATCGATGCGGGTATCTATAATGAGATAAGGGATGATGATGTCCTTGAATTCCTCGGAGGTGAAGGTGTATGCTTTAAAAAGGCAGGGGATTACGCTGCCTTTGCTCCGGACGGAGAGTCATGGTGTCTGCTCACTGAATCCGGTGGGATTTATTCTTCCGTGGATTCCATGTTTGATGGTGTGAAATATCCGGATGCAATTGAATATCATGATAACAGATATTATGCGGTAACGTCCCGTGATCAGTCTTCCCTTCCGGAATATGATATAGACGGTGAAGATGATGGCTGGGATGATTATGATCCGGAAGAAGACGATCAGGATGATGAGATCGTATACGATGAGAATGCAGATGATGATACGGATTATTTGAGCGAAGGATCTTTTGGGATCTATAAAAGTGTAAATTCCCGGTCAACGGTATCTGCAAACCTGTCGATCGGTGCCGGTGAGATAAGGGTATCCGATAAAGGAGTTCTCGTATACGGAGAGGATGATGAAGGTATTATATTCTCGGATAACCTGAAAGCATCGGAGTATATAGAAGATATCAGCATACATGAGGCCTTTCCTTTAAGTGATGGTGGGATTCTGGTTACCTGTGATAATAATTCCTTTTATCATTATGATGATTACGAAGAGGGGGTAGAAACCGAAGAAACTGACATGAGCGAGGAAGCGCTTATGTTCTACTACATTTACCCTCCCAAGAGCGTAGAATATACGATTGAACCTCCCTTTATTACTACCGTGGATCCTAATCTTGGAACCGTGGGACTGGATTATTATACTCTCCTTGAGGCAGAAGGTGATGCGCCCATAAGATGGACCGTATCCTCCGGTAATCTCCCGAAGGGTCTGTCACTTAACAGTGTGTCAGGTGAAATAACCGGTGTGCCTGAAGAAGCCGGTGAAATATGTATGACCATATGTGCAAAGAACAGTGCGGGCGCTGATTCTAAGGAGCTTAGATTTGAGATAGAAACCGAACCCGGTTATATAAACATAACCGGTATACCAAAGTACGTTCAATATACAGGCGGGAAGCAGGTATTCCCCGACTGTTCCGTTTATTACAGGGACAGGCTTCTGGCACCGGGAAAGGATTACAGTCTTAAATACATTAATAACGTTGATGCCGGCACAGGAAAGGTGCAGGTGAAATTGAAGAACGGACTTAACGGTACGGTGACACAGGAGTTCAATATTTATCCGGCTGATATCGGGGATCCTGAATTCAGTGCGGCTGATATATGCGTTAAGTATAAGGAAAACGGAAGCTTTAAGCCTGTACCTGTTGTTAAATGGAATGGCAGGACGCTGAAGGCAGGAAGCGATTACAGTGTCGAGGGAGGAGAAGAGAGGACAAAACCCGGAAGCTATACGGTATCCATTACCGGAAACAATAATTTTGAGGGTCACAGGGAGATCACATTTACGGTAACGGATAAGATACCGATGGAAAAGGTGAGTGTTAAGAAGATCCCGGCCAAGGAGTATACCGGATATGATATAAGGCCCGTTTCCGACATCAAGGCAACCTATAAGGGTAAGACCCTTGATAAGTCAGCATACACTGTGGAATATGAGAACAATGTTTTCCCCGGTAAGGCATATATAATACTTAAGGGTACAGGCAAGGATGTAAACGGAACATCATTTGAGGGAAGCAAGAGGGTACCATTTGAAATAGAGGGCAAGCAGCTTAAGGAGGCTCTTAAAAAACTAAAGATCCCGTCGGTTGTGTATTCACATGAGGGAGCCTTCCCGGTTACGGATGCCCTGTTTAAGGCTTATGATATAAATCTTAACGAGGGTGATGACTTTGAACTTGAATATGTTAAAAATGACAGGGCAGGAAAGGCCACTGCGATATTCAGAGGGCAGGGTGCCTATACGGATACGGTAAAGAAAACCTTTGTTATAAAGAAATATAAGCTTGATCAGGGTAATCCCAAGACAGTCATTGCTGTTGATCCTGCAGAATATGCAAAGGGTGGAGCGATTTCAGAGCCTGTAGTTTCAGTTAACGGTGTGAGGCTGACCTGTGGGACCGATTATACACTTAAATACAGCAGTAATAAGAAAGCAGGTAAGAAGGCGTGTGTGACCGTAGAGGGTAAGGGCAACTATACCGGTAAGCTGAAGGCTTATTACGATGTTGACAGGAAGGACCTTCGGAATACCACGTGCTATGCACCGGATGTTGAGTTCAGTGCGGGCAGTAAAACCGGAGCCTGTCTTGTAAAGCCTGTTCTTACAGACACCGACGGTAAGAAGCTTAAGGCGGGAACCGATTATCTTAAGCAGTTTATTTATATGTATGATATGGATGTAACACTGGGAGACGGCACAGAACGTGCTAAGGGTGACAATGTGCAGGATGGTGATGCCATCCCGGCAGGAACACCCATCAGAGTGTGTGTGGAAGCAGCAGGAGATAATTACACCGGAAGCACTTATGCAGTATATCGTGTTGTGAATAGACTTATAAAGAACGTAAAATTCAGTATCGGCAAAGAGTTCTATTTCAACGGTGAACCGATAGAGCCTCAGATAACGGATATCGAGACCGATGCGCCGGAAGGAAGCTATGAGATCATCGGATATGAAAAAAATACAAAGCCCGGAAAGGGAACGGTGATACTGCATGGTACCGGTTCTTACGGGGGGAGCAAAAAGGTTGAATTTAAGATACTCAGGAGAAGTATTAAGAATTCCAACAGGATCTATTAGCAACGATCAAATTTATGCATAGAGAGGATTCACATTTGAAAACCAAATCATCAAAGCTTGAAAACATACTATTGCGTATTGAGAAATTCTGTGACAAGCTGCCGCAGCCGGCGATCCTGTTCATGTGGTTATTCATAATAACTGCTGTGTTGTCGCTGATTTTCAACGTTTTTAATGTGACGGTCATCAATCCGGCCAACATGGCGGAGGTCCATGTGAAAAATTTCTTTTCAAGAGAAGGCCTGTACTGGTTTCTTGCAAATATGATCACCAATTTTACGTCCTTCCCGCCTCTGGGCCTTGTACTTGTGATGACAGTAGCCGTAGGTTTCTGTGAGGAGTCAGGACTCATCAAGGTTTTCCTGAATGCCAAAATGAAGCATACTTCTCAACGGTTTCTTCCCTATCTTGTGGCTTTCATAGGTATCCTCGGCAATATTGCTTCCGATACTTCAGCCATAGTGATTCCGCCATTGGCGGGGCTTCTCTTCTTATCTGCGGGACTTCATCCGGTCGCAGGAGTTTTATGCGCTTATGTCGTCACTCAGTCGGGTTTTTCCGCCAACATAATGATTTCCGGCACAGATGCGCTTTTACAGGGGATTTCTCAAAATGTTGTTGATGATTTTTTCGGAGAGGGAGTTCTTAATGTGGATGTCACATGTAATTGGTATTTCATGGCTGCATCCACCATTTTCTGTACTTTTTTGATAGGCTTTATGTGCAATCATTTCATCAATAAAAGATTAGGTGAATATGTTCCTGCACAGGGGCTTTTGCTCAACACGGAAGATGAGTTTACACCGCAGGAAAGAAAAGCCCTCTCCCGGGCCGGTATTTCCATTCTGCTATTTCTTATAATAGTAGTCTGCGCAACAGTATGGGGTCCTCTCGGAATTGTAGTCGGAAAGGAAAATGTCGGTACAAGAGCCTTTATAGGTTCCTATCTTCTGAAGAATCTGATCACTATCCTTGTTTTCTTTTTCAGCGTCCCGGGTATTGTTTACGGACTTTCGGCCGGTACATTTAAAGGGCTTGATGACATATACAGGGCTATGGTCAAGGTCATGGGCAGGATGAGCGGATATCTGGTCTTTTGCTTTTTTACCGCTCAGTTCCAGAAGCTGTTTTCGTGGACCAACATAGATCAACTTCTTGCCATCAATGGAGCAAATGCTCTTAAAGCCAGCGGATTTACCGGCTTCGGGATGATCATCAGTTTCATTCTGTTCAGTGCCTTAATAAATATATTTATTACTTCGTCTTCTGCAAAATGGTCGATCTTTGCGCCGGTCTTCATTCCCATGATGCTGCTGGCCGGCAGGTATCACCCTGCCATGACACAGCTCTTTTACAGGATCGGAGATTCAACCACCAACTGCTTCACTCCGGTTATGCCATACCTGTGGGTAACGCTGAAGGCATCACAGGATATGTTTGATCCCAAGCTGAAGATAGGAACGTTTGTCTCAAATCTCTTCCCGATCGGAATGATCCTTCTGGTAATGTGGGTCATTTTCCTGGTGGTATGGATGTCCTTGGGTCTTCCCATCGGGCCGGGGGTAACGACCTTGGTGAACACATGAGCCGGGGGAACGGAATCATCGGGGTCATTTATTGCGCTTAGATCCTTTCCTCGTGTTTATTTTTGATAAGTTCAATAACTTTGGGATCCTGTTCCATTTTAAACTCTTCCATGTAGATGTTTTAACACGCCAAAAAGAAAACTTCAACGCATATTTACCGAAGTAACTACCGAAGTTTCCCTTTTGATTATTGAAGTATTCTATTGAAAAGCCTTTAAATACTGCGTGCTGCTAAGCAGAATCGAACTGCTGACCTCATCCTTACCAAGGATGCGCTCTACCGACTGAGCCATAGCAGCGAAAATTGACACTCAATTATTATAGCTGTAAAACGGCTCTCAGTCAACTGTTTTTTTGATCTTGAACAAAATACTTTTCACAAAATGCTCACATTTTTTACAAGTTCCCGACACATTATTATTTTATCATTCAAACATCAGAACGGAAAACAGTATAATGGAAAGGTACAATGACATGGGTACACGCGATGATAATAAGCTTAAGTTCAGGCATGAGCTTAAACATGTGATAACACCGCAGGACCGTCTTATATTGAGACAGCGCCTGAGCGCGGTCGCACACACGGATCCTCATGCGGAAAACGGAGTATACAGGATCCGAAGCCTGTATTTTGATAACCTGTATGACAAGGCGTTTACCGAGAAGGTTGAAGGATTAAGCCGGCGTGAGAAGTTCAGGATACGATACTACAATTGTGACACGGGGTTCATCCATCTTGAGAAAAAGAGTAAGATCGTTAATCTGTGCAATAAGCAGAGTGCCGGGTTGAGCGCTGATGAGACGGATAAGATCATTAAAGGCGATCTTGACTGGATGATCGGGTCAGACAGGCCGCTTGTGCGTGAACTGTATACCAAGATGCTGGGGCAGGGGCTTATGCCCAAAACCATTGTCGAATATGAAAGAGAACCTTATATATATGGCCCCGGAAATGTCCGGGTAACGATCGACTATGATATACGTACAGGGATCAGATCAACTGATTTTCTCAATCCCGATTGTCCGATGGTTACTGCCGGAGATCCCGTGATCATATTGGAGGTTAAGTGGGATGAATACCTTCCGGACATAATCCGTGATATGGTCCGGCTTAATAATCGCCAGACCCAGGGATTTTCAAAATATGCCGCATGTCGTGTGTATGGGTAATTGTTCGGAACGGCGTAAATACGAAGTATTTTGAGGCCGGTCCGTATGATGGTGTTTCGATATAGGAGGAAAAATAAATGAATTTTAACGACATTTTTAAGTCAAGTTTTATTGAAAACGTAACCAGTGTAAGTATATTGGACATGGTTCTTGCTATGGTATTGGCCTTTTGTATAGGATTGTTCATATACTTTATTTACAAAAAGACTTACAGGGGTGTGATGTATTCGGCGGGCTTCGGAACGTCCCTTATAGCCCTTACCATGATCACTACGCTGGTTATCATGGCGGTAACCTCGAACGTAGTCCTGTCATTAGGTATGGTCGGTGCTTTATCCATCGTCCGTTTCCGTACAGCCATCAAGGAGCCTCTTGATATTGCTTTCCTTTTCTGGGCGATAGCGGCAGGTATTGTTCTGGCAGCAGGCATGATCCCTCTTGCAGTTTTCGGAAGCGTTTTTATAGGCATTATCCTGCTTGTATTTGTTAACAGGAAGGAGAACACAAACCCTTACATCCTTGTCGTAAGCTGCGCCGACCAGAACACCGAGAAGGCTGTCAACGGGTATCTTAAGGACCGGTCCCTTAGAGTCACGGTAAAGTCAAAAAAAGTACAAAAGGGGAATGTAGAGCTTAATCTTGAAGTGAGGATAAAGGATGATGATACATCATTCATTAATGAGATATCGGATATGGAAGGTGTCAACAGTGCGATCCTTGTGAGCTATAACGGCGAATATATGGGTTGATCGGAGAAGCTTATGATAACACACAGGAACTTGGAGAAAATCAGCATTATCGTTATCTGTATCGCTGTTCTTATAACGATTATTTTCATGAATGGCAAAAGGCTTGGTATCGTTCCGATTGTTGATAAGGATTCGGAAAGTTATAACGGGCCCGAGTATGTAACCGAAAACGATCTTAACGGGGCCTGGGATACAGAGGATGCCGTAGCCATTACATTAACAGGGGATTCGGCGAAGGTAAAGGGAAACGGTGCATATGTTAACGGGTCGGATGTTGTGATCACAAACGGTGGTTATTATACTGTATCGGGAAGCCTTGAAGACGGCAGGCTCATTGTGGATGCTTATAAAAGCTCCAAGGTCTTTATAATGCTTAACGATGTCAGCTTAAGCTGCGAAGATGATGCCTGTATCAGGGTTGAGGAGGCCGATAAGGTTTTCATAAGCCTTGCCGAAGGGAGCTTAAACACCGTGACAGGTGGTGATGAATACTCCGAATCCGCGATAGAAGACGGAGCGGAGGCAGTTATCTTCTCACATGATGACCTTACGATAAACGGTACCGGATCACTTGAGGTAAAGGGTGGATATAAACATGGGATCAAGGCAAACGATGATTTTGTTTTGACACAGGGAACCCTTACGATAACCGCCGGGGAGGATGGGATCCATGTGAATGAGGACGTGGCCCTTGTGGATACGAAGCTTACCATTAACGCAGGTGATGATGCGGTAACCACGGAAGGTACGATAAATGTGGACAATGCGGATATACTGATCAACGAATGCTACGAAGGTCTGGAGGCGGAGAATATAAACGTCTACAGCGGAAATATAGAGATATACCCGACGGATGACGGCTTCAATGCGGCGGGGGGTTCTACCGGGAATATGGGATTTAACAGACAGGGAGCCGGCACCGACCCAGCCGTAAATGCGGATGGCAACAGCGATACGGTCAACGAAGAGCTTCCGTATATCAGGATATACGACGGAAATATAAAGATAATAAATGAAGAGGCAAGGGATGCGGACGGGCTTGATTCCAACGGGAACATCTTTATTGACGGAGGGAATATCTTTATAAGTCTTAATGGCAGCGGTTCGAATAATGCCATAGATTTCGGAAGTGAGAGCGGAGGAGAATGCGTGATCACCGGAGGTACCCTTATAGCATGCGGAAGTTCCAATATGGTAGAGAGTATAAGTTCCTCATCCACGCAGGCATCCGTTATGTATATGGTAAGTGAAGGCGTTGAGAAGGGATCTGTTATATCGCTTGCGACATCGGATGGGGATGAAGTGCTTAATGCGGAAATACCTTTAAGCTTCTCATGTGCCATCCTAAGCTCACCGAAGCTTGAGGTGGGAACCGGTTATCGGATATCATTGGGAAATAAAACAGAAGACATTACAATAGATGAAATATCGTCATCCTTTGGTGATGCGGGGTCCGCGAACAGGCAGGGCGGCCGGGGGTTTATGATGGAAGAAAACCGGAATGCCGGTACCGAAGAAGGTATGGCACCGGCAACGGGAGGCAGACCGGGAGAAGGACGCCATGAACGGCGCGGCGCCGTATCCGATAACAGGATCGACAGGGGTGGAATGCAGCAACCGCCGGATATGGGGAATATGTCACCTGAGAATATGCCGGAGGATATGAAGGGTATGCTGCCGAAAGAAATGGAGGGGATGATGCCGGACGGTATGGGCGTGGGACCTTACAATGTGCAGACAACGGGTGATACGACAGGGTTTCCGGGTAAACTGCTCAGTGAATATGATACTGCGACGATCATTGAGCTTGTACTGTCTTTAGTGGCACTGGCTGCAGGACTGATTTACGCAACAGGATACAGGAGGAGAAGATGATCATCTTCTCCTGCCTTGTCGGTAGGACATAATAGTATTCTGTCACGGGAAAGGTTTTATGCAATTCTTTGCAAGGATCATTCGAATTTTGTACTTAAAATATTACAAATATGTTAATAAAACTTTGTGATAATATCACAAAGATAAATTTGCCCCTTGTATTTTTCACAAGAAGGTGCTATATTTCAAATCACGGATTGATCAGCATAAATTTTCAAATCTGATCCATATACCGATCTCATCGTGGCCAGAGTGCCGGGATATTCTAAATTAAAACCAGATAAGGAACTGATGATGCGAATAATTGTTGATTTGTGCAATGATTATGCATTGGAGGAATCCGTTTTTATCGCAGACGATACAGCCTCTTTGGCTGAACACAGGGATATACGGCTTCCAAAAGAACGGTTTCATCTACAATCAGATCAGGTGATAGCCTTTAGCATATCAGATAATGGTATCACCCTTGTAGAGGAGAACTCCAGTGTATATTGTCATATAACCACCAGATCTAATTCACATGAAAGCACATTTTCGAAGGATACGGCAGCGTCCCTTAAAACATGTAATGGTGAAGACCTTACAATGCTTATATTCTTCGGAACGGAAACCGCAATGTCTTTCTACAAAACAGAACGAAGCCGTGTAATATCCCTGGGTAAAGGATTAAAACAGAGCATATGTTGCATCGACAGCGATCTGCTGTCGGATGCACATATGATCCTTCGGCGCACCGACAAGGGTGACCGTATGAATGTTAAAGGGGAGCGAGGCTGTTATTTAAACGGCAGACATATCTCCTGTATGAATACAGCCGGCTTGAGCTATGGCGATATCATTACGGCCGGAAGTATAAGGCTTATCTGGCTGGGTGACTTTATCGGAGTGGACAGGCTGAGTACCGCAGGTCCCGTACTTGTAAGGCTTAGGGAAGCAGCCTGTCCGGATGAGATGTACATGACGATGAAGCCGGGGAGTGATAAGTATCATCTTGCTCCGCCGCGTAATCTTGCAGTGCCCGACGAATCAGTGATAAGATTGGATCCGCCTCCGCCGAAGCGGGAGATAAGGAGACAGAGTGTATATACAGTCGTAGGACCGGCACTGACAATGGCCATTCCCATGTGCCTTGGCTGCGGTCTGTATATCTATTCGTCAAGATCGATGGGAGGAACGGCGGCATATATGTACACGGGCCTTGTCACTGCACTGTCGTCGGCCCTGCTTGGGGCCGCATGGGCCCTTGTGAATGTAAGAAATGCGATCAGACAGGAGAAAGCCGAAGAAGAATTAAGAGTCAGCTCATATAAGGCTTATATCGAGTCCTGTAATAAACAGATCAGAGAAAAATACAGATACAATTCTAATGCCTTAAAGAGGAATGATCCGTCCCTGTCTGAGCTTTTTGCACAGGCTTCCGTGAATGTTTTCAACAGAAGGATGGGGGATGAGAATCTTTTCAGATACCGTGTGGGTACGGGAAACAGGCCCTTTGATATAAAGATCGAGATACCTCAGGATAAATTTCTTGTGGTTCCGGATGAACTAATGACCCTTCCCGGAAAACTTAAGAAAAAATACAGCCTTCTCACAGATGTACCCGTATGTGTTGATATCCTGAAAAATCCCATGACAGGCTTTGTAAGTGACGATGCAGGAGAACTGCAGCAGCTTTTTATGAACATGACTCTGCAGGTGGCTTCGACTACAGGACCTGATCTTATAAGAATGGTCTTTCTGCTCAATGCTCCTGAGGCTTATGGCAGCTTTGTAAATATGCTTGCATTGCTTCCCCAGACTCAGGGTGAGGATGAACATTATGTGGGTTTCAGCCCTGAGAGATCGGGAGAACTGACCTGTTCCCTTGAAACAACAATAAGAGGAATGGAGCATGCCGGATACAGGTGGATAGTCTTTACGGATGATATAAGGCTTGTTCCAATGTCCGTAATAAAGAGAAAGGATGTGAGTGTGCTTATATTTACCGGAGGGTATGACGGTCTTCCCGGTGATTGCAGCCTTATTGTTTTAAACGACAGCTCCTATAAGGGTGTGATAAGCATAGGAACAGTTGATGGACGCTGCGACGTGAATTATGACAGGGCAGGGACGGAGGATGCGTGCAGGTATATCAGATGTATAGCTTCCATGAAGGTAAGAACTGAGGTCCTGAGAGGTTCCATACCCGTAAAGGTCACGCTTCCGGGCCTTTTTGATACAGACAGGATAACAAGTGATCTCATAAAACATAACTGGGAAGTAAATGATACGGGTAATTCCCTGTTGGCCCCCATAGGAAGAGGAGCGGATGAGAGGAAGATATATCTTGACATCCATGAAAAGGCTCACGGTCCGCATGGCCTGGTCGCCGGCATGACCGGGAGCGGCAAGAGTGAGCTGCTGGCAACCTATATTCTCTCATTGTCAATAAGGTATTCACCTCTGGAACTGGGATTTTTGCTGATAGATTACAAGGGCGGAGGAATGTCGGAGCATTTTAAGAACCTGCCGCATCTTAGAGGAAGTATCTCAAACCTTTCGGGAAATATGATCGGCAGGGCATTGGTTTCGATACGCAGTGAGAATCTGAGAAGACAGAAGCTGTTCCTTAAGGCCGGAGTTAATTCCATAACCGATTATCTTAAGCTGTACAGGTCCGGAATGGTTAGCGAACCCCTGCCGCATATGATCATCATTATAGATGAGTTCGCCGAGCTTAAGAGGAATGAACCTGAATTTATGCGCGAGCTGATAAGCGTGGCTCAGGTAGGCAGGAGCCTTGGAGTGCATCTTATACTGGCGACCCAGAAGCCGGCAGGTACCGTGGACGATAATATTTTCTCCAACTCAAGATTTCGCATATGCTTAAGGGTTCAGGATAAGCAGGACAGTAATGATATGCTCCACAGGCCGGATGCAGCCTTTATCAAGGAAGCCGGAAGGGCCTTCTTACAGGTAGGAAATGATGAACTGTTTGAGGAGTTTAGGGCGGGATATACCATGGAACCCTATGAGGAAGCAGGCAAAAGAGAGAGGAAGGTATATCTGATCGACAGATCGGGACGAAGGCATGAGGTAAGGGATGGGGTCATGACAGAGCAGGAGAGGGAGGATTGCGGAAATAAAGCGACACATTTTTCGATAATAATGAACAGGCTTAAAGAGAACGGCAGGATGACAGATCTTTCGTCACTTAAGGATCTTTGGCTTCCTCCGATAGCCGAAACGGTAGTGGTCGATGAAAAAGGTGAATTTGATTCCCCATATAACATAATGGCAGGCCTTTACGATGAGCCGTCGGCCCAGATACAGGCAGAGTACCGTATAGACCTTCTAAAGGCGGGACATCAGGTCATCTGCGGAAGTGCGCGAAGCGGTAAAAGTACGCTTCTTCAGACCATGCTCTACGGTTATATAAGTAAATGCAAAGCGGATGATCTGAATATCTATATAGTTGATTACAGTAATGGTATATTATCCGCTTTAAAGGACAGTAAGCTTGTGGGTGCATATCTTACCGAGGAAGAGGATGACCGGCTCATGAACCTTTTCTGTATGCTGGATGATATACTTAAGAAACGCAGGAGGGAATATGTGGGAGTAAGCTTCATCGAAAGGAGACAGATATCGAAAGATCCCGCAGTGCTTCTCGTTATTGACAATTACGGACGGTTCCGCGAGAAGACGGAATGTGAGTACGACAGACATATGCTTGAGCTTATAAAGTTTGCCGAGGGCTATGGGATATACATTATGCTTTCCGGATCGTCCATAGGAAGCAGTGATGTTCCGGCAAGACTTTTTGAGAGCTGCAGGACCGGGATATGCCTGCGGCTGAACGACAGATACCAGTACAGCGAATGCCTGAGGCAGGCCGGTATTCCGCTGCTGCCGGAGGATATCCGAGGAAGAGGGCTTGCGGTGATAGAGGGACAGGTGCTTGAATTTCAGGCCGCGGTCTGCTGCGCCGGCGACGATGCCGAGAGAAGGGCCTTTATCAGGGAAAGGGTGTCCGGATTTAACAGAAGCTGCGGGAACCTGAGGGCGCCTGCCGTTCCGTTTATTCCCAAGGCTCCGACCATATACGATCTGGAGGAAAGTATAGACGGCAGGGAAATACAGGGAACCGCTATAGGATATGAAGCCGTCAGCGGGAGGCCTGTATACATTGGGGATGGAGGCTGCGGTTGCCTGGTCCTGGCGGGACGAAACGGAAGCGGCAGGACAAATGCAGTAAAGGTTTATGAATATTTTGCGATAAAAAGGGGATTTGAAGTGAAATACGCGGAAGATATCCGGGATTTTACCGGGACAGCACTGACCGGCAGCATTGTGATACTTGAAAACGCTGCCGACGCGATAGAAGCCTTTTATTCCGGTGAACAGATGAAGGAAGAGGAAGAAACATTTATAAATCTGCTTAACGAAGGTAACGGCCACAGATATGTTTTTACCTTTGAAGACAGGGATTATGCCCGTGTTGCAGGGCTTAAGATATACGAAAGGATCATTTCTTCGTGCAGGGGAATATATCTTTCCGGCGGTCTTGACAAGCAGAACTTTTTCGATTATTCCTATCTGTCATTTTCCGACCTGTGCCGGGCAAGACCTAAAGGGACCGGGACCGTTCTTAAGATAAATGAAACGGATTATTCCGGTGACGTGGTGATCCCGGCAGCTTAAGGAGGTTACATGTTAAGGCTTGAGATCGATCCGGTACAGCTTAGGAAAAAACTTCTTATTGAGGCTGAGGATGATATAAGTGTTGAAGAATTGATAATGAAGATAGAAATGGTCCTTAAGAATAAAGGCAAGGGGATCCTCATAAGCTGTGACAAGGAGGGGGTGCTTCCTTTTTCGCAGAGCCTGTCGGCTCTTCACATTCTTTCGGGAGAGCGCCTGATCTTCCTTGCCATTTAGTACAGTGTCATTCCGGGGGAGCAAAGAACCCGGATAGGGAGAAGGTGAAAAATGGAAACGATAAATGCGGTATATGTGAGGATGAATATCCTGCTTCAGGAATTGGGAATAAAGGCCGGGGAATTATACAGGGAAATAAACGGTCTTAGGGAAAGGACGGCCAGGCTTAATATATCCTGGCAGGGAGAAGCATTTGAGGAATATCACAGGGTCCTTATGAAGGATCTGTCGTTTATGGAGATCACGGCGGTAGATGCGATTTATATGCACCGGCTGCTTAAGGAGGCGATTGCAGGCTACCAGTTTATGGAAATGCGGGTAAGCGAGATTGTAGGAGGGCTTAAACAATGAGTATAAAAGCGAAGATAGATATAGAGTTCAAAAGAGCGATCGAACAGGCTGATGAGCTTGATGAACTGTCAGGTAAGCTGTGTGCCATAGGCAGCGTTAAGATGGATGAAGCTCTTATGCTGCTTAATAAGTCATATAAGGGACAGAATGCATCCGGATATATTGATAAGGCAAACCGGTTCAAGGACCGGGTGTATGATTCGGCAGAGATATTGAAGGGCACTGCAAAGATGATAAGAATGACCGCATCCCTGATATATGAGGCTGAGATGGCGGCACTGGGCATTTGCGGTAATTGATCTTAATGATGGTACCATTTAAAAAAATAAAGGAGGAACGAAATGTCATTTTTTCAGGTAACGGCTGTAGAGCTAAGGAAAAAGGCTGAGCAGCTAAAGGGACTTAACAGCAGGTTCAAGACGGATACGGAAACACTGCAGACTACGGAGCAGGCATTGAAGTCAATGTGGGAAGGAGAGGCTAATGACGCTTTCCATACGGCGTTTGCGAGGGACAAGGGACAGATGGACCGGTTTCATGCGGTGATCGAACAGTTTATTGAAGCCCTGCTTATAATTGCCGCCAAATATGAGGCGGCAGAGAACAAGAACATATCAACAGCATCAACACGTTCGTATTAAGGAGGTAAAAATGGCAGCAGGTATATTGAAGGTAACACCCGAGAAGCTGATCGCCGCATCGGGAGAATTCTCGACAACAGGGAAGAATATAAGGTCTATAACACAGGAAATGCTTGAGATAGTTAATTCGTTAAAGTCGGTATGGATAGGCGAGGCGGCGAGCGGTTACGGGGCCAAATTCGCTAAACTTCAGGACGATATGGAGAAGATAAACAGGATGATCCAGGAACATGTTGCCGATCTTAATGAAATAGCAAGAGAATATCAGGCGGCAGAGGATGCAAGTACGGAGCAGAGTGCCGGGCTTACTGTCGATGTTGTTTCTTAAGGAGTGAAGGATGGCTGTCGGGTATAAGAATCTGATTTTGATAGACAATTCCAAATCGATGGGGCAGGCTAACTTCCTCCTGAGTAAGGAAACAGCCAAATACATTTGTAAAAATATGAATGCAGAGGATTCATGCCGCATCGCTGTTTTTGGTGAAGACATAGAATATCTTGATGATTATCTGCAGGATGCAGACACGCTCTGTGCAGATATTGAAGGCATTACGCTCCGGGACAGGGATACATATGTAACGGATAATCTTGTAAAGATCCTTACGGAATGGAGAGAGCAGGATGTTGCATGCCGTAATATAATACTGTTCACGGATGGTGAGGAAAACGAGCCTCTTCTGCATGCAAACGAGGAACTGTATTATATGTTGAATGATCTTGCTTATCCTGTCTATGTTGTTCAGTGTGTGGAAACGAGAAATGATGTTCCATCCAAAAATCTGTCGGCGATTGCCACAACCAGCAGGGGGAAGCTTCTGCTTTCCGAGTTTGAAGGCTCGGAGGGCGGAAGCGAAAAGATAATGGGAGACGAGATCCTTTCTAAGATAAATGAGGTTCGATCAAAGGCTGAGAATATTAAACCTGTATCCGATGAGACAACGGAAATATACGGGGAAGCCGGGAAGGAATCTGATGAATCAACAGACACCTCAGATGAGTCACAGGAAAATGAGACATTGTTTATAGGAAGTGATAAGGAGGAAGCTCCTGTAGTTGAAGACAGCGTAACCGGGTATGATAAAGGCACAGCGACCGGTACAGGCTATACGACACCGGCGGATCAGGGTGTTATAGTAAGGCCTGCCAAACAGGGCTATGGTTTCAGCTTCTCTCTTATACTTCCGTTTATAGGTGTTTTGTTTGCCATAGTATTTGCAATGGTGATATATTTCATCACCCACAGGAGGGAAAGGCTAAACAGAAAAGACAGGAGGGCTGTTAAGAGGATTGGAAGTAACGGGTCATGGACAGAGGAGCTTGAAGCAAGGATCGCCGAGGATGCGGAGGAGGTCGACTGCACAACATTAAGGCTTTCTGTCGATGAGGGCGCGACAAGACTTCTTGAACCGGAGGAAAACGGCTATAATATCGTATTGGAGGATTGCCTCGACCCGACCAGGATCTACAGGGCAGGCGGTCCGGGAAGCCTGGTTGTGGGACGGTCAAGAAGCCTGTGCGATATAGTGATAGACCATGACGATTCCATATCCGGCAGGCATTGCGAGCTTTCTGTTGTAGACGGTAACTGGTATGTAAGGGATTTAAAATCATCAAACGGAACAAGGGTCAACTCCCAGAAGGTTTTTCAGGAGCTTATGCTTAAAAACGGGGACATATTGAAGCTGGGGCAGACAGCTCTGCAGGTGGGAATATGAAAGAGCTGAGTGAGAAGGAGCTGCTGCTTCTGTCAAACTACATGTACCTTGATAAATGTACCGAATATAGTACCATAGGAGATATGCTTGATTCATGCAGGGCTGAGAACGGATGGATAGACGAGCGCAAGGTTGAAGCCCTCGGTGTAGGCGGATGTATGACGGGAACCGAGTGCCGTAAGCTCCTTCAGGAGATGGACAATGCTTCCGAGGAATTCAAGAGCTTAAGCCTTGTAAGGAGTATCGATGAACCGGAATTAAGGGCGGCCTGCTTTGCACATGCAGGGGATGAAGATAATGCAACGGTGGTTTTTCGCGGAACCGGCGGTACCTATGAAGCCTGGGCCGATAATGTGAGAGGATCCTACATGCGGGATACCGATATACAGAAAATGGCTGATGATTTTGTCAGGTATGATTGCGGTGTGTATGACAGCATTACGGTGACTGGTCACAGCAAGGGTGGAAATCTGGCTGGATATACGGCTATACTTAACAGGGACAGGGTAAGATCCTGTCTTGCCTTTGATCCGCAGGGATACGGTATTCCGAGCATCCGGGCCTATGGTATTAAAATGAAGGATGCTGCGTATAATATTAAGACAGTATCAGCTCATAACGATTATGTGAATTCACTGCTTACGCAGGTGGCAAGGGAGAATGTATATGTAAGGAACGATAGGACAGATGCGGTTGGACGGCATTCATCATTTGCCCTTCTTGATGCCTGTATGTTTGATGAAGAGGGCAATATAATAAATGCCACGGCAGATCGTGAATTTGCTATGGATAAGCTGGCTGAGCTTACCCTTGCGGTGACAGCCCTTATGAACGTACTGCCGGGCGAAGGCAATGAAAGGGTTTCGGAGGTTCTTGCTTCCCTGGCAGGCGGTGCCCTTGGCAATGATGTGGATAAGGAATTTAAAACGGAGAGATTCAGGGAAGCGATGGCGGATCTGTCGGCTTACTGTCTGGATACCTTAGGCATAGATACGGAAAAAGACCTGAGTGTCCATACGGTTGCCGATTCCCTGTATGCGGATACCGCAGGTATAAAAAGTGCGGCACAAATGCTGAGAGTCAACCATAGGGAGCTTAAGGAACTGTCGGATAGAATAGCCGGGATCCGGCTTAACTTGAATTTCAGGGCTGCGGGCCGACTGGCTGTGGAAACAAGGCTTAAAAAGCTTGAAGCCAGGCTTGCGGAAGAAGAAAGCGTGCTTGACTCACTTGTGGGAGGTCTTGAAGAGATAGCAGCCCTTATAGAAAAGTGCGAAACGGATCTGACCGGGAAAATGGGTGTTAACCTGACCGAAGCAACAGCTTAGTCATACTCGAAATCGTGAGCGTTTAAAAAACGCGTAAACACATCATCCCAGGCATGTTCTACTGTTTTATCCATGGTAAATATCTTAAGAGACGGGGCGGTAGTGCATGTAAGGGTACTGCCGTCGTATTTTATATTTACGTTAAGCGAATTTATCTGCTTATGGGTTATTGACGTTGAATCGATCCCCGAGAGGAATTTATTTATGTTTTCGGGGGCAAGACAGAGATTTATCTTAAAGGAAAGAGGAAGCCTCTGCCCCTTTATACATTCAAAACAAAAGTGCTTGACGGCCTCCCAGCGGACCAGCTCTTCAGAAAAGATCCTCCCCTTGTCCAGGGCATCCTGCCTTAGGAGCTCAAGATCATCGGAAGAATAGAAATCGGGATTTATATGTCCGTCTATAGTATAGGTGTTTCCGGTTACGATCACGGCTTCGTTCAGGAGAAACTGATCGAAGATCTTCTCTCTGTCGGATAGAAGAGCTGTCATAAAAGTTGCGGTGTTTCTTATGGTAAAAAGCTTCATGATATCCCCTTATATTTACATGATCTTAAAATCCACCGGTGACAGAAAGAAGGCAATAAGGATGATCAGAACCTGTACGGTGAGTATTACGGGCATTCCGATATAGAATCTTGGCTTGGCAGTTTTGTGATGAAAAAGATACATACCAAGAAGGCAGCCGATGCTGCCCCCGAAGACCGCTATGGTAAACAGCGTTGCTTCGGGTGTGCGCCACGACTGCCGCTTGGCCTTCTGTTTGTCAATAAAGAAATATATGAGTCCCAAAAGGTTAACGCATATTAAATATAAACCTATTATTGTCAATACATCTGACAGATCAGGCATGATCACTCCTGTTACTTACCTGTTTTTTCAACTTCACGAAGCTTCATTGCGCGTACCTTGCATGAAAGACCGAACAGATTGATAAATCCCTCGGCATCATGGTGATCGTAAAGGTCTCCTGTGGTGAAGCTTGCGATGCTTTCATTATAAAGTGAGTAAGGTGAGGTTGTTCCCGCCTTGATGATGTTGCCCTTATAGAGCTTGAATTTAACCTCGCCGGTAACATACTTTTGTGTGCTTTCGATGAAGGCCTGCAGGGCTTCGCGAAGGGGAGTGAACCATTTGCCCTCGTAAACAACCTGAGCAAACTTATTACCGAGGTCAGCCTTAAGAGCGTATGTATCACGGTCGAGGATGAGCTCCTCAAGCTGCTGATGAGCTTCATAGAGAATGGTTCCGCCGGGGGTTTCATACACACCGCGGGACTTCATCCCGACAACACGGTTTTCTACTATATCAATGATCCCGATACCGTGCTTGCCACCGAGACGATTAAGCTCGGCAATTATATCGGCAACCTTCATCTTTTTACCGTTTACGGATGTGGGAGTACCTGCTTCAAAGGTCATAGTCACATATTCGCCTTCGTCGGGAGCCTTCTCGGGGGTTGTTCCCAGAACAAGAAGGTGCTCGTAGTTAGGCTCGTTTGCCGGATCCTCGAGTTCCAGACCTTCGTGACTTATATGCCACAGGTTACGGTCGCGTGAGTAGCTCGAATCAGCAGAGAAGGGAAGGTTGATCCCATGTGCGCGGCAGTATTCGATCTCCTCCTCACGGGAGTTCATTGTCCATTTCTCGTTACGCCATGCGGCTATTATCTTAAGGTCAGGAGCCAGTGCCTTGATACCGAGTTCGAACCTTATCTGGTCATTACCCTTACCGGTAGCGCCGTGGCAGATGGCAGTTGCCCCTTCCTTGCGTGCGATCTCAACGAGCTTCTTGGCGATGACCGGACGGGCCATTGAAGTTCCGAGAAGGTATTTGTTCTCGTATACGGCATGTGCCTTAACACAGGGCATTATAAAGTCCTCGGCGAACTCATCGGTAAGATCTTCGATATAGAGCTTGGATGCTCCTGATGAGAGCGCTCTTTCTTCGAGTCCTTCAAGCTCTTCGGCCTGTCCGCAGTTACCGCATACACAGATAACTTCATAATCGAAGTTCTCCTTGAGCCAGGGAATGAGCGCGCTGGTGTCAAGTCCGCCCGAATAAGCCAGTACAACCTTTTCTTTCATTGTATATATCCTCCTGAACAGTCAGCTTTTGTAAAACTTAATAAAGGATACAACAATTGATGGGAGAATGCAAGGTATTTTTGCATAAAAAATCAAAATAATGTATAAATGCTCCAAATATGGTTGCATATTATGCATACTGGATGTATAATCATGCAATACAATTCACCGTGAAGGAAGGGTATAAAGAATAATGAGTGTAGAAATACGTACTATGACAACGGACGATTATGACGGCGTTAAGGATCTGTGGATGACTATCAAGGGGTTTGCAATAAGAAGTATTGATGATTCGAGGGAAGGAGTAACACGCTTCTTAAAAAGGAATCCTGCCACATCGGTCGTAGCTGTAATGGATGGCAGTATAATAGGAAGCATCCTGTGCGGTCATGACGGAAGAAGGGGATGCTTTTACCATGTGTGTGTACATCCCGAACACCGCAGGATGGGGGTGGGTAAGAGTATGGTCGTTTTTGCCATGAATGCGCTTAAGGATGAGCATATAAATAAGGTCAGCCTTATCGCTTTTACGGTAAATGATATAGGAAATGCCTTTTGGAAGACGATAGGATGGACCAAAAGGGAGGATCTGAACTATTATGATTTTACCCTTAATGAAGAAAATATAATAAGGTTTAACGAGTAATGCCATGATTGCGGGTTTATCGTGTGTGTGATACAATTATCCACGATATTTAAGGTCGCATTAAGGTGGCCGGGTATGATAACGGGAGACGGATATGGAGATAATAAAAGGTGGTGTTACGGCAGCCGGCGGTTTTATGGCTGCTTCGTACTCAGCGGGTATTAAATACGAAGGAAGGACCGACATGGCCATGGTGTTTTCTAAGGAACCATGTGTATGTGCGGGTACGTATACAAGTAATGTGGTTAAGGCAGCTTGCGTTAAATGGGATAAGCAGCTTACCGACTCGGGAAGATCCATGCAATGTGTTGTTATTAATTCAGGTATTGCCAATGCGTGTACGGGTAAGGAGGGCTTCGATGCCTGCATAGCTACTGCCAGGGCGGCAGGGAGCAGCCTTGATATCCCCTACGATACCGTGGCGGTTGCATCCACAGGTGTCATAGGCATGCAGCTTCCGGTAGATAAGCTGACTCAGGGTGCCACAGCACTTGCGGGCAGGCTTTCGGACAGCGAGGAAGCCGGAACTGAGGCATCAAGAGCCATTATGACAACAGATACCGTAAACAAAGAGGTGGCGGTAACCTTCAATATAGGCGGTAAGAAGGTTACTCTGGGAGGTATGAGCAAGGGATCCGGCATGATACATCCAAATATGTGTACGATGCTGGCTTTTCTCACCAGTGATGTAAATATAGATAAGGAACTTCTGCAGAAGGCCGTGAGTGAGGTAGTAAAGGATACATTCAACATGATATCGGTTGATGGTGATACATCAACCAATGACACCCTTCTTGTTATGGCCAATGGGTTGGCCGGTAATGAAAAGATAGAGGATGAAGGTGCTGATTACAGAACCTTTAAGGAAGCTCTTTTCCATGTGTGCAGGGCGCTGGCAATGAAGATGGCGAGGGATGGAGAAGGAGCCAGCCGGCTCTTTTGTGCCCATGTTGTAAATGCGGCGAGCAAGGCCGATGCCAGGGTACTTGCCAGATCGGTGATAAGCTCCAACCTGAGCAAGGCGGCAATATTCGGCTGCGATGCCAATTTCGGACGATTCCTTTGCGCCATGGGCTATTCGGGGATTACCTTCAGGGAAGAGGATGTTGAACTTTTCTTCGAGAGCAGGGCAGGCAGGCTTAAGGTCTTTGATCACGGAGTCCCGCTTGATTTTGATGAGAATGAAGCTCTCAGAATACTCAAGGAGGATGAGATAACCATATTAATTGATATGAATGAAGGGAATTCGGAGGCTACGGCCTGGGGCTGCGATCTTACATATGATTATGTTAAGATAAATGCCGATTACAGGAGCTGAGTACACTTGTGTGTTTATAACAAGATCATTAAGATAACAGACAACGTCATTCTTAGGGAAGAAAGGAAGCCTGCAAGCAGAAATATTTCGCCGGCTCTTGGGATGACATAAAGGTTAACCGTAAGACATTGATATTTATAAATCATGACTTTCCGAATGCAAACAAGGAAATGCATTCGGAAATCCCGCCTTCTGCGGGACACGCCTCTGCTTTTGGCAGAGCCTGGTCGATTACGAATCCCGAATTTCTGATGAAATTCAGGATTTTATAGAATACAGAATAAAGGAAGGAAGAGAGATGTCAGTAACAAACGAGGAATATATGGATAAATATTACAAGAAGGCGGAGGTGCTTATTGAAGCGCTGCCTTACATCCAGAAATACAATCGCAAGGTCATAGTCGTTAAGTACGGCGGGTCGGCCATGAGCGATGAGAATCTTAAGAAGAATGTGATAAAGGATGTGACCCTCCTTAAGCTGGTAGGCTTCAAGCCTATAGTGGTTCACGGAGGCGGTAAGGATATAAGTAAGTGGGTCGGGAAGGTTGGCAAGGAAGCAAGGTTTGTTAACGGACTCCGCGTGACAGATGAAGAGACCATGGAAATAGCAGAGATGGTCCTTGGCAAGGTAAATAAATCGCTTGTTGCAATGGTACAGGAGCTGGGTGTTAAGGCTGTGGGAATATCCGGTAAGGACGGAGGCCTTCTGGAGGTTGAGAAGAAGTACGCCGGAGGTGAGGATATCGGATATGTGGGGAATATCACAAGGGTTAATACCAAGCTGCTTGAGGACCTGCTTGAGAATGACTTTCTTCCGATAGTATCGCCTATCGGTCTTGATAAGAACTTTGAGACCTATAATATCAATGCCGACGATGCGGCCTGCGCCATAGCCAAGGCCATGCATGCCGACAAGCTTGCCTTCCTTACCGATATAGAGGGTGTTTATAAGGATCCCGATGATAAATCAACATTTATCTCCCGTCTGTCGGTTTCGGAGGCCAATGCTCTCATAAAGGATGGCTATATCGGAGGAGGAATGCTTCCCAAGCTCAATAACTGTACGGATGCGATTGATAATGGAGTTAATCGTGTCCATATACTTGACGGACGTAAGCCCCATACCCTGCTTCTTGAGATATTTACCAGGAAGGGTATCGGAACCATGTTCTTCAGGGATACGGATACCGATGTTGCCAACGAAGTATAACAGGGGATAAGAATATGAAATCTATGAATGAATACATTGATGAAGCAGAGCAGGTGCTCTTACATACATATAACCGCTTTCCGGTGGTCTTCGACCATGGCAGCGGCGTGAATCTCTATGATATCAACGGTAAGGAATATCTTGATTTCTGTGCCGGTATTGCGGTATTTGCCCTTGGCTATGACAATAAGGAATATAATGATGCCCTTAAGTCACAGATTGATAAGATCATACATACATCCAATCTGTTCTATTCGGTCCCGGCAATAGAGGCAGCAGAAGCACTTACAAAAGCTGCCGGTATGGACAGGGTGTTTTTCACCAATTCGGGAGCGGAGGCCATAGAGGGGGCTATAAAGGCGGCAAGAAAGTACGCATATTCAAAGGATGGAGGAACTGATCATGAGATCGTAGCCATGGATCATTCCTTCCACGGACGTACCATGGGAGCCCTGTCAGTAACCGGCAAGAAGGCATATCGCGAGCCTTTCGAACCCATGATAGGCAATGTCAGGTACGCCGAATTTAACGACTATGGCAGCCTTCTGTCTCAGGTTACTGATAAGACATGCGCTGTCATAATGGAGACTATACAGGGTGAGGGCGGAATCTATCCGGCCGATCCCGATTACCTTAAGAGTGTAAGGAAGCTGTGTGATGAGAAGGACATTCTGCTCATACTTGATGAGATCCAGTGCGGTATGGGAAGGTCGGGCAGCATGTTCGCCTATGAGGCATACGGAGTTAAGCCTGATATTGTTACGGTAGCCAAGGCTGTGGGATGTGGTGTTCCCGTGGGTGCCTTTATGATGACTCAGAAGGTTGCTGATAAGTCGCTTGTTCCGGGTGATCACGGTTCCACATATGGGGGCAATCCCCTTGTATGTGCCGCTGTGTGCGAGGTGCTGCGTCAGTTCGAGGATAAGAAGATACTTGATAATGTTAAGAAGACAGGCGAGTATCTCTATTCAAGGCTTGAGGAAGTTAAGACCAGGCACGGGTGCATCCTCGGTCACAGGGGCAGGGGCCTTATACAGGGACTTGAGTTTGATGAGTCCGTCAAGGCAGGCGATGTGTGCAGGAAGGCTATCGAAAACGGTCTTATAATCATAACGGCCGGAACCAATGTTATAAGGTTTATCCCTCCGCTCATCATAACAGATGATGATGTGGATAAGATGATCGGTATACTTGAAGATTCACTGCAGGGAATAAATTCATGAAGAGAGTTATAAGCGCCGTCATTGCGGGTCTGCTTGCAGCAGGTCTTGTATTTGCGGCATTTAGGATAGACGATCCTATGTATACGGGAAGTGACGGGGGTGGTGATGAAGGTACCCTGATTATGTGGTATACGGATGACTCGCTGACTGAATTTTTAAATGATGCAGCGGTTTCCTACAGAGATGAAACGGGGATAAGGGTAAGGCCAGAGCTTGTGGACGGGGTTGATTTCTTAAGAAAGATAAATCATGCATCCGTGTATGAGGGTGAGAGTGAGAACGGGGAGCCCCTGGTTGCTCCGGATCTGTATATAACAACCCATGATAATCTTATGAAGGCTTATTATGCGGGTCTGGCTTCCGAGATAACGGATCCGGCCAGGGTCATAAATCCGATTAATTATCCCGATACTTCCCTGCATGCAATACGCTGCGCCGGTAAATATGTGGGCTATCCTCTTTATTATGAGACTAATTTCCTTCTGTATAATAAGACATATATGGTGGGTATAGCCAAGCAGCATATAGAAAAAGAACCTGAGTTTTCCGAGGAAGATATTGATGCTGTACAGGAGACGCCGGAAGATGTTGGAACCGAGATTTCATCAAACGGTATTGTAGTGAGCAATCAGGTGAGCCTGTCCGGTGATTCGATATCATCGGATGTGCTTGTTCTTAATGACGAGGACCCGGGCCCGATGGGGGAAGAGGATGCCGCAAAGGATCCCAAGGTGCTTGAAAAGCTTGCCAACATGATCCCGGCAACAATTGATGATATCCTTACCTTTGCCAATAACTATGATGCACCGGAGGAGGTAGAGGCAATCTTCAAATGGGATGTTTCGGATATCTTCTATAATTATTTCTTTGTAGGCAATTATATGAACGTCGGCGGCGAGGATGGTGACGACAATTCCTATTTTAATATTTACAATCAGCAGGCGGTTGACTGTCTTAAGGTTTATCAGAACATAAATCAGTTCTTTTCCATAGATTCCAAGGCAGTTACCTATGACAGTATTTTGTCGGAGTTTATAGAAGGCAAGACGGTATTTACCGTGGCGACAACAGATGCCATAGCCAAGATCCGGCAGGCACGGGAAAAGGGTGAATTCGAATATGACTACGGAGTGGCCGTGCTCCCTGACATCAGTTCAACACTGAAGGCAAGAGGATTGTCGGAAACATCCACTCTTGTTGTAAACGGTTATTCGGACAGGAGGGAGGCAGCCAACGGATTTGCCCAGTATCTGTCCTATAACAAGGCCGCTGATGTTTATAAGAAGACTGGAAGGATATCGTGTCTTAAGAACGTGACCTATGAGGATGAAGAGATCATGAATGTCATGCAGGAATATGAGAAGTCAGTTCCCATGCCCAAGATGATCGAGGCCGGCAACTACTGGGTACAGCTTGAGATAGCAT
>DFKQ01000055.1 GCA_002373875.1 Lachnospiraceae bacterium UBA3641
CACGGTCTCTTGACAGACCGCCGGGGCCAAGGGCTGACAGACGCCTCTTATGAGTAAGCTCGCCTAACGGATTGTTCTGGTCCATGAACTGAGACAGCTGTGATGAACCGAAGAATTCCTTGACGGCTGCCGTTACCGGCTTGATGTTTATAAGCTGCTGGGGTGATATACCCTCAAGATCCTGAGTGGTCATCCTCTCGCGAACCACACGCTCAAGCCTCGAGAGACCTATACGATACTGATTCTGAAGGAGCTCACCTACCGCCCTGATCCTACGGTTGCCAAGGTGGTCGATATCATCATCATTGCCGATGCCGTACTCAAGATGTATACAATAATTAATGGAAGCGATTATATCTTCCTTGGTAATGTGCTTGGGAATAAGCTCATGTACACTTCTCTGGATAGCTTCACCAAGTGCCTCCGCATCATCGGCATACTCATCAAGTATCTTTTTAAGGGCCGGATAATAAACCAGCTCCGTGATCCCGAGATCCTTGGGATTGCAGTCTATAAAATTGGTAATATCAACCATCATGTTGGAGAGAACCTTAACGTTCCTCTCCTCAGTCTGGATATATACATAAGGGATTGCGGCATTCTGTATCCTGTCCGCAAGCTCGATCGAAACCTTGGTTCCCGCCTCGGCCATGATCTCGCCTGTATTTACATCAACAACATCCTCGGCAAGGATATGATTGCGTATGCGGTTCCTGAACATAAGCTTCTTATTAAATTTATAACGTCCAACCTTGGCAAGATCATACCTTCTCGCATCGAAGAACATCGCATTGATAAGGCTCTCGGCACTCTCAACCGTCAGCGGCTCGCCGGGACGGATCTTCCTGTAGAGTTCGAGCAGACCCTCCTGATAATTTGTGGCAACATCCTTACCGAATGAAGCAAGGATCTTGGGCTCATCACCGAAGATCTCAAGTATCTCCTCGTTGGTTCCTATTCCGAGTGAACGTATAAGCACGGTGACCGGAACCTTCCTGGTCCTGTCCACGCGCACGAAGAAAACATCATTGGAATCGGTTTCATATTCCAACCATGCACCCCTGTTGGGAATAACAGTGGATGAGAAAAGCCTCTTACCGAACTTATCATGGCTGATCGCATAATATATACCGGGAGAACGTACCAGCTGGCTGACGATAACACGCTCGGCACCATTGATAACGAAGGTTCCCGTCTGGGTCATTAGCGGAAGGTCACCCATGAATATCTCATGCTCGATGATCTTATCGTCCTGCTTGTTATAAAGCCTTACCTTAACCTTGAGGGGAGCTGCATATGTCGCATCTCTCTCCTTGCACTCCTCTATGGAATACTTCACGTCATCTTCACACAATACAAAGTCAACAAACTCAAGACTCAGATGATCGCTGTAGTCCGTGATCGGAGAAATGTCATCAAAGACTTCCCGAAGGCCCTCGTTCAAAAACCACTGGTAGGAATCCTTCTGAACTTCAATAAGATTAGGCATATCCAGAACTTCTTTTCTCTTGGAGAAGCTCATTCGGGTACTCTTGCCTGCACTTACCGGACGTATCCTGTTCTTTTCCATTGACGTTTTCACCCCATTTTCTATTAGTCGTTATGGTAAAATCCCCGCAAAATCGCTTAAATTCAGCATTTACGGCCCAAGCAATACGAAACAAGAGCCTGTGATTCCACAATAACGCATTGTCCATGATATCACAAGCTCTTGATTTTAGTCAAGTGAAATATTATTTTTTCTTAACTATTCAATACATGCTCAAAATGCTTTGCATTATTCGCTGTTTTGAATTACTTAAGAGTAACCTTAGCGCCCTCTGCCTCAAGCTTAGCCTTAAGGTCATCAGCCTCTTCCTTGGAAGCCTGCTCCTTAACCATCTTGGGAGCTGAGTCAACAAGATCCTTAGCTTCCTTAAGTCCAAGACCGGTAGCTTCACGTACAACCTTGATAACCTTAACCTTGTTAGGACCTACCTCGGTAAGCTCTACATCAAACTCTGTCTTCTCCTCAGCTGCTGCGCCTGCGTCACCGCCTGCTGCTGCCGCAACCACAACACCTGCTGCTGCGGATACGCCGAACTCCTCTTCACATGCCTTAACGAGATCGTTAAGCTCAAGAACGGTTAACTCTTTAATAGCATCAATGATTTCTGCTGTTGATAACTTAGCCATTTTATTTACCTCCGTTAATTATACTGATTTTCATGATTCACGGATTGTTCCGTGCTTTACACTCTTACAATCCGTCACTAACCCTTGCCTACACCCTTAAGTCCCAAAGGACTGGCCTTGCATCGCAAGCTTAGGTGTTGTCAGGCTTCTGCCCCTGTTGCATCAGGTGCCGCTTCAGCTGCGGGAGCCTCTTCTGCAGGTGCTGCTTCAGCTGCGGGAGCTTCTTCTGCAGATGCTGTTTCAGCTGCTTCAGGTGCGCTGCATTCGGATGCGCCGCCTTTTTCAGCCAGCTGCTTCATGACGCGGGCAAAGTTCGTGATAGGTGACTGGATAGATCCAAGCAGCTTTGAAAGAAGCTCTTCCCTTGAAGGAATGGTTGCTATAGATCCGATACCCTTAGCGTCATAGTAAACACCCTCAACTACACCGCCCTTAAGCTCAAGTGCTGGAGCGGTCTTTGAAAACTTCGCAAGAACCCTTGCCGGTGCCGTTGCGTCTTCCTTGCTTACAGCAATAGCGCTGGGACCTTCAAGATGGGGAGTCAGTGACTCGAAATCGGTTCCCTTGAATGCGAAGTTCATCATCGTGTTCTTGTAAACCTTATAGATGATGCCTGCTTCCCTTAACTGCTTACGGAGCTGGGTATCCTGCTCAACAGTAAGGCCGCGGTAATCAACGAGAACTACAGACTGGGCATCCTTGATATTCTCGACGATCTCTTCAACTATAGGTTTCTTAAGTTCAACCTTAGCCATTTCCTTACCTCCTTATATTATTTGATGCCGAATAGAGGTATTCAAAAAAATATAACCCCTTCCCGAAGAAACGGAAAGAGGGTACTGTCAACTCTCTGATTCTCCTCGGCAGGCGAACAATTGTTACTTACGCTTACAAGGTGACTCGCCATCTATATCGCCTGTCGGCGATGGGCTCGTCGTGCAGTAAGGAATCCTCCCGCTTTCGGCGGGTCCCTCCTTACAGCAAATAAGCACCTGCTGTCTTCGGCACGGTCTGACGACCGTTTCATACATTACCACAATGCGTTGGTCATGTCAAGTATATTAAAGATAAGATTACCATTTCTTCAATTTTACCTACCTACTCTGGTTTTTTGCATTTTGGTAGGTATTTTACGGAGGAATTTCTTTCTATTTTACCTACTATTTCTTCTTTTCTCCATTTTAGTAGGTATTTCCTGGAGGATTTCCTTTCTTTTTTACCTACTATCTCTGCTTTTATACATTTTAGTAGGTATTTTACGGAGGAATTCCTTTCTTTTTTACCTACTATTTCTTCTTTTCTCCATTTTAGTAGGTATTTTACGGAGGAATTCCTTTCTTTTTTACCTACTATTTCTTCTTTTCTCCATTTTAGTAGGCATTTCCTGGAGGATTTCCTTTCTATTTTACCTACTATTTCTTCTTTTCTCCATTTTAGTAGGTATTTCCTGGAGGATTTCCTTTCTATTTTACCTACTATTTCTTCTTTTCTCCATTTTAGTAGGTATTTTACGGAGGAATTCCTTTCTTTTTTACCTACTATCTCTGCTTTTGTATATTTTAGTAGGCATTTTCAGAGGAAAATGGGACATAGAGAGACATGATCTTCATAAAACTGATAAGCAGAGCAGGTTAAATAGCCGGTTGTTCAGGTAAACGGAAGTTGAAGCGGTGGTTCAGGTAAACGGAAGTTGAAGCAGTGGTTCAGGTAAATGGAAGTTGAAGCGGTGGTTCAGGTAAGTAAAGGAATAGCCGGCATTTCAGGTATAGAGAGCAAGGCCTATGCTTAAGGTTCTCTGCTTAAGGGCCTACGCTTAAGGTAAGGGTTCGGCAGGGGGCTCTGTGGCGGCAGGCGTCTCAGGTGCGGCCGGCTCCTCAACCTTTTTAGAGGGTGATGTATTCTGCCCGTTCTGCGTATTGTGATTCTCTGATGACTGCGTGATGTATCCGTCGGTATCGATCACAGCATAGTTCGATATCCCCTGCATATAATTAAGTATCCATTCACGCTTCTCTCCCTCTGCAAGGCGGGTCTTGCAGTTCTCCTGAACACAGGGAACAAACTGCAGGGATTTTATGGAACAGTCGGTGTTAAGGGTAACCTTAAGGTATCCGGTATCCACGGTCTTGGAATTGAACCAGAAATTACCCAGAGAATAGATCACCGGCATTCCATCAACGTAATCAAGCCCCTGCAGGCAATGCGGGTGTGCTCCCACAATAAGGTCGGCCCCTGCTTCCGCATATTTTTTTGCAAGAGCTCTCTGACTGTCCTCGACAAGATCCGTATTCTCGCTGCCCCAGTGGACAAAGGCCACGCAGAAATCCGAATTGGCCGCCGCCTCTTCAATGACCTTCACATATCGTGTTGCATCAAGGGTTCTAAGGACTCCGGGCGAATCGGCCGTTGCCTCTTTTGTATCGGGATTGGCAACACGTTCTATCTGTGTGGCAGCAGTAAATGATATTGTCTTCCCGTTTATCTTAAAGTAGGCGGGCTTGCATGCCTCATCTATATTCTTACCGGCGCCCACAAAGGGGATCTTTGCTTCATTTAATATATCAAACGTATCTATAAGAGCATCAGGTCCGTGATCATATGCATGATTATTGGCAAGCCCCACGATATCCACTCCCATCTCGTGCAGGATGTTCACGTTTTCGGGCTTGCTCCTGAAGGCGTACTGCTTATCGGCGGTCGGAGTTCCCCTGTTACTGTAGGGAAACTCGTTGTTGACCATGAATATGTCCACGCCCTTGATCCCTTCCATGACTCCGGGAAGGATGCAGTCGTATATACCGCCCGACCGTTCCCTTAAGGCATTCATGTTGGAATAAGCGTCATGAAAACAGATATCTCCCGCAAAGCCCAGAGTCATCTCATCTGCCGAGGCTGCATGTACGGAATATATCTTATTTACATCATCATATATTTCTTCTTCGACCGGCACTTCAGCCTCAACCTGCTCCAAAGCAGCATTATCCGACACTGATATGACGGCAGGATCATCTGTATTTAAAACGATCACCGGGGAAACTGCGGAATCATTATCCTTCTCTATCACTATCGGATCATGTTCATCCTCATCCTTAAAGCCGGCGATCGACATGGCTTCATCGATATACTCACCCACCGCTTCACAGCCGGTCAAAGTCAAACATACAGCCATCGCCAAAACAATTGACAGTTTTTTTATTCCCGCTTTCATCTTATCCGCTCTGTCCTCATCATTATTATAGTGAACATATTTATTTCGTTTACGATAAAAGGGATGCGCTCAGCACATCCCTTGAAATATACCATAATACTATTCTTTTATAAAGTCTTAGTACTTCGCGGTTGAAACCTTTACGCCGGGTCCCATGGTGGGAGAGAGCACAATACTCCTTAAATACTGACCCTTAAGTGCGCTGGGCTTAGCCTTAACTATAGCATCCATAAGTGTATTGAAGTTCTCCGTAAGCTTCTCCTCCGAAAATGAAGCCTTACCAACGGGTACATGGATGATGTTGGTCTTATCAAGACGATACTCTATCTTACCTGCCTTGATATCGTTAACTGCCTTGGTAACATCCATTGTTACTGTTCCGGCCTTCGGGTTGGGCATAAGTCCCTTAGGTCCCAAAACCTTACCCAGACGACCTACAACGCCCATCATATCAGGTGTTGCAACAACTACGTCAAAATCAAGCCATCCCTCATTCTGGATCTTGGGAATAAGCTCATCTCCTCCAACATGATCGGCACCTGCTGCCTCAGCCTCGGCAATCTTGTCACCCTTGGCAAATACGAGAACCCTCGTTGTACGACCTGTTCCGTTGGGAAGTACTACCGCACCACGGATCTGCTGGTCTGCGTGACGTCCGTCACAGCCTGTCCTTATATGGCATTCGATCGTCTCATCGAACTTAGCCGTTGCTGTTTTCTTAACCAGAGCTATTGCATCTGCGGGCTCATATGCTACCGACCTGTCTACCTGCTTAGCTGCTTCTGTATACTTCTTTCCGTGTTTCATATTTACGCTTCTCCTTACAATCTACTCATTACAAATCCTCTTACCTGTAATGCCCCCTCGTTACCACTCGGCGGCCAGTATGTGTCATAAGGCATCCTCCGCAAGAGGTCCGTCCTTATAACGAATCGTAAGAACCTTCCTGAATTCTGCTCCTTCGCCGTCTCAAAGGACCGGCTTACATCGCAGAACGGTTCTTATTCTTCCACAGTAACGCCCATACTTCTGGCGGTACCTGCGATCATGCTCATTGCTGCTTCCAAAGATGCTGCATTAAGATCGGGCATCTTGGTCTCGGCTATCTCCTGAAGCTTAGCCTTGGAAAGAGTTGCAACCTTGGTCTTGTTGGGTGTACCCGAACCTGACTTGATATTGCATGCCTTCTTAATAAGAACTGCAGCGGGGGGAGTCTTTGTAATGAATGAAAAGCTCCTGTCTGCGTAAACCGTAATGACAACGGGGATGATCACATCACCCTTGTCTGCTGTCTTGGCATTAAACTGCTTGGTGAACTCTACTATGTTTACACCATGCTGACCGAGAGCAGGTCCGACCGGAGGAGCCGGTGTAGCCTTGCCCGCAGGGATCTGCAGTTTAATATAGCCTTCTACTTTCTTTGCCATTTTTCTATCCTCCTATAATGTGGTCGTGGCGGGAACTATTTCCCTCCCACATGCGCGCCTGATTCAACAGGCGCATCTATGTTTCTGGCAGGTCACCCTGCGAAACATCACCTTTACTATCTCTGCTTTGCGATCTCCGCAAAGCTTATCTCGACAGGCGTCTCTCTTCCGAACATCTCGACATTTATGGTAGCTGTCTGCTTGTTCATATCCATTCTCTGGACAACGCCTACCGTATCCTTCCAAACGCCGGCAACAACCAGTACCGTATCACCTTCAACAAAGTCAATATATACGTTCTCTGTCTTGATACCGAGAGGCTTCATCTCCGATTCGGAAAGCGGAACCGGCTTGCTTCCGGGACCTACGAATCCCGTAACGCCGCGTGTGTTCCTTACAACATACCAGGTTACGTCGTTCATTATCATATTTATAAGAACATAACCCGGAAACATCTTCTTGGCCGAAGTCTTACGGACACCGTTTTTAAGTTCAGTTACATCCTGCATGGGAACCCTTACCTCAAGGATCTCCTCCTCAAGATGTCTGTTTTCTATTGCCTTCTCAATGTTTGCCTTAACCTTATTCTCGTAGCCCGAATACGTATGAACCACATACCAGTTTGCTTCCGTACTGTTGTTAGTCTCTGACATATCCGACCTCCTTACAGATTTATAATAAAATCAATGCCGTACTGAAGACCCATGTCGAGAACCGCGATCACAAGACCCACTACCAATGAAATAAGAACGACTGCGATAGTCTGCTTCCTTACTTCCTCCTTATTAGGCCATATGATCTTTTTAAACTCTGCCTTCAGACCCTTGAACCAGCTTCCACTCTTCTTGGCGGCATTTTCAACTGCATTCGTATTCTCTGCCATGATAACTCCTCTTATTTGGTTTCCTTGTGCATAGTATGTCTCTTGCAGAATCTGCAATACTTCTTAGTCTCCATCCTGTCGGGATGAGTCTTCTTATCCTTGGTTGTGTCGTAGTTACGATTCTTGCACTCTGTGCAGGCAAGTGTGATCCTTGTACGCATTGCATAGCCTCCTTAGAAATATAAATTACAGTGAAGGAATTTAATTCGTTCACTTAGCGCCGATTGCGAGGCATCGCATATGCCCTTCCTATCGCAATCGTGTGCATCAATTGATTATAGTAAATGAAATTATTTATTTCGTTTACTGTAATTGTGACTGCAGGCTCAAAATGATTCGCATTTTAGCTGTTCCAATTTATCGAACAAAAAAAACGCCTCCTAGCGCTCGCCTGAGTATATTACCATATATGAACGTGTACGTCAATACCCGTTTACGCTCTTATTCCAATTTTTTCACCCATAAGGACCGGTATCTCTTCCGCTGTTCCGATGGTCTTTTTAATATCATCCCGAAGCTCTGCCCTGCCCTTGGGGATAAGTACTATAACCGTGGAGCCGCCGTATTCGAAATGCCCCTTCTCCTCACCCCGCAAAACGCGGGCATGTGATTTTACCTCATTGACTATCCTGCCAACGAGCATGGCTCCCACCTCCATCTGAACGCATCTTCCGAAGCTTTCGGTATCGATCACCGAATAATCCCTTGTATTCTCAATAAACACGGGATACCCGGCAAGCGCGACCGGCTGTACCGTATGATAGACTCCCCGGATATGCCTGTCCTCATACTTGCTGCCCGAATCAAAATACACATATCTGTGATAGTGGTCCACACACAGGCGGAAAACCAGTGCGTACCCTCCCCGGAAATGGTCTGCAAGCTTCTTATCCCTAAGAAGGCTTCTTACGGGTAATCTGCTCTGCTTCACCAAAAGCCGCGTATCATCATCTATCCTGTAGGTGCTTAGCAGTCCGTCACAGGGCGAGATAAGGACATTCGGTTCCCGGTCTATTACCCTCTTCCCTTCCTTGAGCCTTCTGCAGAAGAAGTCATTGAAACTCCCTATATCATCAAGCTCAAAGTCATTAAGGCGGATCGAGTGAACCTTAACAAAGGGACCTATAAAAATCCTTGAGAAACTGCTGTCAAGAAATCGTCCCGCCAGATCGGAAACAGGCTTGCTTATAAGAGAATAAAGCATAAGCCTGCCCGGTATTGTATTGTACAAAAGCTCAAGCGCCTTCATGCGAACACCGTAAATGCCACGATAAAGGCGATAAATTCCGTAATACCTATCGCGATCAGCACGGCCAGACCCAGCTTGCCGGGTTTCTTTATCTTAACATTGAGAAGAAATGCCATAGCAGTAAGCAGCATGACCAGGAAATAGATACCTGTGAGATCCCACCTCGTCATATAATGCAGCAGCATCACAAGAGGAAATATAAGGGCCGCGGATGTTACCGGAAGACCGATAAAATAAGTTATACCGGTTGCATTTGTCTCCTCCGATCTTAAGTCCGAGGTTGCATTAAAATACGCAAGCCTGATGAGAGCAGCCAACACATAGAAAAGGGCAATGACAAGAAAAATGATAAGGACTGAATACTTGCCTTCGTAATCGCGCCTTCGCACTATCTCGGTAAATATACCGCTTATGCGCAGCTGGGCCAGTCCTATCGACACCGGAAGGATACCAAAGCAGATAAGATCAGCCAGCGAATCTATCTGGATACCGAAATTGACTGCCATCTCGGTCCTGTTTTTCTTGGTACGGGCCACCTTACCGTCAAAGGCATCCATTATACCCGATACCATCAGAAAGAAGATCCCGATGTCCGGATGGCCTACACCGGTTACGGTAATGATAAAGCCAAGCACTCCGGAAATAAGCGACAGATAAGTCAGTATAACCGTATAATCATATACACCTATCATCATGATTTCTTCCTCCTTACCCAAACATTGATCTTATTTCAATAGTGTATATCGTTTACTCTTAAAATACGCTGCCAGCGTAATAAGACCGCTTATGGCAACACATATGTAGAAGGTAATACCCCTGCTGATCAGCTCCACGCTGTAAGCCAGCTGCTCTCCCATAACCGGTGTAAACCCGTCTATCATAAGGTAGTCCGACACTCCCATGCCGCCCGGTATGGGAACGCAGTTATATCCTATCGTAACCAGACACTGCCTCGTAAAGATATCCGGCATTTTACTGCGGTCTCCTCCAAGCGCCGCATAGATATATGAAGGAACCACAAGCTGGTTCACCCTCTGCAGAAGATTCCATACAAAGGCATACAGCAGTATCCTCTTACTGTTCGAGATAAGCCCCGCACAGATTTTATAATCATTTTCCACACCTTCGATCCTGGTTAAAACCGACTCCTTATTTCTGATGATCTTCTTAGAATGGGCAAATTCAATCAGTCTTGCCAGTGGCTTGAAAATAAGACTGCCATTTTTAAGCAGGATAAAAAAACCTATGGTGAGAACAGTCAGGCCGAAAAAGCCGAATGAGATAAACGCTCTGGAAGTGAGGCTGAAGGAAGCAAAGGTTCCGGGGTCAAGGACAAGTGATATGATCCCAAGGACAACCACTGCCACAGTGTACATGACAAGATTAAGGACCAGGGTTGCCGTTATGGTCCCCCCCGGTATGCCGTCCTTCCTCATAAAAAAAGCACTGGCTGGCTGTCCTCCCGAAGCTGAGGGTGTAATTGCCGAAAAGTACACGTCCGCCGTGCTGTATATAAGGCACTTGGCATGACTTTTATTATATCCGGCCTTCTTGAGTATCCCCCTGAGGGAAACACCCTCAAACCATACATAAAAAACTGCTGATATCATGGAAAGGATCACGTATTTTTTGTCTGATGATCCTATCATACCCATAAGATCCGTAAAAGACATGTCACGGTTCTGCTTAAGGATAACCCTGACGGTCAGCACGGCCAGTATGATGGAGACAAAGGTCCATATTATATTTTGGGAGGTTCGTTTTTTGGATTCCATATATTGGTTTGTTACATCTACATATATCAATTTATTATAGTAAACGA
>DFKQ01000043.1 GCA_002373875.1 Lachnospiraceae bacterium UBA3641
TATAGTAAACGAAATTATTTATTTCGTTTACTATAAGAATCGTTATACCGGTATAGTTGGGGACAGTCGCATTCCACATAATGCGGTAAATAAATATGATCAAAAATAACAAAAACGGTATCGAATACCTTACCTTCAACAACATAAGCTCACTTGACCGGATAAGACACGCATTCTCCACAAGACTCGGCGGTGTCAGTACAGGCATATACTCATCTATGAACCTTGGCTATACCAGGGGGGATATTAAGGAAAACGTTGACGAAAACTTCAGAAGAATGGCTTCTGTTCTTCAATGCGAAGTAAGCGATTTCATTACCGGAATTCAGACTCATACAGTGAATGTTCTCCGGGTTGGGAAGGAAGATGCCGGCAAGGGCGTAACAAGACCTGTTGATTATGAGGACATAGACGGGCTTATCACCAATGAACCCGGGATCGTGCTGACTACCTTCTACGCTGATTGCGTGCCCCTCTTTTTTGTTGATCCCGTTAACCGGGCAATAGGCTTATCCCACTCAGGCTGGCGGGGAACGGTCAATCGTATGGGGAAGGTCACCATAGATGCCATGCGGGAGAACTTCGGTACCGATCCTTCGCATCTTATATGTGCCATAGGACCTTCCATATGCATGAACTGTTATGAAGTAAGTGAGAATGTTGCCGATGCATTTATGAAGGAATTCTCGGGATGTCTCCTGACTGCCGGCGACACGCTTGATGACCATAAGTTCCTGATGAGCAAAGGCGATGATAAATACCTGCTTGACCTGCGCGCTGCCAACAGGCTTATCATGCTGGAAGCAGGCGTTCCTGCAGACAATATCGAACTTCCCGGAATATGTACCTGCTGTAATCCCGGTTACCTGTTCTCACACCGGGCATCCAAGGGACAGCGCGGCAACATGGCAGGATTTCTCGGTATCATACCATGAATCTTTTCTTAAAAACCGCCTCAAACATTCCCGGGATAGACATAATTAAGCTTCTCTCCTGCCCGCCTTGACAGTTCGAGGATAAGTGACACATCTGTCGGCTTTTTTTCCGTCATCCTGTACCTCGGGAAGAAGCGGCTTATGTGCAGGGGGATATCCTTGCCCCCTTCAAGGGAAATGATATAATCACATATCCTATCCATTTCCTCGTAAGAATCATTCAAACCGGGTACAACTAGGGTCGTAAGCTCGACATGCGAGGTCTTAACAGCCACCTCGATAAAGGCTCTGACCGTATCAAGATCGCCCCCCAGGGTATTCTTATATGTATCCCTGTCAAATGCCTTCAGATCTATATTCAATGCATCGATATAAGGAAGCAGCCTGCAGGCAACGGCACTGTTTACACAGCCCGCAGTCACAAGTACTGTCTTAAGGCCGGCATCCCTGGCAAGCTTACTTGTATCCAGTACATATTCGTATCCTATAAGGGGTTCATTATAGGTAAAAGCAATCCCAATATTACCCTTTTGGCGTGTATTCAACGCGATCTCAACCAGTTCTTCCGGAGAAAGCCTGTTGTCATCAGACATGAATGCACTTCCGTCGCTTGCGGATATTTCATGATTCTGGCAGAAAGGACATGACAGATTGCAGCCAAAGGAGCCGACCGAAAGAATGCGGCTTCCGGGGTAAAAGCGATTCAATGGTTTCTTTTCTATTGGATCCAGGGCAAGGGATGTTATCACACCGTAATTAACCGGTATGATCTTATCGATCCCGTCTACACATATATGTTTTCTTGCCCTGCATCTCCCCGTCGCTCCCTCCCTAAGGGAACAGGCATGAGGACACACATCACATTTCATAAGAATTGACATGATAACTCACTCTGCTTCCATCTGCTGTCTTGCCACAAGCTCGGCAAAGAATCCCTTTTTCTCAATAAGTTCATCATAGGTACCATCCTCAATGATCTTGCCACCGTCAAGCACTATGATCCTGTCACACTGCTTTATGGTGGATAGCCTGTGGGCGATCACGATACGGGTACACTTCATTTTATCAAGTGCATCTGAAACCTTCTTCTGCGTAACATTGTCAAGAGCCGATGTAGCCTCATCAAACATGAGTATCCTCGGTTTTGGCGCTATCGCCCGTGCGATCATAATCCGCTGGCGCTGTCCACCCGAAATACCGCCCTGACCTTCTGATATCATGGTATTCATTCCCATAGGCATATCCCTGATATCATCCGCCAGACCGGCGATCTCAGCCGCCTCCCATGCGTCATCAAGGGTCAGCCATGGGGCGGAAATGACAATGTTTGCAAATATTTCTCCGTTAAAGAGCCGTCCATCCTGCATAACGGTTCCTATCCGTCTTCTGAGTGACTTGGGATCAAGAGTATCAAGATCCCTGCCATCGTAGTACACCGATCCTTTCCGGGGCTTTTCGAAGCCCAAAAGGATCCTCATTAGCGTTGACTTACCGCAACCTGTCTTACCCACGATTGCAACATACTGTCCCGGACGGATCTTAAGATTTAAATCGTCAAGTACAAGCGGCATGTCATCCCTGTAGCGGAAGGACACATGATTAAGCTCCACACCACCCGACAGGCTCGTAACCATATGCTTACCTTCATCGATCTCCGGCACTGTCTTTAGAATAGGTGATATCATTTCAAGTATGGGACCTATCCCCGCAACGGAAGCCGCTATCCCGGTAAAGGACATGAAGGCTCCGCTCACCATGGCATATGCCGTATTAAAAGCATAATAATCAGATACGCTGATACCGCTCTTAACTGCTTGAAAATACAAAAACAACGTACCAAACAGGGATGCTCCCATACTTATAACCGAAGAAACCCGCAAAAAGACGGGGGGATTATATGTAAGCGAAGCACTCTTGGCATAAACATCTGCCCAACGCGCAAATGCCCTCTGCTCAGCTCCCGCCAGCCTTATCTTCTGCACACCGTTGATCATGGCATGAGTGATACCGCTCTCCTCGGACTGAAGCTTCATCTGCCGCCTTGATACCTTGACCTGCCATACAACTGTCAGCATCGAGACAACAAGCATTGTAAGTATTATAAGCAAGGCCGGTACCATCAGCATTGGTGCATATTCAAATATCTGTACTATATATGCAAGGGAAAATACTCCCGTAAGACCGGTAGCCAGAGCCATATTTACCATCTGATCGGCCAACAGGCTTATGTAACCGATACGGTTGGAAAGCGCACCTGCATTATAGTCCTTGAAAAAGGTGGCCGGAAGAGATAAAACCCGCATCATGGCCGCAGCCTCCACCGACACACTGACCTTGGTGCCTATCCTTGCTGTTGCAAGCCCCTTAACAACTTCGAATATCAATGACGAAAACGATGTACACAGCATAAAAACCGCTACACCCATCAGCATACCCACACTGCCTGAATCGATCACAGTACCGAAGAGCATTGAATTAAATTTCGGCATAAGCATACCTACCAGCATAACTGCCAACCCGGCCATGACCAGCATGATCATATCGGATACAGACAGCTGTTCCTTAATATACACCATAAAATCGCTTATTCCCATTTCCTTCAGTGGGAAGGGCTTGTAAAATGCTATGGCTTCCCGTTCTATAAGCTCTTCCGTTTTACTGTTCAGGGAAACGTATCTTCCGCTCTTCCTGTCATAAAACCTGTAACCCCTAAGTCCGAAAGGAATGAGAGCTACAACACTTCCGTCATCACTTCTGGTGCCAAGCATCGCTCCCACCGCGTCCCTGTACCAGCCACGTTCAAGCCGGACGCTTCGCCGCATGATCCCATACGGCCGCATGAGATATTCAAGCACTTCATTCATGTCCTTGATCTTTTCAGGAACATCTTGCGGCTTAACATGGTAAAAGCTTAGGATCTCTCCTATGGCGTCCGTTGCCAGCTGTCTGTCATCATTCAGTGCTGCGCTCATCCGCTTTCCCATCACGGCTCCCGCTATAGCCTGAAAAGATTCTTCAAATATAATCCTGTCTGATTTTTTTCTTTCCCGTATCTGCTCGTCAAACCAACCCATTTATTAATACCTTATAATCTATTCAGAAGTTACCAGCTGTGTATACAGGCCATTCATGGCCATCAGCTCCTCATGTGTTCCGCGTTCCATTACCTTGCCCTTATCCATGACTATTATCTCGTCACAGTCACGGATCGTGGACAGGCGGTGTGCAACCACAACACATGATATTCCGCGGTTGCATATGGAATTAACCACCTCGTATTCGGTCCTGGCATCCAGAGCGCTTGTCGCCTCATCCATGATTATCATTGTCGGATCCTGAGCAAGCACACGCGCTATTTCCATACGCTGACGCTGACCGCCGGACAGGTCCTTTCCGCCTTCTGTAAGCCTGTAACTGTATCCGCCTTCACGCATCATTATATCGTCATGTATTCTGGCATCCCTGGCCGCCAGTATCATCTCGAAATCCTCAATGGAGTTATCCCACATCTTGATATTATTGGCTATTGTATCTTCAAAGAGAATTATATCCTGATCCACAACAGCCACCGAACCCGTAAAGATGTTTCGATCTATCTGTGATATGGGCTTCCCATCGAAGAGTATCTCCCCGCTCCATGGGCTGTACAGCCCCGAGATCAGCTTGGCAAGTGTTGATTTACCGCAACCGGATGCACCTACAAAGGCTACCCTCTGTCCCCGCTTCAGCTCCAGGGAAAAATCCTCGATAAGCGGAGGGGCAAGCTTTGAATAGCCGAAGGTCACATGCTTCATCGACAGATTCCCGGTAAGCTTGTCGTACTGTTCGGCACCCTGCTTCTTTGCAAATACCGGATCATCGGGATACTTCATCACATCCTCTATCCTCTCCATATCGGTTCTCATTTCCTGGATAACCTGCCCTGCCTGAATAAGCTGTCCCGCTGGTTCCATAAAGGAATACAGGAAGCTCTGGAAGGCCATTATCATACCGACGGTAAAACGTCCCTGTATTACAAGCCATACACCCTGTACCAGTATAACAATATTAAAAAAAGTACTTACAGCCATCGGGATCATTCCCAGATACCTATCCAGCTTGATATATTTTATATTCTGAGTGCTGACCGATGCCTGATAACCGGCCCATCTTTCGAAATAACCATTCTCGGCTCCACTCGCCTTGATAGTTTCTATCATATCCATTGCACCGACCGTAGCACTCTGGAGCTTACCCTGGTCGCGCATGGCTACCCTTGTGATATTTATCCTTTTATTACTTATATAGTGGGCCATAAGAAGGTTTATAAAAACCGATGCTATGCCAAAGGCAGTCATAATAAGGGAAAACCTTAACATGACCACCAGATAGAAGATCATCATACCTGTATTCAGCAAAAGAGGGGCAAGTGTGTTTACCACATTTGAAGCAATGTTTGCGTTGCTTTCCTTACGGGCCTGTATATCTCCCGACATACGCTGACTGAAAAATGCCATGGGAAGCTTGAATATCTTCCACATATAGGTGGAATTACCGACTGCCGCCAGCTTACCGTTTATACGAAGGGAGTATACCGCCTGTATCCATGCAGCACACAACTGGATAAGGGTAAGGAGTAGCATAAGTGCAAAATACGGAATGACCCAGGACGGATTCCTGCCGGGAAGCAGATAATCCATAAAAGCTCTGGAAAAACCGGCATTAATCATGGTACATAATGAGCCTATGATGGTGGTCAGCACCACAAAGGCTACTGCCGCACCCGCTCCCGAGAGCCTCTCTTTCGCAAATGCAAGGACCGATTTCCTTTTGCCGCTCTTGATAAAATCCTCGGATGGCTCCATCATCAGGACAATCCCGGTAAAGGATTCATCAAACCGTTCAATGGAAACCGTGTAGGATCCCCTTGCCGGATCGTTTAAATAGACTTTATTTCCTTTAAAGCCGTTTAAGACAACGAAATGATTGAATTCCCAATGTATGATACAGGGAAACTCTCCTTCCTTCTTAAGGTCTTCAACCTCAAAACGGTAGCCTGCCGCCTTCATACCGTAGCTTCTCGCGGCGTTCAGTATGTTCCTTGCATTGGATCCGTCGCGGCTGACTCCGCAGTCCTCACGGACCTGCTCAAGCGGTATCCATTTATCATAATAGGCCAGTATCATTGTAAGACATGCGGCACCGCACTCCAGTGCTTCCAGTTGCATGACTACAGGTACCTTCGCCACTCCTCCCTTCACGGGGGTTTTTACCTTGTCAATCAAAATCAATCTCCTTAAACATCTTAGTTTGTAACAAGAACTATGGGATGCATCGATACAGATGTTCCGTCTTTTTCATATCCGTCGACGGTTCCGAAAATACTGTAAACCAGTAATCCTGCCAGCAGGATTATAAGTGCGAGCAGAACAAGCCATACCGATGGCGTTGTGACCCTGATATAGTCATCCAGTTGTTCCGGTGATGATATCTTCTGTAAGCTTTTCTTTCTGAACAGATCACTCATATTCATTCTCCTTTAATGTACGATAAGACTACCTATATTGTACCTTTTATCGGTATCCGGTACAATATATATGATTTTATTTATTTATTTTTTTGTCATGTTTATTTACATATGTGCAGGACGTAAGTCCGGCATCCCCATGCTCCCGACACATACGGGATCAAATGCGACACAAATCAGGTTCTCAATCACCTTCCGTCACATTAAGCCGGTATTGTGCGACTTGTTTTGTAGGAAATCATGTGCTATTATACCACTGTAAGAGTTATTTAATTCTTCAACCGAAAACTTTATACCCCTATCATGCCCGATCTCCCCAAGGTCGGGCACTTTTCGTTTACTGTATTATTTTACCGCATTCACCGGTAAAAAAAAGATAAAAATTATAAAAAACTCTTGCAATCTGTCTTCCGGTTTAGTATACTAAGCAAGTCGGACGTAAGCCCAACCCGATAAATCCGATATATGGCTCGTTGGTCAAGCGGTTAAGACGCCGCCCTCTCACGGCGGAAAAAGGGGTTCGATTCCCCTACTGGCTGCACCGGGATG
>DFKQ01000037.1 GCA_002373875.1 Lachnospiraceae bacterium UBA3641
CCAGCTTCTTAAGGGCCTTGGCCGCATGTACGCAGCAGTAGTAGAATTCGATACCCTGACCGATCCTGTTGGGACCTCCGCCAAGGATCATGATTTTCTTCGTATCCGTATTTATGGGATTACTGTCCTTCATATTATAAGAAGAATAATAATATGCGCTGTCCTGTGTTCCGCTTACATGCACGCCCTCCCAGGCTTCAACAACACCCAGCTTCACGCGGGCATTCCTTATCTCTTCTTCGGGAACCTCCAGAAGTTGACTCAGATATTTATCCGAGAAGCCGTCCTTCTTGGCCGCGGTAAGAACTTCGTCGGGAAGAGAGCTTCCCTTGTATGACTTTATCGTCTCCTCTTCGAATACAAGCTCCTGCATCTGCTCTATGAAGTAGGGCTTGATCCTGGTTATATTATAGAGTTCATCAACGGTTGCTCCCTTACGGATTGCTTCATACATGATGAACTGGCGCTCCGATGTGGGAACATGGAGCATATCCATAAGCTCCTTCTTGGATTTCTCTGCGAAGTTCTTGGCTCCCCCCAGTCCGTAACGTCCGATCTCCAGGGACCTTATAGCCTTCTGGAAGGCTTCCTTGTAGGTCTTGCCGATACTCATAACTTCACCGACAGCCCTCATCTGGGTTCCCAGCTTATCCACAGCCCCCTTGAACTTCTCAAATGCCCAGCGGGCATACTTGATAACAATGTAATCGCCGTCCGGCTTATACTTATCAAGAGTTCCGTACTTACCGCAGGGGATGTCCTCAAGGTCAAGTCCTGCCGCAAGCATTGCCGACACAAGCGCGATCGGGAAGCCCGTAGCCTTGGAAGCAAGGGCCGAAGAACGCGATGTACGGGGATTGATCTCTATTACTATGATCCTGCCGGTCTCGGTATTCCTTGCAAACTGTACATTTGTACCGCCGATGACCTGGATCTTGTCAACTATCTTATATGCCTGGCGCTGAAGCTCTGCCTGCACGTCCTCAGGGATCGTAAGCATGGGAGCCGAACAGAAGGAATCACCAGTATGCACTCCCAGTGGATCGATATTCTCTATGAAACAGACGGTTATCATCTTACCCGTAGAGTCCCTTACAACCTCAAGTTCCAGCTCCTCCCAGCCAAGGACTGATTCTTCAACAAGCACCTGCCCTACAAGGGATGCCTGAAGACCTCTCTCACATACAGTCTTTAATTCCTCAACATTGTAAACCAGGCCGCCGCCCGCACCGCCCATGGTATATGCGGGACGAAGTACTACCGGGTAGCCCAGCTTATCTGCTATCTTAAGAGCATCATCCACCGAGTAGGCAACTTCCGACCTTGCCATCTCGATCCCAAGCTCGTTCATGGTCTCCTTGAACTCGATACGATCCTCACCGCGCTCGATCGCGTCAACCTGAACACCTATGACCTTGACTCCGTATTTATCAAGGACGCCTGCCTTGTTTAATTCGGAGCAAAGATTAAGACCGGTCTGTCCGCCCAGGTTAGGCAATAGTCCATCCGGTCTCTCCTTCTCAATTATCTGTGTAAGCCTCTCAAGGTTAAGGGGCTCGATATAGGTTACATCTGCCGTTTCAGGGTCGGTCATTATCGTTGCTGGATTGGAATTAACGAGAACTATCTCATACCCAAGCTTCTTAAGCGCCTTACAAGCCTGAGTTCCGGAATAGTCAAATTCACACGCCTGGCCGATGATGATCGGACCCGAGCCGATGATCAGAATCTTGTGGATGTCTTCTCTCTTTTTCATTTGAATCTCCTCTTCTTAAGATATTCCAAATTGCTCCGTAATATGCACTCCCGCAATTATACCAAAAAAACGCCCGGGTTAAAATACCCGAGCGTTAAAAATTTTAACTAAAAATCAGGGCCTTTTGCTTCCGCAATTCGAGCAGAAATTACCGCTGTTTACAGTTCCGCATGAGCATGTCCACTCAGCCGGCGCAGGCCTTGGTGACCCGCACTCACTGCAGAACTTACCGGTGTTGCCCGTTTTACCGCATGAGCAGTTCCATGCAGAGCCCGCAGGTGCTGCCGGTGCCGGTGCAGGAGCCGCTTGTGCAGCAGCTGCCTGTTGCTGTGCGCCCATTGCATATAACTGACCTGCGTTCATTCCGCCCGCCTGGGCTGCCATGTTCATTCCGGCAAAAGCCATCATGGGGCCTGCACTTGTATTGGAAGCCGCTGCCTTCATGGCCTCTGCCTGGGCTGCCGTAAGTGCTGCCGCACCCATCGTCGCATCCTTCATGGTGGCCGTCTTCTGAAGATCCTTGATCATCTGCTCGTCTTCCGGTGAAGCGGTCACTGAATTAACACCGAAGGAAACAACCTCAATACCGCGGAGTTCACTCCACTTCTTGGAAAGTACCTCATTAAGAGCATCTGCCAGCTCCGTGGTGTGCCCGGGAAGTGCGCTGTAACGGATACCAAGCTCCGAGATCTTCGCAAAAGCCGGCTGAAGAGCCGTCATAAGCTCCGACTTTAATTGTCCGTCTATTTCAGCCCTGTCATATGAGCCTGAAACATTACCGCATACGTTGGTGTAGAAAAGTATAGGATCGACTATCTTATAGGAATACTCACCGTGACACCGTATCGAGATATCCACATCAAGATTGATGTTCCTGTCTACCACCCTGAAAGGTACCGGATTAACGGTACCGTACTTGTTACCGATTATCTCCTTGGTATTGATATAATATACCCTCTGATCCTTGCCGGTATCACCGCCGAAAGACAGTCTCTTACCGATCTGGGCAAAAGTATTCTTGATATTGTCACCCAGGTTACCATAGAAGATACTGGGCTCGGTTGATTCATCATAAACGAACTCGCCGGGCTCCGCACACAGTTCAACAACCTTGCCCTGATCAACGATGAGCATACACTGTCCGTCTGCAACCGCAATGACCGATCCGTTGCTGATTATATTGTCGCTGCCCTTGGTATTTGAGCTGTTCTTGCCCTTCCTCTTGGCCCCCTTGACAACAAGCACATCCGCATCCAGTGCCTCGCAATAGAAGTACTCACGCCATGAATCCGCAAGTGCGCTTGACGCTGCTCCCATTGCAGCTGATATTAATCCCATAATCCTAACCCTCCTTAGTTTTAATTTAAGATCCTTCGCCTGCGTTTCAAGGATCTTTAAAATCTATGTATAAATATACCATACTAAATCTGTTATTTCCACTTATTCATTAAAGTATCTCGATATACCGGCAATGAGCCCCGCTTCCCGCTTGTTCCTGTTACGCATTACCTTCTCGGGCCGGATATAAGCCGCGAACTCAGTCCGGGCAGCATTTAAGCATTCCTTCTCGTAACGTCTGAACTTGTTCATTACCTTGGTGTTCTTACACAGCTTTATGTACTCCGGATCATACCTGGCATAATAATTGTCATACTTGCCGCGTATAAGCTTTCTGAACCTCTCATCCGACTCGAAATCATCACAAAGAATCTTAACATGTGTATATAATATGAAGAAATCCGTCTGCCTGTATACAACCCCGAATTTACCCGGTCTGCACCGTTTCAGCGAGTCAAAGGAACTTCTCGCATCATTACAGATCAGGTACAGCTTCCCCAGCTGGAAGTTGACCCAGGTAGCGTAATCGGATTCGGGGTCCAGCGAATCCGAAAGCTTGTAATACAGTTCATAAGCCTTCTGGTACTCACCTGACATGAAGAGATTAAGAGCACCGGACATTGAATCATTTAAGGATATCGTTTCCGTGTTCTTAAGATAATCCGGCCTTATGAGCCGCACACCGTGGTAGCGGTTCCTGGCAGGCTCAACCCGGTTCTGCTCATCCGCTTCGACCACAAGGATCTCATTAAGGTCATCTGATTTCCCGGGCAGGGCAAGAAGATGTTCATTGTATTTCTTGTGCCCTATGATAAGACAGGTTTCTTCATATGCCTCGAACTCACCCGCAACCTCGGCGGCAGCCCTCTCGATCTCCCTCATGTGGTTCATCGCATATGATTGGTCAAGACAGCCCCTGTAGTAGGTCCTCAGTTCCTTCTCGTAGTGCTTCATCCTTACGTCAAGAAGGGCATGTCCTATATGTATGTAAAAGTCATTCTCATCCTCGATAAAGTCAAGATTACAGTGATAATACATCTGGACCGCACGGTCATAGTCACCCAGGAAATAATATGACTCTCCAAGGCAGAAGGCGCTCTCGGTATAGTCGCGCATATTATAGTTACTGTACCTTATTACGCGTTCATACTGCTCTATCGCCCTCTCTAACTGGTCCGTCTGCCTGAAGTATCTTGCATCATAGAGCCACTCATCTATGCTCATGCCGGCAGCCTTAAGGGCATCATCCTCCATGATCCTGGCCACAGCCGTTTCGAAGGTGATCATATCTTCATTGCTGAACACGGCCATCTTGTCCATATCCCATACGATACGCAGTCCATACGCCGAAAGAATACGGTTTATATCTGCTTCCGACTGTTCAAAATGCGCAAAAGAATCAAAGGGATCGATCCCATACCACTGACGGAAGGCATTATTGGCCATCCTTATGATCCTGCCTTCGGCTGAGGCTGCCGCGAACCAGTAAAGAGTCTCATCCTCAAGGTCAAAATGCCTGAATGGATTATCAACACTCACTTCCCGGTTCTTCAGGTTCCACCTGACCGAAACATTGGTGCCCAGAATGATAAGAAAGTCGCCGTTTAAGATGTATCTGGTACATGGATTGAGCGAAGGCTCCATGGCCTTCGCCGTTCTGTACATACGTATATCAAGTTCCTTAAAGAGTTCAAAGTAGATCAAGTCCCCGTGTCCCTCAGTTAACCCTCATCTGATGTGTAAGCCTGTAATTCTTCCCCTCCAGCTCCTCAACAAGCAGGTTCATATCATATGTATAGGCTCCTATTTCATTCAGGGCATCATCCATATACGCCGCTACATAATCCTTGTTCGAGTAGGCCGCATATACTGTCTGTACAAGTGATTCCGACGCGACTACATTCTCAAACGAATACTCCCCCAGCCCATGCTGAACTATCTGGTCATGACAATTGGTATAGTAAGAATCAATATCCCTGATCAGGGAATCTTCGGATATTCCTGCCTCCTCAAGGGTCCGCATTTTATGTTCCTCGGCCGGTTCCGCTGAGACTTCCTCAGTCACTTCGGTCTCCTCTTCTTCTATATCCTTCACTTCAACAGCCCTTCCCCGGAAGATAAGGCCCTGAAGCTTCGCTGTCAGGGCCGGATTATACGCGCAAACAACGATCAGAATAGTGAGCAGGACAAGGAGTCCGGCGATCACATACAAAATCTTTCTTATAACCTTCATTTATTAACTGCCCCTTACTACAGGAATTAGTATATTTTTGAATCAGAGCTCAAAAAATCCACAACATATATAATAAACCATTATATATGATTTGTCATGTTTTTTCACCCTTTAATGTGTTATACTGTTAATTGAAATAAACAGTAATATGAGGAAAATGATTATGTTTAAAAGGATCTTTTCATTGATAACGGCAGCGGCTCTTATAGGTATGTATGTACTTACACTCATTTTCGGTCTCATGCAGAAGCCGGAGACCACAACCCTTCTGATGGCATCTGTTGCCGCCACCATTCTTGTTCCTGTTACCATCTATGCCTATCAGCGTATTTACGATCTTATAAACAAAAAATCATAAATACTCCCCGATCCTTCCAAGCCTCCTATCCGCATTTACCCATTTTCATATCAGGGAATGCTGATCCGATACCTCTGACCCCGTTTTTGACCCTATTACCATGAAAAATGATGACACATTGTGCAATTTGGCGAAAAGTATGTGGGGATAACAAAAGCCCGTGATCACTGGGTTTCCAGCCGATCACGGGCTTTGTTGAAGTGTGTTGAAACTAAGTGCAGGAAAAGAGACTTGAACTCTCATGGTATTGCTACCACACGGAC
>DFKQ01000029.1 GCA_002373875.1 Lachnospiraceae bacterium UBA3641
TTATGAAATGTTTTTTGAAGATGCCAAAATAGTGTCCAAGGAACTGGAGCTTACACTTACCGGCAAGCAGTGCGGCCTTCCGGAGCGGGCACCCATGTGCGGGGTTCCCTACCATGCTGTCGAAGGCTTCCTTAACAAGCTTATATCCAAGGGCTATAAGGTGGCAATATGCGAACAGGTTGAAGACCCCAAGCTTGCCAAGGGACTAGTAAAGAGAGAAGTTACAAGGATCGTCACTCCCGGAACAAATCTGGACATGCAGGCCCTTGACGATACCCGGAACAATTATCTTATGTGCATTACATATATCACCGACAGGTTCGGTATATCGGTATGCGATGTTACTACGGGGGAGTTCAAGTCGACCGAAGTTGATTCCATCAGAAACCTTCTTGATGAAATATATAAATATTCACCGGCTGAGATAATATGCAATGATTCCTTTCTTGTAAGCGGCGTGGATATCGAAGATATCAAGTACCGGCTGTCGGTATCCGTGTATCCCCTTGAAGCATGGTACTTTGATGATGAGCTGTGTATCAGGAAGATAAGGGACCATTTCAAGGTGGATTCGGTAAGCTGTTTTGGCTTTTCGGACAATGATTGTTCCCTGGTAAGTGCCGGAGCACTTCTTCAATATCTGTATGAAACCCAGAAGAACTCTCTGGCTCAGATAGGTACGATAAAGACATATGATGTATCCGAGTACATGATCCTTGATTCTGCCACGAGAAGGAATCTTGAACTCACGGAGACAATGAGGGATAAGCAGAAAAAGGGTTCCTTACTGTCCGTGCTTGACAGGACTAGAACGGCCATGGGAGGAAGGGCCCTGCGTGCCATGCTGGAACAGCCGCTGATCAGAAAGGATCAGATAACAAAAAGGCTTGATGCTGTGGAAACCCTTCTTCAGAATGCCATTACACGCGAGGAATTAAGGGAATACCTTAATCCTGTATATGACCTTGAGCGCCTTATGAGCAGGGTTATCTATAAATCGGCAAACCCAAGGGATCTTATAGCCATGGCCGGTTCGCTTAAGATGCTTAAGCCGATAAAGCAGCAGCTTTCAGACTTTAATTCCGGGCTTCTTTTGGAGCTTAACAATGACCTTGATACTCTGGAGGATCTGTATGACCTGATTAATTCGGCAATATCGGAGGATGCTCCCATGCAGATAAAGGAGGGGGGCATTATCAGGGAAGGCTATAACGAGACGGTTGATTCATTAAGGAAGGCCAAGAGCGAGGGGAAGAGCTGGCTGGCCGCGCTTGAAGCCAAGGACCGTGAAAGGACCGGCATCAAGAACCTTAAGGTCAAATACAACCGTGTTTTCGGCTATTATTTTGAGGTGACCAATTCCTTTAAAAGCATGGTTCCTAAGGATTATATAAGAAAACAGACCCTTACCAATGCCGAGCGTTATACAACGGATGAACTTAAGGAGCTTGAAGATCGGATACTTAATTCCGAGGAGAAGCTTTTCGCCATGGAGTATGATCTTTTCTGTGAGGTGAGGGATACGCTTGCGGCAAATATAGAAAGGATACAGAGAACGGCAAGGGTAATAGCAAGGCTCGATGCCTTGGCATCACTTGCCTATGTTGCCGAGAAGAACAATTACTGCAGGCCCTCCATCAACGAGAAGGGAATAATCGATATAGAAAAAGGCAGACACCCCGTTGTGGAGAAAATGCTCAGCTCCGACATGTTCATAAGCAATGATACTCATCTTGATAACAAAAATAACAGGATATCCATAATAACCGGTCCGAACATGGCAGGTAAATCAACCTACATGAGACAGACGGCCCTTATCGTCCTCATGGCTCAGATAGGTTCCTTTGTTCCCGCAGAATCGGCCAATATCGGTATTGTTGACAGGATATTTACAAGAGTCGGGGCTTCGGATGATCTTGCCAGCGGCCAGTCCACCTTTATGGTGGAGATGGCAGAGGTGGCTAACATCTTACGAAACGCAAGCCCCAATTCCCTTCTTATCCTTGATGAGATCGGCAGAGGTACCTCAACCTTCGACGGCCTGTCCATAGCATGGGCTGTGGTAGAGTATATTGCCAACACTAAGCTTCTCGGGGCCAAGACCCTGTTCGCAACCCATTATCATGAACTGACCGAGCTTGAGGGTAAGCTTAATTCCGTGAACAATTACTGTATCGCAGTCAAGGAGCAGGGTGATAACATCGTGTTCCTCAGAAAGATAGTAAGGGGCGGTGCCGACAGGAGCTATGGTATCCAGGTGGCCAAGCTTGCGGGAGTTCCCGACACGGTCATAGACAGGGCCAAGGAAATAGCACAGGAGCTTACCCAAAACGATATCACGATAAATATTTCGGGCATAGGAGATAAGACCGAAAACAAAAAGACGGTAAAAAGGCTTGATGATGTAGATCTTAATCAAATGTCCCTTTTCGATACCGTAACGGATGATGATATAATCAAGGAGCTTAAGGAGACGGACCTTAACAACATTACACCTATGGAAGCACTCAACACATTAAGCAGGCTTCAGAATAAGCTTGTCAACAGATGGAGCTACTGATCAGGGGAATGACATGGAAAGAAATATCACTGTTCTTGATAAAAATACAATTGATAAGATTGCAGCCGGAGAGGTTGTCGAACGTCCGGTGTCCGTGGTTAAGGAGCTTGTGGAGAATTCAATAGATTCAGGCGCAAAAGCAATAACCGTGGAGATAAAGGATGGCGGAATAAGCTATATAAGAGTTACCGATAACGGCTGCGGGATAAAGAAGGAGCAGGTCAAAACAGCCTTTTTAAGGCATGCAACCAGCAAGATAAGATCCATTGAGGACCTTATCGATGTAAGCAGCCTGGGATTTCGCGGTGAAGCATTATCCTCCATAGCTGCCGTATCCAAGGTGGAGCTGCTGACCAAAACAGGGGATGAATTTACGGGAACAAGATATGTTATAGAGGGGTCAAGGGAATTAAGCTGTGATGATGTCGGTGTTCCGGATGGAACCACCTTTATCGTAAGACATATATTTTACAATACACCTGCAAGACATAAGTTTCTTAAGACACCTCAGACAGAAGGGTCCTATATATCGGACTTTATGGAAAAGATAATGCTGTCGCATCCGGATATTGCATTTAAGCTCATAATCAACGGCAATACCAGATTACAGAGTTCGGGAAACGGTAAGATAATAGATATAATTTACAGTCTCTACGGAAAGGACATGGTTGACGGACTTCTTCCAATAGAGGCTGATGACGGTGATATACGGATAACAGGCTATATATGTAAGCCGGAGCTGTCAAGAGGAAACAGGTCCTTTGAGATATATTATGTAAACCGGAGATATATTCAGAGCACGGTTATAAGAAGGGCTCTCGATGAAGCCTATAAGCCATATCTTATGCTCCATAAGTATCCGGTGGTATTCCTGTATCTTGACATATCTGCGGAACTTATAGATGTTAATGTCCATCCGACCAAGAAGGAGATCCGCTTCCTGGAGGGAGGGGTTCTGTATGATCTGCTGGTAAAAAGCATTCAGGAAACCTTGTCTCATAAGGAGCTAATTCCGGATATTCATGAGAATGAAAGCATTACAAGCGCAAACGAAAAGAGGATAGAAGCGAAGGATTTAAGGCCCGAACCTTTTGAAAATAAGGTGATCTCGGAATACAGGCCTGCGGCAGATGAGTATAAGCTGCCAGGGACCCCGGACTACGGGCAGAACAGAAGGCCGGTTTTTCAGGAACCGATACAGGGGAAAGAGAGTACTTACATACCGGAGCCGGTTAACAGGGAGGAGAGCGGAGAAAGCGTACAGATGTCCATGTTTGATGACGGATTTCTGAGTACGGAAGGAATAAAAAGGCACAGAATCATAGGACAGGTATTTGAAACCTACTGGATTATCGAAATGGATGACAGGATGTATGTGATCGACCAGCATGCCGCCCATGAGAAGGTTAAATACGAACGCCTTATAAAGCAGTTTGAAAAGGGCCGGGTTAATTCACAGATGCTGAACCCGCCCATCATAGTGACCCTGTCCAAGGCTGAGGAGGCAGTTCTTCACAGGTATGCAGACAATTTTAAAAAAATAGGCTTTGAGATAGAGCAGTTCGGCGGTAACGAATACTCCATAAGGGAAATTCCCACCGATCTTTTTGGCCTGACTCCGGTTGAATACTTCCATGATCTTTTAGATGAGCTTATGAATGATAAGCTGTCAAGAAACATTGATTCGGTTGATCACAGGATTGCAACCATGGCATGCAAGAGTGCGGTAAAGGGCAACAGCAGGCTCTCCTTTGATGAGGCCAGGGCCCTTATAGATGAACTGTTTACTCTTGATAATCCCTTCAACTGTCCTCACGGAAGACCGACCATAGTGTCTTTTTCCAAAAATGAAGTCGAGAAGATGTTTAAGAGGATAGTATCATGAATAAGCTCCTGATCCTGACAGGACCTACGGGCGCAGGCAAAACGGGCCTGTCGATAAAACTGGCAAAAAGGCTTAAGGGTGAGATAATATCTGCAGACTCGATGCAGGTATATAAGCATATGGATATAGGCACTGCCAAAATCAGTTCAAGTGAGACGGAAGGTGTCAGGCATCATCTCATCAATGTTCTGGAGCCCACCGAGGATTACAATGTTTCAAGGTTCAAGGATGAGGCTAAGGCGGCTCTTGAGGGTATTTATTCAAGGGGTGCCCTTCCCGTTGTCGTCGGAGGAACCGGATTTTACATTCAGGCCCTTTTGTATGATGTTGATTTTTCGGACTCCGCACAGACCGAATACAGAAAAGAGCTTATAAGGATAGCTGACAGAGAGGGAAGCGGCTCCTTACATGATATGTTAAGAGCCTGTGATGAGAAGGCAGCATCATATATACATCCCAATGACATTAAGCGTCTTACGAGAGCCCTTGAATATTATCATGAAACGGGTATGAGGATATCCGATCATAACGAAGATACCAGAAAAAAGGAATCCCCCTATGATTTTAAGTATTTTGTGCTTAACACTCCAAGGGATGAACTCTATAAAAATATTGACAGAAGAGTCGATGACATGATAAAAAAAGGTCTTGTTGATGAGGTTAAGAGTCTGGCGGATATGGGACTTGACGAATCATATGTTTCCATGAAGGGACTGGGATACAAGGAGATACTGAGGTATCTTGACGGAAGCTTAAGTCTTAATGAGGCCGTGAGGATAATAAAAAGGGATACAAGACACTTTGCCAAGCGTCAGCTTACCTGGTTTAAAAGAGAACGGGACTGTATATGGATCAACAAGGATGAATTCGCCTATGATGATAACAGGATGATAGATTATATACTTGAAAAGATTCAGTACTATAGCAACCGAAATCAATAATTTCGTTCACTATAAAAATGGAGAAACAGGGAAGGTGGATGAGGACAGAATGAAGGATCTAAGAGAATTATATAAAACGATGGAAATAGATGAAGATGTATATTCTTATTGCATGGACAGGCTTAGGGGGCTTAAGGAAAGATTCGATGCAATAGATGAAAATGCCGAATACAATCAGCTTAAGGTTCTTAAAGCCTTCAGGGAATGCAGGGTTTCCGAAGCCTGCTTCACCACATCATCAGGCTACGGGTACAATGATCTTGGAAGGGATACGCTGGAAGAGGTTTATGCCGGCATCTTTCATACCGAGGATGCCCTGGTAAGGCCGCAGATAACCTGCGGTACCCATGCTTTAAACGTGGCATTATCATCTAATTTAAGGCCGGGAGATGAACTTCTCTCACCTGTAGGCAAGCCCTATGACACCCTTGAAGAAGTAATAGGAATACGGCCATCAAAGGGTTCCCTTGCGGAATACGGAGTAAGCTATTCCCAGGTAGACCTTTTACCGGACGGAGACTTTGACTATGACGGGATAGAGAAGGCCATAAATGATAAAACGAGACTTGTGACCATACAGAGATCAAAGGGGTATCAGACAAGACCCACCCTTTCGGTAAAGCGTATAGGAGAGCTTATATCCTTTATTAAGAAGATAAAGCCCGATGTGACCTGTATGGTGGATAACTGCTACGGTGAATTTGTGGAAAGAACAGAGCCCTCCGATGTGGGAGCCGATATGGTGGTGGGTTCCCTTATCAAAAATCCCGGAGGCGGACTTGCACCTGTAGGTGGCTATATCGCCGGAAAAAAGAAATGTATCGAACAGGCGGCCTACAGGCTTACTTCCCCGGGACTCGGCAAGGAAGTGGGAGCTTCCCTTAATGTTATAAGGTCCTTCTATCAGGGACTGTTTCTGGCCCCTGGCGTGACCGCATCGGCACTTAAGGGGGCTGTTTTTGCGGCAAATGTGTTTGAAGGTCTCGGCTATAAGGTATTGCCTGACGGGACAGAATCAAGACACGATATAATCCAGGCTGTAACCCTTGGGTCACCCGAAGCCGTCATATCCTTCTGCAAGGGTATCCAGTACGGCTCTCCGGTCGATTCTTTTGTGACACCGCAGCCTTGGGCGATGCCGGGTTATGATGCTGACGTGATAATGGCTGCAGGGGCCTTTATTTCAGGTTCATCGATCGAACTGTCGGCGGATGGACCTATAAAGGAGCCGTATGCGGTATATTTTCAGGGCGGGCTTACCTTCCCTCATGCCAAATACGGAATAATGCGGGCCATGCAGCAGCTTAAGAACGACGGACTCATAGTGTTATAAGGATGACAGAAGACCTGATTTATGGTAGATTATAATATTATAGTGAACGAATTTAATTCGTTCACTTTGCGCCGATTGCGAGGCATCGCAGATGCCCTTCCTATCGCAATCGTGTGCATCGATTTATTATAGTAAACGAAATTATTTATTTCGTTTACTATAGATAGGGGTTTGGGTTTAAGGAGGTTTGTTGTGGCCATCAGTGCTTTCGGTATCGATCTTGGTACCTACAATATAAAAATATACAACGGGTTTGCGGACACTATTTCATCTCAGAAAAATATGATCGCGATACAGAAGGTGATGAACAACAGGAAGCTGATCGCCTATGGTAATCATGCCTTTGAGATGTATGAGAAGGCGCCGCAGAACATAACGGTTTCCTTCCCGGTCATAAACGGAGTGATCGCGGATATAAATCACATGCAGATACTGCTTCGAAACTTTATCAGTGATGCGGTTAACGGAAATGTCAGGGGCGCGGATTTCTATATTTCGGTTCCGACGGATATTACCGAGGTGGAAAAAAGGGCTTTCTACGATCTTGTAAGGGAATCCAATGTCAAGGCAAGGGATATCTACATAGTCGAGAAGGCAATAGCCGACGGTGTCGGTCTGGATGTGGATGTTGCCAATTCCCAGGGGATCCTCGTAGTCAATATAGGATATGAAACCACCGAGATATCGATCCTCTCCATGGGCGGTATCGTTCTTTCGCGTCTTATTAAGATCGGCGGTAAGAAATTCGATGAAAGCATACGTAACATAATTCGTAAGGAGTACAACCTTCTGGTAGGTATAAAAACGGCAGAAAAGGTAAAGATAGCTCTTCCCGAGCTGGAAGAGGCGGGAGAGGATGCCATTGTATACGGAAGGGATATAGTAACGGGACTTCCGGTTGAGAGGAGTATACCTACCAATCTTATAGAGAAGGCCATGAAGGAGAATTTTGAGACGATCATAGACAGTGTACGTGTTATACTTGAACGAACCCCTCCCGAATTGGGGGCGGATATATACAAGAAGGGGATTTTCCTGACCGGCGGCAGTGCAGGTATCGGTGATCTTCATGAACTTATTGCCGGTTCGACCGGTCTTAAAGTCAACTTTTCGGTCAACGGAGAAGAGAGCGTTGCATACGGGCTGTCGCAGATCATTAAAAACAGCGAATTAAGGTCCGTGGTTTCTTCAATGCAGGAGCTGTAACAAAAGGGTCCGTAATGAGAAAAAGACATGGCAGGAACAGTTTCTCTGTTCCAAGTAAATATATATTTCTTATATTGACGATTCTGTGCGTTTCAATGATGATCCTGTCATTTACGACGGATCTTATTAACGGACCCTTAGAGACTGTGGCCGGGTACACCATCGTTCCCTTCCAGAAGGGAATAGGCGCAGCCGGCGCCTGGCTTACCGGACGGTCTGACGATCTTAAGAAGATCAAGGAGCTTACACGGGAAAACGCAGAGCTTAAGGAACGCATCGACGAGCTTACCATACGTGTAAATGACCTGCAGCGGGATAAATACGAGCTTGCCGAGTTAAGGAGTCTCTTTCAACTTAATGAACAATATTCCGACTACAACAAGATCGGAGCCAGGGTAATAGGGAAGGAGACCGGCAACTGGTTCTCGTCCTTTGTGATAGACAAGGGAAGCAAGGACGGCATAAAACCGGATATGAATGTCATGTCAGGGTCAGGGCTTGTGGGGATCGTCACAAGTGTCGGCCCCAATTGGGCCAACGTAAGATCAATAATAGATGATTCATCCAACTTGAGCGGTATGGTAATGTCAACCTCCGACACCCTTATCGTTACAGGTGATCTTGAACTCATGGACGAAGGCTACATAAGATTTTCCGACCTTATTGATGAGGGGGATATGGTCGTCAAGGGCGATCAGGTTGTGACCTCTTCGATTTCCAACAAGTATCTTCCCGGTATTTCGGTGGGCTTCATTTCCGAAATTGAAAAGGATTCCAACAATCTTACCAAGTCAGGCTATATCACGCCGGCAGTGGATTTTAAAAGGCTTAATACTGTGCTTGTTGTCACGGATCTTAAGGAGAATCCGAACTGATATGTTAAAAAAGATAGTGATCACTCTTATTGTCATAATCGGATATCTTTTACAGACCACCTTTTTCAAGGCCATCACTCTTGCCGGGATAGTTCCGAATATCCTGCTTATAATAACCTCCGCCTTCGGTTTTATGAGGGGTAAGAATGAAGGTATGTTCATAGGTTTTTTTTCGGGTCTGCTCATTGATGTCTTCTTCGGGAAGATCATAGGGTTTTATGCCCTTGTATATATGTTTATCGGTTTTGTAAACGGCTTCTTCAGAAGGATATTCTATCCCGAGGACATTAAGCTTCCAATGATCCTGATTGGATTAAGTGATCTTTTGTATTGCTTTCTGTGTTATATCTTTCTCTTTTTGCTGAGGGGCAAGCTGCATCTTTCCTATTATTTTGTACATATAATGCTTCCGGAAGTGGTGTATACTGTTCTGGTGACTTTTATAATATACAGGATAATACTTTTTATCGACGAATGGCTTAAGAGCTTTGAATCAAGATAGTTTTTAGGAGCAGGATTTGTTAACCGATATTAAGGAATGGATAAAAAATGTAATATTTTCCAGGCTGTTTCTGCTTGTTATCATCATAAGCGCGCTCTTTTTTATTCTTATACATAGGCTTTTTGTCCTTCAGATAATCAACGGTAAGGATTATCTTAACAACTTTACCCTTACGATCAAAAAAGAGATATCCCTTCCCAGTGCCAGAGGTAATATTTACGACAGGAACGGCAATCTTCTGGCCTATAATGAGCTGGCCTATTCGGTGACCATTGAGGACAATTATGAATCGGGTGCCGAAAAGAACCTTCTGTTAAACGATACGATAATAAGGACAGTTAATCTCATAGAAAGCTGCGGGGATGAAGTAAACAATGACTTCAAGGTTATCCTTAACAGGTTCGGAAAATATGAGTATATTGTCTCGGATACAAGGCTTTTGCGTTTCCTGGCCGACGTTTACGGCCATCAGAAGACCGATGATCTTACAGCGGAAGAGAGGAATTCCACACCGGATGATCTGATACGATATCTGTGCTCCAGGGAACGCTATCAGATAGGCTCAATGGAGGAGAACGAAGAGGGTGAGAAGGAATTCGTCCCTTTAAAGGGATATACTCCCGAAGAGATACTTAAGATAATAACGGTGCGTTACGCCATGAGCACCAATTCATATCAGAAGTATCTTTCAACGGTTATAGCATCTCAGGTAAGCAACGAGACGGTAGCTGCGATAATGGAGAACAAACCCGAGCTTCAGGGTGTGGATATTGCCGAAAACATGTTAAGGCGGTATAACGATCCCCAATATTTTTCGCATATACTGGGGTATGTGGGGACGGCCTCAACAGAGGATCTTAACGAGCTGTCCGGCTCAACTCATGATTATGATATAACGGATACTGTGGGGAAGGCCGGTATTGAAAAGACCATGGAGGAATATCTTCAGGGACGGAAGGGGAAGGATGTTGTTTTCACGGATAACGTTGGTAAGGTCCTGTCGACTGATTCACATGAGGATCCTGCCGCCGGACAGGATGTATACCTGTCCATAGATTCCGACCTGCAGAAGGCCGTATATAACATGCTTGAGCAGAAGCTTGCGGGTATCCTTGTTACCAAGATAATCAACATGAAGGAGTATAATAACAGCGAAGTTAAGTCATCAAACATGATGATACCAATAGATGATGTCTATTTTGCCCTTATAAACAATAATGTTATAGACATCACCAGATTCGGCGAGAACAACTCACATCAGTATGAGAAGGAGGTTCATGAAGCCTTTAAGGCAAGACAGGTAGAGATCATCAATGAAGTTAAGACCGAGCTTTTGGAAACGGCAACACCCTACAGGGATCTTCCCAAGGAAATGCAGGTTTATGAGAGCTATATCGTAAGCAGGCTTCAGGCCTCATCCACGGGGATAATCATAAATGATGCGGTTGACAGGGAGGATAAGACCTATCTTGACTGGACCGTAAATGAAACCATAAGCCTTAAGGAATATCTGAATTACTGTCTTGCCATGAACTGGATCGATATTTCCAAGTTCAGGATTGAAAACAGGTACTCGGATACATCGGAGGTTTATGAACAACTGGTTGACTATATTTGTGAAGATATTGAAGATGATACGGGATTTTCCAAGAAGATATATAAGTACATGATAAGGGACGGTTATGTGACCGGAAGGCAGCTGTGTCTTATATTGTTTGAACAACGTGTTATATATGGGACCAGTGCGGATAAGCAGGCTCTTGAATCCGGTTCAAGAACAGCTTATGATTTTCTTATAAATAAGATATCCAATATCGAGATAACCCCGGCCCAGCTGGCCCTTGATCCCTGTTCGGGGTCCTGTGTCGTCCTAAGCACGGAGGGTGAGGTGCTTGCATGTGTATCCTATCCGGGATATAACGCCAACAGGCTGACAAATACCATCGACGCCGATTATTACGCAGAGCTCATGAACGATCTCTCAAGTCCCATGTATAATCATGCTACCCAGCAGATGACGGCACCGGGTTCCACCTTTAAGATGGTTTCGGCCATCGCAGGTCTTGAAAATCATGTAATAAACCTTGGTGAACCCCTTCAGTGCCGCGGGACTTATGAGATAGAGAGTCTTGATCTTGAGAAAAAGTGCTGGATATATCCCTATGCTCACGGAAGCCTGGATGTTACCCATGCCATTGAGAATTCCTGCAACTCCTTCTTCTACGAGGTAGGCTACAGGCTGGCGACAAATCTTCATACGACTACCTACAACGAGAAGACCGGTCTTAATAAGCTCAGAGTTTATGCCGAGCGGTTCGGCCTTACGGAAAAGACGGGAATCGAGATGGAAGAGAATGAACCTCAGTTTTCGGACACACTGCCTATTGACTCAGCCATCGGTCAGGGCTCCCACAACTATACAACCATAGGTCTTGCCAGATACGTTGATACCATAGCGACCCGCGGTACCTGCTATAACCTGACCCTTGTTAACAGGATCGTTGATAATGAGGGCCAGACGGTAAGAGAATATATCCCCGATATCAGGAACAGGGTTGAAGTGGGGCAGGATGAATGGGAAGCAGTCCAGTACGGAATGAGGCTTGTGGCTAATAAAACTGCGGCATACAGGAACTTCCCGATAAACGTGGCAGGTAAAACAGGTACAGCCCAGACATCTCTCTCAAGAACAAACCATGCCCTTTTTATCGGCTTTGCTCCGTATGAAAATCCTGAGATCTCCGTTGCGGTCAGGATAGCCTACGGATACACTTCGGCCAATGCTGCCGGTCTGGCAAGTGATGTCATGAAGTATTATTTTAACCTCGAAGACAAGAGTGAGCTGATAAACGGTATAGCGACAGTTGAAGAAAATATGGAAGTGATCGAGGATTAAGGATAAGGGGATAATATGAAGAACATTGTAACACTTAAATCATTCAAAAACGGAATCAATATCAAGCTGGATCCTGAGGTTCCCTTTGAAACTATCTATAAGGAGCTTATCGGGAAATTCTCGGCTTCGGCCAAGTTCTTCGGTAAGGCCAGGCTGGTAATATCCTTTCAGGGCAGGGAACTGTCGGATGAAGAGGAGGAATTCCTTATCGACTGTATACAGGAGAACTCCGACATTACGGTTTTATGCGTTATCGGAGAGGATGAAAAGCAGGAGATAAAATATATAAAAGCCGTTAATTCCTTTGCTCAGAACAGTACGGAACACGGAGGGCAGTTCTACAAGGGAAGCGTCAAGGCCGGAGAGACCATTGAGACCGATTCGAGCCTGATCATTTTGGGCGATGTCAACCCGGGAGCCACGGTTGCCGCGTCGGGAAATATCATTATACTCGGAACCCTCTACGGTAATATTCAGGCCGGATGTTTCGGAGATGACAAGAGCTTTATAGCCGCACTTGACTTAAAATGCGAACGTCTGATGATAGGAGAGCATAAAAAGGAGCTTATCCAGAAGAACGGGCTCTTCCTTAAGAACAAGGCGGTTCCAAAGATAGTATATGTTGAAAATAACGATATAGCCATTAAGGCAATAACCACGGATACTCTTAACAGTCTTTCCTTTTAAAGGGGTGTAATGATGGATAGATTCCGTATCCTTCAAAAATACAGCATCAAAAAATATAATTTTTTTCTGGTACTGCTGTGTATAGCCATAACCGTGATCGGCATCCTGCTTATAGGAAGCGCGAAACAGGATCTTGTAAAGAGGCAGACCCAGGGGCTTATAATAGGACTTGTCTTTCTGACGGTCATATCCCTTATAGACTATCACTTTATACTTAAGTTCTACTGGCTTGAGTATATAGTTGCCATAGCCCTGCTGGTTGCTGTCTTTCTCTTCGGAGACAAGGCCGGCGGCGCGGCCAGATGGTTTGTATTTTTCGGATTGCGTTTCCAGCCCTCCGAGCTTGCAAAAATCTTATTGATTTTATTTTATGCTCAGTTTATTATGAAACATGAGGAAAAGCTTAATACTTTCCGCATGATAACAGCATGTGTGGTATTTATCATACCGCCGTTTGTACTTATCTTTGAGCAGCCCGATCTGTCCACCAGTATCATGATAATTGCCATATTCTGTGTGCTCATGTTCCTGGGCGGTCTGAGCTATAAGGTGATCCTGGTCGTTACAGCCATTGCCCTGCCGTCGGCAATAGTGCTGCTGAACATGATCCTTACACCCGGACAGACTATAGTAAATGAATACCAGCAGAAGAGACTGCTCGCATGGATACAGCCGGAGAAATACGCATCTACCGAGGCCTACCAGCAGCTTAATTCAATAACCGCCATCGGTTCCGGACAGCTGTACGGTAAGGGACTGAACAACAATGTGATCGGTTCGGTCAAGAACGGCAACTTTATATCCGAAGCCCAGACTGACTTTATATTTGCAATTGCCGGTGAGGAGCTGGGATTTGTGGGATGCTGCGGAATAATGATCCTTCTTTTTCTTATAGTCGTACAATGTATATGGATAGCCGTAAGGGCCGAGGACCTTGCCGGGAGGCTTATTGCAGGCGGAATGGCAGGGTTTATCGGTTTTCAGACCTTTATCAATATAGGGGTTACCACAATGATCCTTCCCAACACTGGACTTACACTTCCCTTTGTAAGCTACGGGCTGACTTCACTCGTTACGATGTTTATGGGGATCGGACTGGTGCTGAATGTAAGGCTGCAGGCTGACAATCTGATATATTGATTCTTGGAGGTTATATATGAACATAGGACTTATTGCACACGATGCCAAAAAGAAGCTGATGCAGAACTTCTGCATTGCTTACAGGGGAATCCTCTGCAAAAATACACTATATGCTACAGGAACAACCGGCAGGCTTATCGAGGAGGTTACCAACCTTTCGATACATAAGTATCTGGCGGGACATCTTGGCGGAGAGCAGCAGATAGGTGCCCAGATCGAGCATAACGAGATCGATCTTATGATCTTTCTTCGGGACCCGCTTTCGCCCAAGTCACACGAACCCGACGTCAGCTATATAATAAGGCTGTGCGATATACACAATATTCCGCTGGCAACCAATCTTGCTACGGCGGAGCTTCTTATCAAATCACTTGACAGGGGAGATATGGAGTGGCGTGAGATGTATAAATAAAGCTTTTATCCTCCTTTTGACTGCAATGCTGTGTATATTTTTTGCAGGCTGCGGCAGGGGATATAGAAGCGCTTATGACTATAAAACCAAGCTTTCCGCCTTTGCTTTTGATGCAACAAACGGAAGCGATACAGCCAAACCCTTTGCGAAGGATCTGTGTGTTGCGGGTCCGGAGAATCTTACGGGCAGCACCGAACTTTCGGGTGTTATTGCCGCTGGCCTTTTTGATGTGGGGTCCTGCGGAACCCTGTATGCAAAAAATGTGCATAACCAGATGGCACCCGCATCCCTTACCAAGACCATGACAGCACTTCTGGCGTTGAAATACGGTCATCTTGAGGATGTTATCACAGCATCGGCCAATGTCAACATTACTGAGCCCGGAGCCCAGCTTGCAGGCCTTAAGGAGGGAGACAAGCTGACCCTGGATCAGGCACTTCATGCTCTTATCATGTATTCCGGCAATGATGCATCCGTCGCCATAGCGGAGTACATTTCGGGTTCTGTTGACGAGTTCTGTAACCTTATGAACAGGGAGGCTCAGGAGCTTGGGGCAACAAACACGCATTTTTCCAATCCCCACGGACTTACACAGGACAATCATTATACAACAGCATATGATCTTTATCTTATCTTTAACGAGGCCATGAAATATGACAAGTTTAAAGAAATAATCGGTATGACCGAATATACCACAAGCTACAGCGACCGTAACGGTAATCCCAAATCCATGACTGTAAGGAATTCGAATTATTACATCACAGGTGAGGTTTCGTCTCCTTCAAACGTCAGCATCATAGGCGGCAAGACCGGTACCACCAACATGGCCGGGTCCTGTCTTGTTCTTCTGTCCAATGACCAGAAGGGAAGCCCTTATATTTCGGTCATTTTGAAGGCTGACGACCGGGATACACTGTACAGGCAGATGAGTAAGCTGCTTGAACAGGTTCCTTAAGTTCACCTTGTCTTTTGCAGTATAATCATCTATAATCTAGATATGGGATTTCCCAAAAAAAGGGTTTATAAGGAGGGTACAGCAATGATACAATTAATCGTCGGTGAAAAGGGGAAAGGTAAGACCAAGCATCTGTTGGAGAAGGTTAATGCTTCGGCCAAAACGAGCAACGGCAACATAGTTTATCTTGACAAGAACAGCAAGCATATGTACGAGCTTAATAATAAGATCCGCCTGATCAATGCATCGGAATTCCCTATTTCTTCCGAGGGTGAATTTGTAGGTTTTGTATGTGGTATTGTTTCCCAGGATCACGACCTGGAACAGGTATTTTTAGATAGTTTTATGGATGTGGCTTACATCAAGGAGCACAGCGGTGTTGAAGCTGTCATTAAGAAGCTTGATAAGATAAGTGAGCAGTTCAAGGTTGATTTTGTCATAAGCGTAAGTCTTTCGACATCCGAGCTTACGGACTATCTGCAGTCTAAGGTAATTGTATCTCTCTAATAAAGTATTGATCAGAGGTATTACAGTAAATACGTTTATATAATGTGTTTACCGTAAACATAACCGCTAAGGAGGGGGAATTAATGATTCTCCCTCCTGTTAGGTTTGTTAAGGGGCTAAGGTGGCACAGGGTCAGGTAAAAGCTGATAGGAGCAACAGAAACAGAAAAATAAAGAAATACCGTTCTCCGATAAACATCAATCTTGGATTGATCATCTTCGGAGTTATTTTTGTGTATATTGTTGTGGTTGTTGTAAGCTACTTAAAGAGTGAGAGAATAGCGCCCTATGAAGTTACTTTGGGATCTCTTGCAGTGAACAACACATATAGGGGCGTTATCATCCGGGATGAGACGGTGGTTGAATCGGAGTATTCGGGCTATATCAACTATTATGCCAGAGAGGGCGAGAAGGTAGCCAACCATGCCATGGTTTATACGGTTGATGAGACCGGCAAGATTAATGAGATGCTGAACAATGATTCGGGTGATTCCGTCATGCTCAGTAAGGAGGATCTGTCGGAATTGAAGGACGAGATATCATCATTTTCTGCAGGTTTTAATCCCGTCAATTACATGGATACCTATGATTTCAAGTACGCGATCGAGGGAACCGTGATGAAGATAGCCAACTATAAGGTCCTTTCGAGCATTGACTCCTTTAAAACAGGTAATTATTCCGATAATGTCAATTTCGGTTACTCTCCGGGGTCCGGAGTTCTGGTATATTCGGTTGACGGATATGAGGATTATGAACCGGAGGATATGACCAAGGCTCTGTTATATAATGAAGGCTATGAGAAGAAGCAATTCTCAAGCAATGACCTTGTGGCCTTAGGGGATCCCGTCTATAAGATCATAGGGAACGAGGAGTGGTCTCTTTTAGTGGAGATAGATGAAGCAAAATGCAAGGAGTTAGAGGAAGAGAGCTATATAAATGTACGTTTTTTGAAAAATAATTATACGTCATGGGCTAAGATTTCCATATTGAGACAGGATGGGACCATTTTTCTTAAGCTTGACTTCAACAATTCGATGATTACCTTTGCCACAGACAGGTTTTTGGAGGTTGAGCTTTTATCGAATACGGATCAGGGACTTAAGATCCCCAATTCTTCGATAGTTGAGAGGATGTTCTACCTTATACCCGAGGATTATCTTACCTTGGGCGATAACGGCAATGAAGAAGGATTCCTGCGCGAGGCATTCCTTGAAGACGGAACTCCCACCACCGAATTCGTCAAGCCCACAATATATGCCATGTATGACGGAGAATATTACGTTGATGAATCCACCTTTAAGATCGGTGATTATATAATAAAGCCTGACAGTGACGAGAAATATCCGATAAGCAAGCAGGGTACTCTTACAGGCGTATATAACATAAACAAAGGCTATGCCGACTTTAAACAGATCACGGTCCTGTATCAGAATGAAGAGTATTCGATCGTTAAATCAAATACCAAATACGGCCTGAATGTTTACGATTATATTGTTTTAAAGGGTGACACGGTTGATGCCGATCAATTTATATATGAATAAGGGCGCTGACTTGTCATTTAAAAAAGTGCAGATTCTTAAAGGAGTACAAAATGAGTTTAAAAGACAATCTTGATGAAGTGGTATCCAATATAAATTCCGCGATAAGCAAGGCGGGACGCAGGCCTGAGGATGTTACACTTATTGCCGTGTCAAAGACCAAGCCCGTTTCAATGATACAGGAGATTTATGATCTGGGAGTACGTGATTTCGGCGAGAACAGGGTACAGGAGATACTGGAAAAATACGACCGGCTCCCCTCTGACATAAACTGGCACCTGATAGGCCATCTGCAGACCAACAAGGTAAAATACATAATCGACAAGGTGTGTCTTATCCATAGCGTGGATTCATATAAGCTGGCCGCTGAAATAAGCAAAGAAGCCCTTAAGCATTCCCGCACCATGGATATCCTTATAGAAGTCAATGTGGCCGGGGAAGAATCCAAGTTCGGAGTAAGACCGGATGATCTGGAAGAACTTGTAAGAAGCATAGCAAAATTACCGGGAATATGTATAAAGGGGCTTATGACGGTGGCACCATATGTTGTGGATCCTGAAGAAAATCGAGGGATTTTTGTCAAAATGAAGCAATTTGCTGTTGACATAAGTAAGAAAAGCATAGATAATGTATCTATGGATTATATTTCGATGGGTATGTCCGGTGATTACACCGTGGCTGTAGAAGAAGGGTCTACAATGGTACGTGTCGGAACATCCATATTTGGTGAGAGGAACTATAAATAAGAAGTAAATAAGGAGAGTGGGAAAAATGGCATTTTTTGACAATGTTCTCAAGTCACTGAAGTATAATGACGAAGACTATGATGACGATGAGTACTTCGACGAGGAAGACGAGTACGAAGAAGCACCCCGTCAGCGCAGGTCTATTAAGACAGCAACCATAGAAGATGAGGATGACGGCAGGGGTATCGGAAGGTCGTCAGGCAAGGTAACTTCGATAGGAGGACGTTCTTCCGCCGTGAAGAATGCAAGGCCGAGCGGCAATGTGAATGAGGTATGTGTGATCAAGCCTACAACCGTTGAGGATTCAAGGGAGATAACCGATACGCTTTTATCCAACAGGACGGTGGTACTCAATGTTGAAGGTCTTGATATGGATGTCGCTCAGCGTATCATTGATTTTACCTCAGGTGCAACATATGCTGTCGGAGGCAATCTTCAGAAGATTTCCCATTATATTTTCATAATCACACCGAGAAATGTGGATATTTCCGGTGATTTTCAGGAGATTTTATCCGGAGCCTTTGATGTACCGGCGCTTAATACCAAGTATTGATCTTGTTTTTTATCTTGAATTCAGACAGGCAACTTTACTGCCATTGGCGGCAAGGTTGCCTGTTTAGATTGAGAGGTTTTTATGGATGATATCATAACAGTAAACATTAGTAAGAATGATCCCTATGATGTGATCATAAAGAATGATTTTACAGCATTAAGTGAATGCATGAAGAAGCTCTTTGACGGGGATAAGAAGCTCTGCATAATAGCCGATGAGAATGTTTCCTCTGTTTACGGAGATGAGCTTGTAAATGAACTGCATAAGGAATATACACATGTTGACCTTGTTACCTTGAAGCTTGGTGAAGCAAACAAATCACTTGATACAGTTAATAAATGCTATTCATTTCTCGTTAACAACAAATATGACCGCAAGGATGTGATAATCGCTCTGGGCGGCGGCATATGCGGGGATCTGGCTGGTTATGTTTCGGCAACCTATATGAGGGGGATCGCCTTTGTCCAGGTTCCGACGACCCTTTTATCCATGGTGGATTCAAGCAGCGGCGGTAAGACAGGAGTTAACTATGAGTCCTATAAGAACATGATCGGTGCCTTTAAGATGCCCTCACTTGTTTATATTAACACTTCCACACTTAAGTCTTTAAATGACAGGGAATATGCATCCGGCATGGCGGAGGTGCTTAAGGCAGGGCTTATAAGGGACGGACTTTTCTACGAATGGCTCATAAACAACTTCCCGTCAATAAATGACAGGGAAGAAGAGTACGTATCCGAAATGATATACAAGAGTGTCAATATAAAGAAAATGTATGTTGAAAAGGATCCTTATGAAAAGGGTGACAGGGCAATCCTTAACCTGGGACATACCGTAGGACACGCCCTTGAAAAGTATACTGATTTTTCTTATTCCCATGGTGAATGTGTAGCACTGGGAACCATATGTGCGGCCTATCTGTCCTATAAAAGGGACAATCTTACGATGGAGGAGTATTACGAGATAAGGGATATGTTTGTTCCCTTCGGCCTTCCGATATCCCTTGAAAATATTGATATTGACAGGGTATATGAGTATATGAAGTCCGATAAGAAGAATATATCCGGCAGGATCAGGTTTATCCTTCTTAAGAAGATAGGAAAGGGATTTGTATGCGAGGACATAACCGGGGATGAACTTAAGGATGCCATAAAACAGATCAATTTCGATCCGAATGATTGATTTGTTGTTCACTATAGTAAAGGAAGCAAAATGAGCAAAAACAGAAACAGATTACTTGTAATTGACATGATCGCAATGGCTGTACTTGTAGCCATCGATCAGCTTACCAAGCTGTGGGCAGCACAAAGGCTTAAGGATAATGAAGGTATTGACCTTATAAAGGGGGTTCTTAAGTTCTATTATCTTCCTTACGGAAATACCGGAGCTGCCTTCGGTATCCTCTCAGGACACAGGGTCCTGTTTCTGTTTATTGCGATTGTTGTCATAGGTCTTATAATTTTTGCCCTTCTCAGGATACCTGTAAATAATAAGTACAGGCTTCTCAGGGTTATGCTTGTTCTTATCGCGGCCGGCGGATTGGGTAATATGATAGACAGGTTCCGCTTAAGCTACGTTATTGATTTTATCTATTTTTATCTTATTGATTTTCCGATTTTCAATGTTGCCGATTGTTACGTGACTGTGGCGACCATAGTTACCGGTCTTCTTATTTTATTCAGATATAAAGAGGATGATTTTAAGGAGCTGGAGACGGCTTTTAAGAAGAAAGCGACGGATACTGCCAATGAATGAATACAGCTTCATGTGCCAGGATGATGTGACTGACTCAAGGATAGACAGGTGCATAGCTGATATGTACGAAGATATGTCAAGGTCCTACATACAGAAGCTTATCAGGGACGGACTTGTATGCGTTAACGGCAGGATATGTAAGGCAAGCTATAGGGTATCCGAGGGAGACATGATCAGCTTCAGGGCGCCTGATGCCGTTCTTCCCGATATTGAACCCGAAGATATACCTCTTGATATCCTGTACGAGGACAGTGATGTACTTGTTGTCAACAAACCCAAGGGTATGGTTGTTCATCCGGCTCCCGGTCATTACTCAGGTACTCTTGTTAATGCCTTAATGTACCATTGCAGGGACAATTTATCCGGTATAAACGGCGTCCTGCGGCCCGGTATAGTTCACCGGATAGATATGGACACTACGGGGTCCTTACTTGTATGCAAGAATGATAAGGCTCACCTGTCCATAGCAGAACAGCTTAAGAACCATTCAATAAACAGGATTTACACCTGTATCGTGCATGGCGTTATTAAGGATGATGAGGGCAGGGTGGATGCCCCTATAGGCCGCAGTGAAAAAGACCGGAAGAAAATGGCGGTAAATGTAAAGAACGGCAAGAAAGCCATAACCAATTACAAGGTGATCGAACGCTTTGATAAGTTTACCATGGTCAAGTGCAAGCTTGAAACAGGCAGGACCCATCAGATAAGGGTTCACCTGTCCTCAATCGGATATCCGATAGCAGGAGATGAGTTATACTGTCCCCTGAAGCCGCCATGCAAGCTTAAGGGGCAGGCGCTTCATGCCGGACTTATCGGATTTATTCATCCCACCACGGGTGAATATATGGAGTTCGTTGCACCCGATCCCGATTATTTTGATAAACTTCTGAAGGTTATCCGCGGCTGTTAGGTGTACCTGAAATGAGATGTCGGATTTAATATTTATGTGCTGTTCCGAATAGTTTGCAAATGGTGTATAATATAAGTAAAAAGGAGGGACAAGTATGGATATGAAAACTGTTATCACGATAGGGCGCCAGAACGGAAGCGGAGGACGTGAGATAGGAGAGAAGCTTGCCGGGGCTCTTAATATAAAGTTTTATGATAAGGATCTGTTAAAAAGGGCTGCCAGGGAAAGTGGTATATGTCCCGAGCTTTTTGAGAATAATGACGAAAAGCCCACAAGTTCATTTCTATATAATCTTGTATCCGATCCGTATTCATTCGGGGTTTCATCACCGTATATCGAAATGCCCTTGAGTCATAAGGTTTTTCTGGCCCAGTTCGATACAATAAAGAAAATAGCAGAGGAAGGTCCCTGTGTGATCGTCGGAAGATGTGCCGATTATGCGCTTTCTGATTTTGACAACACCCTTAGTGTCTTTATAAGCGCTCCTATGGAAGCCAGAATAGAAAGATTAAAGAAACGTCATCCGGAGATAAAAGACGAAGATAAGCTTAAAGATATGATAATCAAGGCCGATAAGAGCAGGGCCAATTACTACAACTATTATTCCTCCAAGAAGTGGGGCAGAGCATACACCTATGATCTGTGTATTAACAGCTCGATCCTTGGTATAGACGGAACCGTGGACTTTATCAGGGGATTTGTGGAAAAACACAACAGCTGATCAGGGGAAACAAATGAAAAAGGTTAACAAAAAATATTTACAAATAGGGCTGATTATCCTGATCATATCCTTAATATGTATAATCTTTGATCATTATCTTGATACAAGAAGCTTAAGACACGATTCAAAGACGGATCTCGGAAAGATCATGCTTCCGATATTTGACGGACTTGCACTTGCGTATTTTCTCAATCCGATCATGAAATTCGTAGAAAATAAGCTTATCGGTCCCCTTTACGATAAGATCAGGTTCAGGGATAAGGATAAGAAGAAAAAGCAGGTAAGGGGTATCAGCGTTGCCATTACCATAATCTTTTTCCTTCTTATTGTTGCAGGTCTTATCCTGCTTATAGTTCCTCAGCTTCTTGACAGTATCCAGAGCATTATTACAAGGTTCCCGTCGTACCTGAATTCCTTTAATTCATGGAGCGACCGATTCCTTGTGAGGTATCCGCAGCTTAGGAATCTTCTTGACAATTACTGGGAGAATATTACGGATTACGCGTATAAGGAGCTTCTTCCCAAGGCACAGTCACTTTTATCAAGCGTATCTTCAACTGTACTTGGAAGTGTTTTCAATATTCTGTCGGTTACATTTAAGTTTATAATCGGAATAATCCTGTCGGTTTATCTTCTTTACAGTAAGGAAACCTATCTGGCACAGAGTAAGAAAATAGTATATTCACTTTTTAATGAGGAAAGAGCAAACAACCTTATTAATAATATCAGGTTTGCCAACAGAACCTTTGGCGGATATATTTCGGGTAAGATAGTCGATTCCATAATAATAGGCTTTTTATGCTTTATAGGTATCACAATATTGAATATGCCTTACGCATTGCTTATTTCCGTTATCGTGGGAGTAACAAACGTTATACCTTTCTTCGGACCTTATCTGGGAGCCATTCCTTCGGGATTTATCATTCTGATGATCAATCCCGTAAAATGTCTGTGGTTTTTGATATTTATCCTTATACTGCAGCAGATAGACGGTAATATTATCGGGCCCAAGATACTGGGAGATTCGACAGGCCTGTCAAGCTTCTGGGTAATATTTGCAATAACATTATTCGGAGGTTTCTTCAAGGTCCTTGGAATGTTCCTGGGTGTTCCGATATTTGCCATAATTTACGCTTCCATTAAAACGTTTGTGGATACCAGGCTGGAACGTAAGAATCTTCCTTCGAAAACATATTATTATATTGATTCCGATTATCATTCCGACAAAAATGATCCTGAAAACACCGGCAAGACGATCCGATTTGTAAATAAGACCTTTTCAAATGTTTCAGGTTACGGGAATAATCTGACCGATGCAACCATGGATCTTGAATTTGAAGATGATGAGCCGGAGGATAGTTCAGAAGAACAGTAGTAAATAGTGATATGCAACTATTCGCGAAAGACAACTTTAACGAAGTGATGCGCGCCGAAATTCTGTAATTATGTGTTTTCTACAATAACCACCATCAGTGCACATCAACTTCGTTAAAGTTGGGAAATAATATATTATGCATCAATCGACTCGTTAAAATTGAAGTAATTATATTATTAAGGGAATATTTATAATTGAGGGGAAATTAATTATGGAATTACAACGTCTCTTAAGCTACGTTCGTAAAGCTGTTGATGATTATCATCTTATCGATGACGGGGACAAAATTGCCGTAGGTATTTCCGGCGGTAAGGATTCACTTACCCTTTTGTACGCGCTTAATTCTCTTAAGCGATTCTATCCCAATAAATTTGATATATGTGGAGTAACGGTCGATCTGGGCTTTGGAAATCTCGACCTTGATCCGATACGGTCTCTATGCGATTTTCTGAATGTACAATATACAATTATAAGTACGGACATCGCTAAAATCGTTTTTGAGGATCGAAAAGAGACAAATCCCTGTTCTTTATGTGCGAAAATGCGAAAGGGAGCTCTTAATGAAAAAATAAAGGAAATGGGTTGTAATAAGGTTGCTTATGCGCACCATAAGGATGATGTGGTTGAAACCATGTTATTATCCTTAATATACGAAGGCCGGTTCCATACCTTTGCGCCCAGGACTTATCTTGACCGGATGGACCTTACGGTCATAAGGCCTTTGTTATATGTTAAGGAAGCTGATGTGATCGGATTTACCAATAAAATGAAGCTTCCCGTATGTAAAAGCCCTTGTCCGGCTGACGGGAACACCAAACGGGAATATGTAAAGCAGATGCTTAAAGGGCTGGAACATGAAACACCCGGTACCAGGGAGCGGATGTTTACCGCAATTGTTAATTCGGGAATGCACGGATGGCCTGAAGTAGTTCCCATTAAAAGAAAATGATATGATCAGATATTGTGAATTATTTAACAATAATAATGCGATTCAAAACAGTACACATTTTATATAAATGTATGTATAGTAAGAATCCCAAACAGCGAAAGTATTAAGCATAAAGAGAAAAAAAAAGAGGAAAATATGCCGGAAGCAAGAAAATATCGTGATTATCACGAACAAAACGATATAAAAAACACTTTAAAGTTAAGGGAGATAACTGCTACTCTCCCATCCTTCTGTCGTGATTTCTTTCTCGGGATCAAGGACACCACCTCACCAAGAACCAGGCTTTCATATGCATATGACTTAAGGATATTTTTCGAATTCCTCCATGAAAACAATCCGGTATGCAAAAAAACAGAAATAACGGATATTCCCATAGATATATTGGATATGATAAAACCCATAGATATTGCGGAATATATGGATTATCTTACCTACTATATCAAGGAGGGTGAGGAATATACCAATGATGAGCGTGGCAAACAGAGAAAGCTTTCTTCACTGCGTAGTATGTATAAGTACTTCTTTAAGACAGAACAGATTGAGAAGAACACGGCAGCCCTTGTGGATATGCCAAAGCTTCATGAAAAGGAAATAATAAGGCTTGATATAGGAGAAGTAGCTAATCTCCTTGACAACGTGGAAACCGGCGATAAGCTGACCAGGAAGCAGCTTGAATATCATGAAAAGACCAAGGTCAGGGATCTTGCGCTTATGACATTGCTCCTTGGTACCGGTATCCGTGTATCCGAGTGTGTTGGACTCGATATGGATGATGTTGATTTTGATAACAACGGTATTCTTATAAAACGTAAGGGTGGCTATGAGCAGATTGTATATTTCGGTGATGAAGTTGAGGATGTTTTAAGAAAGTATATTCAGGAAAGACATCACGTTATTCCGGAGCCCGGACATGAACGTGCGTTATTTTTATCCCTTCAGAATAAAAGACTGTCTGTAAGAGCGGTTGAGAAAATAGTTAAGAAATACGCCCAAACAGTGACAACTCTCAAAAAAATAACACCGCATAAATTAAGGTCGACCTTCGGTACAAACCTTTATAACGAAACCGGTGATATTTATCTTGTGGCTGATGTTCTGGGCCATAAGGATGTTAATACAACCAAGAAACACTATGCGGCCCAGAATCAGGAACGTCTCAGAAGGGCGGCAAATGCTGTAAAGTTAAGAGAGAACAGATGAATAATAACTTATGTAATGTAAGTGCACCCTTGATTCAAGGGTGCACTTTTGTGAGAGTAGAGCAAATATTGGAAAACCGGATAATGTTGGAAAGGGGACATTATTCGGCTGTAAAATTGGTATAATATGGAATGGTAAGATAATTACCGGCTATAAGTTCTTCATCCTCATCAAGGTGATTGATCATATTAATTTCATGCTTGTAAGTGCTTATATCCTTAAAATCATCGGTATACATCTCTTCAGCTATCTTATTCAGGGAATCCCCGCACTTGATCATAACAGCCTTATAGTATTTAACCCTTTTAACAGAGTTATTACTGATCTTGGCAAATGTCAGCCGGGCTCCGGTAGAAAAAGTAAGTATTAAAACGGCTGCGATAAGAATGCCTGCCAGCAGAAGCTTCTGTCTTTTTACCTCTGCCCTCCTGCGTCTTATCACAGCCCTGTTTTGCTTGATCTTATAGTCATATCCGAAATCCATATCATCACCTCGAACATTAGTTGCGAACGATTGTTCTGAAATGATTATACGAACATTTTTTCGATATGTCAATAGATTTCCAAAATAAAATCGAACAAATTTTCCGAACCTATATTCAGTTTAATTTAGCCTTCAGCTCACCAACATCAAGGGTTCGCATCCACCATTCGGGATCACCGGTATATAACCAATCCTGCTTAAGGCTGTTCCATTGCGCCGGAGTAAATACTCCCTGTCCGCCATGCTTATCGGTAAATACATAGTTACCGTATGCATCAAGCGACAGATTACCGCGCATTTCTATTTCTCTTCTTCTCTCCTCTTCCTTGCTGATGCCTCCTGCTACCTTTTCAAGTTCTTTTTCATTTAAGTATTTTTCTTCACTCATGGTATTTATCCCCCTTTCAAATCTATAATCTTTTTAGAATTGACTGATCCTTTCTTTGTTCTGATACAATTATATTAAATAAGATGTCACAGAAACGTCACAGTCTTATATGGGGATTCAATCGCAATATTTATGTTATCTGCCATGAATCAATTACGGGGATCGGAAGCCCTCTATGCCGCAAGGAAGAACTTGATAAGGAAGATTATCGACAAGGCAAATGTAAGTCCTGAAATATCTTCCTTCTTACCGGTAAACAGCTTGATAACCGTATAAGATATAAGTGCAAGGCCAATGGCATGTCCTATGGATCCGGATATGGGCATTGCTATCAGCATAATGAAGATGGGAACACACTGGGAGATATCATCGAACTTAACCTCTCTCAATCCCTGAAGCATAAGAATACCTACATAAATAAGTGCGGATGATGTTGCTGCCGCAGGTATGATCCCGGCTACAGGAGCAAGGAAGATGCTCAGAAGGAACATAATACCTGTGGTGATCGCGGTTAGTCCCGTGCGGCCTCCGGCTTCAACACCGGCTGCCGATTCAATAAAGGTTGTTACTGTGGAGGTACCGGTTAAGGAACCTGCGATGGTACCTACCGCATCAGATGTAAGTGCCTGCTTCATCTGTGGCATATTACCGTTCTTGTCGATCATTCCGGCCCTTGATGCCGTGCCAACCAGTGAACCGATGGTATCAAACATATCTAAGATGCAGAAGGTTGCGACAAGTGTGACTATCGTGAACCATCCGATCTGAACAAATCCCCGGAAATTTAATTTAAAGAGTGTTGTTGAAGCCATGTCCGCAAAAGGCGGCACGAAGGATGCGGATTTAAGCGATTCAAAGGGATTTATTCCAAGGAAGAGCGCTTCACCGGCCCAGTATACTACGGACGCAATGAGCATTCCCAAAAGGACCGAAGCCTTAATACCCTTTTGCGCGATTATGATAATTGCAAAAAGGCCGACGAAAATGGTAATGACAGTAAGTACCATGGTTCCGTAGCTTGCTCCCATTGAATTCTTAAGAAGGCTGGGACTTAAGCTTCCGAAGAAATCGGACATTACATAATGCGGAGTACCTGTTTCGTCATAAACACCAACATTTGAGCCAAAGCCGATGTTCATGAGCATAAGACCTATTGAAGGTGCGATACCGAGCCTTATCCCGAGAGGAATGGCATTTACTATCTTCTCTCTTATATTCAGCACGGACAGGATTATGAAGACAATTCCTTCAATAAAAATGATGCACAGTGCCGACTGAAACGATTCAACATAAGACATGCCCGTGATCGCAACGATATTGGTCACAACAACGGCAAAAAAACTGTTAAGCCCCATACCAGGTGCCATGGCAAAGGGCTTGTTGGCTAACAGGGCCATACATATGGTACCGATCGCGGAAGCTATACATGTGGCCATGAATACACCGTTCCACAGTGGTGAGCCCACATCAAAACCGGTTAAAAGGTTGGGATTGAGGGCTATGATGTAAGCCATAGTCATAAAGGTTGTGATACCGGCAAAGATCTCGGTTCTGAGAGTCGTACCGTTTTCCTTGAGCTTAAAATATTTTTCCATGCATTTTTCCTCCCTGGAATTATATTTTAACAATACAATAATAATTTACCTAATTTTAATCATGTATGCAAGGATTTGGGGAAATAAAACTCATAATATAACGAACATTTTTTCAGAATATATGTTTGCATTTTACAAGATATGGTGCTATACTTTTGATAAATCAGAACAAATGTACTGATCATAATTCTTAAGGAGGAATAATATGGCTTACGGTAAGATAACTGCCAAACAACAGGAAATTCTTGATTTCATTAAGAAGAAGACACTTGAAAGGGGCTATCCGCCTGCGGTAAGGGAGATATGCGAAGCTGTTAAGCTCCGTTCCACATCATCCGTTCATGCTCATCTGGAAACCCTTGAGAAAAACGGATACATACGGAGGGATCCCAGTAAACCCCGTGCCATCGAAATAATGGACGACAACTTCCAGATGGTGCGGCAGGAAATGACATCAATCCCCATTGTAGGTCAGGTTGCTGCCGGTCAGCCTATACTTGCCGAGCAGAATATAAACGGGTATTTCCCTCTTCCCATGGATATTGTGCCCAATAATGAGGTTTTTGTATTAAAGGTCAAGGGTGAGTCCATGATAAATATCGGAATTATGGACGGCGATCAGATCTTTGTTGAATGTACCGATACGGCCGTGAACGGTGATGTGATAGTTGCTCTTATCGATGATTCGGCGACCGTTAAGACATTCTATAAGGAAGATGGTCATATCCGCCTTCAGCCGGAGAATGACAGCATGGAACCGATAATTGTCGACAACTGCCAGATCATCGGTAAGGTTTTCGGAGTATTCAGAAGGATGTAGCCTAAAGGGCTACATCCTTTCCGTCACTCCATATTCTTTCAAGATCGTAGAAGTCCCGGCTCTCCTTATCGAAGATATGGATCACTACATCCCTGTAATCCATGAGTATCCAACCACCGTTATCATATCCTTCAGTCTGTTTCTTATGTATCCCGGCAGCCAGCAGCTTCTCTTCAACATTATCACACATGGCCTTCAACTGATTTATGTTACTTCCGCTTGCAATTATAAAATAGTCGGCCATTATGCTTATCCTGCTTATATCAATGACCCTTATGTTTTCCGCTTTTTTATCCTTAAGCGCATCCACGCTTATCTTAACGATGTTCTCTGCTTCATTCATTACTGTAGTATTTATATGCAGCCTCAGTGGTAGTGTCAAGACTGCCTGTATCCTTCCTTAAGTATTCTATCGTGTCCTTCATGATCATGAGTAACGACTTGTCTATATCATCCTCATTGAAGGCAGTATACCTTATCCTGTCAAGGTTTGGCGCCTTGTTTCTGGATGGCTCTATATAGTCGGAAATATATATGATCTTCTCCAGAAGAGTCATGTTCTCATGGCCGGTTGTATGCCACCTTATTGCGCTTAAGATACTCTCATCTTCTATCGCATACCTTATCCTTGCCATATGGGCACCGTATTTGGCATGCAGAAGGAAACCATGTTCCTCTTCGAAGGAGGTTACCTCAATATTGTTTTTCCGGCACAGCCTTATAAGCTCTTCGTCATCATAACACTTGGCACAGTCATGCAGGAGCCCGGCTATCTGAGCCTTATATACGCTTTCTCCGTATTTCATGGCTAAAGAAGACGCGGTTCCGGCAACGCCTACGGAATGGATGAACCTCTTATGCTTAAGCTCCTTCTGCAGCTTATCATATAATGAAAACATAAACTTTTCATCGTATTTGCTGTATATTTTCACCATTTTATCCTTATTTATAACTATTCAGAACAGCACATAAATATAAAAACATGCAACCCCTACTTAATATAAAACCCTCTATTTAATATCATATCACGGACACCGTCACTGACGTAATATCTGATCGTTTTTTTCTCCTTGATCCTTTTTCTTATCATACTTGATGATATATCAATATCCGGTGCGTCAAGCAGTACGATCCTGGCTCCGTATTTATCCGTCAGGTATTCCTTTATACCGATAAGCTTATCGTCCGGTTCATGATCTCTTGGTGCTACGACAAGTATGCAGTTATCGAATATGGTTTGGGGCTCCCGCCAGGATTCGATATTATATACGGAATCTTCTCCGATTATAAAGTAGAATTCCTCGTCGGGGTATTGAGCGTTAAGCTCACTTAATGTTTCGCAGGTGTAGGTATTACCGCTTTTATTTGTTTCATATTCGGATATTTCAAAATGATCATTATCCCTGATAGCCTCACGGATAAGTTCGATCCGGTCAGGTGCAGGAAGTATTGCCGAAGGATCCTTAAGATAAGACCTGCCTGTCGGCATAAAGACAACCTTGTCAAGCCCCAGTGTATCATATGCATTTTCGGCAAGTATAAGATGGCCCATATGAATGGGATTAAAGGTTCCGCCTATGATACCGGTTTTTATCTTATTATTTTTATTATTATTGCTCATCATTGCTGCTTTCGGATAATCAGTCTAACGGAAGCTTGATCTTTAACTTATCTTTATTAGGCTTATAAAGGACAATCTTCTTGCCGATAACATGTACTATCTGAGAATGTGTCCGCTCGGACAGCATCACGGCAATGGTGTGGGGATCATCGGCGCAGTTCTTCAGAACGCCGATCTTAACAAGCTCCCTTGCTTCAAGTGCTTCCTGCACAGATGTAACAACCTCTGCCGAAGCCCCTGCCTTACCCACATGCACGATAGATTCCATATTAGAGGCAAGTCCCTTTAAATATGCTCTTTGTTTGCTGGTCATGGCTATCTCCTGTCTTATTCATAGAAATCAAAGGCATGTCCGTACACATATACCGTATCCCCATCCTGAATGCCTAAGCTCCTGAGTTCATCCAATATACCGTTATCCTTCATGAAGTCCTGGAAGTACATAAATCCCTTTTCCGAATCAATATTGGTATACCCGAGCATTTTCTCGATCTTAGGTCCCTCGACCCTGTAAACCTTGTTCTTAATGTCATATTCAACGGTATACGGTTCATTATCGGAATCATTTCGGGTTGCACTGAATTCAGGATCAAAAACAACCGGCTCCTTGGGTAATTCATCAAGCATATTACTCACATGATACAGAAGCTCCTTAAGCCCCTGACCGCTTACCGCTGATATAGGGAATACCTTATATCCCTGAGGTTCGAATTCCCTGATTAAACGTCGAATGGGGTCACCTTCACCGTCATCATATATGGCATCCACCTTGTTGGCTGCTATTACCTGCGGCCGTGAAGCCAGTTCTTCATCGTAGTTCTTAAGCTCTTTATTTATTGCGTAAATGTCCTCTACAGGATCCCGTCCTTCAGTTGAAGCCGCATCTACGATATGGATAAGCAGCCTTGTACGTTCAATATGTCTCAAAAAGTCATGTCCCAGTCCGACACCCTCTGAAGCACCTTCTATAAGTCCGGGGATGTCGGCTATCACGAAGCTGTTTATACCATCCATATCCACAACTCCAAGATGGGGGTTTATAGTGGTAAAATGATAGTTGGCAATCTCAGGTCGGGCGTTGGAGACCCTTGAAAGCAGTGTTGATTTACCAACATTGGGAAATCCCAGAAGGCCCACATCTGCTATTACCTTAAGCTCCATAGCTATATCAAGTTCTATTGCCGGCTGACCTGGCTGGGCGTATTTGGGTGCCTGCATTTTAGATGTGGCATAGTGCTGATTGCCGCAGCCTCCCCTGCCCCCCTTTAAGATGGTCACCCGCTTATTGTCACCCGACATATCCACTATTATCCTGCCGGATTCGTATTCTTTAAGAACAGTGCCAGCAGGTACCTTCAGTATTATATCCTTACCGTTTTTACCCCTGCAGTTACGTTTGCCGCCGTTTTCACCATCCTCAGCCTTATATTTCCGGACATGGCGAAAATCAGCCAGAGTGTTAAGACCCGGATCAACTTCAACAATAACATCTCCGCCCTTACCGCCGTCACCGCCGTCCGGACC
>DFKQ01000070.1 GCA_002373875.1 Lachnospiraceae bacterium UBA3641
AAGATGACCAAGCAGGAGGTCAAGGACGAGTTCAAGAACTCCGAGGGAGATCCGCAGATAAAGGGTAAACAGAGACAGAGAATGCAGGAGGCTTCAAGGCGGAGGATGATGCAGGACATACCTCAGGCGGATGTCGTCATCACGAACCCGACCCATTTTGCCGTGGCATTAAGGTATGATGCCGAAAGGGCGCCTGCTCCTTATGTAATAGCCAAGGGTGAGGATTTCCTTGCGGCCAGGATCAAAGAGGAAGCAATAAAGAATGATATTGAAATAGTAGAGAACAAGCCGCTTGCAAGGATGCTGTATTACAACGTCGATCTGGGGGCCCAGATCCCTCAGGAACTGTATTCCACCGTGGCAGAGATACTTGCGGTGATCTATAACAAGCGGGAATCGGCTACGGCCTAGTATAAATAATAGGGATGGGAGGTGAACGGAATGAAGATTGGAAAAGCAGACCTTGGCGTTGCCCTTTATCTGCTCTGTGCCTTTGTTTTCCTTATTATCCCCATTCCGTCGGCGATCCTTGACGTATGTCTGGCACTCAATATGTCTGTAGCCTTCGCCATCCTCTTTAATTCAATGTTCGCCAAGGAAGTGCTGGATATGTCTTTCTATCCCACTATGCTGCTTTTTACGACCCTCTTTCGTATTTCACTTAACGTTTCGTCGACGAGGCTCATTCTTACGACAGGCTCTCCGGGTAATGTCGTTGAGACCTTCGGAAGCTTCGTGGGCGGCGGCGACCTTGTTATGGGGTCGATAGTATTTATCATCCTCATCATAATACAGTTCATGGTCATCAATAAGGGCTCCGAGCGTGTCGCCGAGGTAACTGCCAGGTTTACGCTGGATGCAATGCCCGGTAAGCAGATGGCCATTGATGCCGACCTTAACACCGGTGCCATTACCGATGAGGAAGCCAAGAAGAGAAGGGATAAGATACAGGAAGAATCAAGCTTCTTCGGTTCCATGGATGGTGCGGTTAAGTACGTAAAGGGAGATGCGACTGCCGGCCTTATCATCACGGCCGTCAACATAGTCGGCGGCATAATCATGGGAATGACAAGAGGCGGGCTTGACTTCCAGGCTGCGCTTCAGAAATATGCGATACTGACGATAGGTGACGGCCTTGTGTCCCAGATACCTTCCCTGGTCATATCCTTATCAACAGGTATCCTTGTAACCAAGGGGGGCAAGGAAGCCGATTTCGGAAACATTATAGTAAAGCAGCTCTTCGGTATGCCAAGGGCCCTCTATATAACTGGTGCGATCCTTGCGTTTCTGGGAATATTCACACCCCTTAACCTGCTTCTGTTTGTGGGATTCGGCGCCATATTTGTCGTATGCGGAAGGATGGTCGCCAATACTCTTGAGGAGAGCAAGGTAGAGGCTTCGGTTGATGAGAGTGAGGCGGAAGCGGAAGAGATCAGGAAACCCGAGAATGTTGTTTCCCTGCTTCAGGTTGATCCTATTGAGCTTGAATTCGGTTACGGCATCATCCCGCTTGCTGATGTGAATCAGGGCGGAGACCTCCTTGACCGTGTTGTAATGATAAGGAGACAGATTGCCTTAGAGCTTGGTACAGTGGTACCCATTATTCGTCTGCGGGATAACATACAGCTTAATCCCAACCAGTATATAATCAAGATAAAGGGAATTCAGGTATCCGAAGGTGAGATCCTCTTTGATCACTATATGGCCATGAATCCGGGGTATGTTGAGGAGGAGATCTCAGGTATACCGACAACGGAGCCTTCATTCAACCTTCCCGCCACCTGGATCACGGAATCCCAGCGTGAAAGGGCGGAGAGCCTTGGTTATACCGTAGTGGATCCGCCTTCGATAATCGCCACACACTTAACCGAGATAATAAGGCAGCATATAGCAGAGCTTCTGACAAGGCAGGATGTGCAGAATCTTGTCAATAACCTGAAGGAATCCAATCCTTCGCTTGTTGATGAGCTTACGCCGAAGCTTCTGGGCCTCGGCGAGATACAGAAGGTTCTTCAGAACCTCTTAAGGGAGGGGATATCCATAAGGGATCTTCTTACCATATTCGAGACCCTGGCGGATCATGCCGTTATATCAAGAGATACGGATATCCTTACCGAGTATGTCAGGCAGGCGCTTAAGCGTGCGATCTCGGCCAAGTACTTCCCGGTGGGTGAAGCGACTCAGGTTGTGACTCTGGATCCCAAGATAGAGCAGGAGATCATGGCTTCCGTTAAGCAGACGGAGCAGGGGGCATACCTTACCCTGGATCCCGAAAGGACCAAGGCTATAATTAATTCAGTCAGAATAGAAACGGACAAGCTTGAAAAGCTGGGCAAGTCACTCATTATCATCACTTCGCCCATAGTCAGGATGTACTTTAAGAAGCTTACGGAGGATTATTTCAAGGATCTGGTTGTGGTTTCATATAATGAAGTTGATTCCAATGTCGAGCTACAATCCGTGGGAATGGTGACAGCTTAAATGATTATCAAGAAATTTCAGGGAAAAACCGAAGAAGAAGCTACGGTTCTTGCAAAAAAGGAACTTGGGAGCACGGCTGTCATTATGAATGTAAGGACGGTGAAGAGCAAGGGCTTAAAGGCACTTTTCAAGAAGCCTGTGGTTGAGGTCACGGCTGCGCTGGAGGACGAGCCCGATCGCAGTACATACAAGCCCATTCTTCCTACTGCTACTGTAAGAAGGACAGTTCAGAGCGTAAAGACGGAATTACCTGAAGAGACGGTTAAGGAGGTAAAATATGAAGAGCCTGCACCGGTATCAAGAGAGAGCAGGAAGGAATCGAAGGAATCCCTTGAGGAAAAGCTTAACAGTATCCATTCTCTGATAGAGCAGCAGCTGAGCAGAGAGGTCATGGAAGGAGATTTTGAAGAAGACTCCGATGAACAGATGGCCTTCTTCAAGCTCATTTACAATACACTCATAGATAACGAGGTTGATGAAAAATACGCCAACGAGATAATCGATGAGCTGGGCAAGATCAGGAAGACCGGGTCAGGTATCGATATCTTTCTGGCGAATATATACCAGAAGATGATCCTTCAGTTCGGACAGCCCTCCACGGTAACACCGGCGGACGAGGGGGCCAAGCTGGTTTTCTTTATAGGTCCCACCGGAGTAGGGAAAACGACGACCATAGCCAAGATAGCAAGCAAGTTAAATGTAGATGACAAAAAGAAGGTTGCCCTTCTTACTACAGATACCTACAGGATAGCAGCGGCAGAGCAGCTTCGTACCTATGCCAATATCCTTGATGCCCCATTCAGAGTCATATATACCGAGGATGAGGTAAAGGGTGCATTGGATGAATTTAAGGATTTTGACTATATCCTTGTGGATACGGCAGGACATTCGCACCATAATGAAGCCCAGAAGAATGCAATGAAGCAATTTCTTCATTGCGTGGATGGTGTTATTGAGAAGGAAGTATATCTGGTGGTTTCGGCAACGACCAAGTACAGGGATCTTTTGAGCATTGCAGACGCTTATTCGGAAATGACCGATTACAAGCTCATCTTCACCAAGCTTGACGAGACTACGACTCTTGGTAATCTTTTTAACCTTAAGAAGCATACTGGAGCGCAGATGTCCTATATAACCTGCGGACAGAACGTTCCCGATGACATAGAGCAGTTCAGTCCTCAGAATACGGTCAAACAGTTGTTGGGAGGCAGATAGCATGGATCAGGCGTCACAACTGAGAAATATAATAAAGATGAACGCCCAGCCGGGGCAGCGGCCCACAGCCAGGGTTATTACGGTGACCAGCGGTAAGGGTGGGGTCGGTAAGTCAAATGTCTCGATCAATCTTGCCGTATGGCTGAGGAAGCTGGGGCAGAGGGTGATCATATTCGATGCCGATTTCGGTCTGGCAAATATCGAGGTCATGTTCGGCGCCATCCCGAGACATAACCTGGGAGACCTTATCTACCAGGGCAAGAACATCAGGGAAATAATAACAGAAGGCCCCATGGACATAGGATTTATATCCGGCGGTTCGGGGATTGCAGGGCTTACAAACCTGGGACGGGATTATATAAATTATCTGATACAGAATCTGGCGGAGCTTGACATGCTGGCTGATGTTATCATAATTGATACCGGAGCGGGAATATCGGATGCGGTGATAGAATTTCTGGTCGCCAGCGGAGAGGTGCTCCTGGTCACGACGCCCGAGCCCACATCCATTACCGATTCCTATTCACTCCTTAAGGCACTTAACAGGCATGTGAGGTTTAACAGGGAAATGACCACCATAAAGGTCATCGCCAATAAGGTAAGAAGTCCGGAGGAGGGGCAGCAGCTCTACAACAAGCTGAATGCGGTGGTAAGCAGATACTTAAAGATCCCAATAAGATATCTGGGACATGTACCGGAGGATTCCCAGCTTGTCAAGGCTGTAATGCAGCAGACACCTATATCCATTGACAGCCCGAATGCCAAGTCATCAAGGGCATTTGAGAATCTGGCATATGCTCTGGTAAACAATGCCAATGATGTCAGCTTCAAGAAACACGGTATGACCGGCTTCTTCGCCAACATGGTCAGGGGGATAAAGAGCAGGGAATGGCAGTACTAAAGAAAGAGGAGAGAGGATATGCTATCAAAGTACGTTAAATTGGGTGACAAGCTTGAGCTTGAGACTATTGATAACTCAAGGAATAGAAATGAGCTTAGCGAGAAGAAGAATTACAGGAGCCAGGTATATGACATTGTGTCCGAGGATCAGATCAAGATAGCAATGCCAATGGAGCAGGGCAAGGTGATCCTTCTTCCCGTGGACGGCGAGTACAATATATGCTTCTATACCCAGACGGGTCTGTATCAGTGCCTGGCAAGGGTGATAGACAGGTACAAGTCCGATAATATCTTCGTGCTCGTAATGGAGCTTACCACCGATATAAGGAAGTACCAGAGACGGGAATATTACCGGCTTAATTGTGTCCTTGACATGAAGGCAAGAAGCGTGTCGGATTCGGAAAATGTGAAAAGTCCTACCGAACAGGTTCATTTCCTTGATACGGATATTACCTTTTCCAACGGGACAATGGTGGATATAAGCGGCGGTGGAGCCAGATTTATCTCGAAGGACCGTTATCCCAAGGGCAGCAACATACAGTTCGCATTTTCTCTGTTTGTGAACGGCAAGCTGACGGAATATAAACTTCTCGGGCGTGTATTATATTCAGAAGAGCTTGAATCCAGAGCCGGTTCTTACGAGCACAGGATACAGTTCATAAATATAATGAATGATGAGAGGGAGAGTATTATCAAGTTTATCTTCGAAGAAGAAAGAAAAATCAGACGTAGGGAGAAGGGATGATATTTTGAAAAAGAAAATACTTATCATAGATGACTCTGCACTCATGAGAAGGGTGCTCTGTGATATAATCAATTCGGACGACAGATTTGAAGTGGTTGAGTACGCTGTTGACGGAGCAGACGGATTCAAGAAGGTATGTGCAAAAACATACGATGCCGTGGTTCTTGACGTGTACATGCCTAAAATGACGGGACTTGAGCTGCTTAAGGAGATGCAGAAGAGTAAGGTTTATGCTAATGTCCTCATGGCGAGCACAACGACCGGCGAAGGGGCGAGGGAAACCATTGAGGCTCTGGAGCTTGGAGCGGTTGACTTTATCAAGAAGCCCGAAAATGTTGCGGATGCAAGGCATGCGGAATTCAAGGACAGGTTTCTTACGCTGCTTGATGTTGTTACCAAGACGAACCCTTCGCACATGGCAAGGGCCGGCTCCCTGGGGACAGGGGACCGGAACAGGTCGAAGACCTTCGTTTCGAGGTATGATGTCAACTTCCACAACAAGCCCGGTTCCATACCTGTGAGCCATATATTACGTGCGGGTGATGTAAAGCCGACGGGTAAGCCGGCAGAACCGGAGGGGAACAAGCAATATCCCAGGGTTCCGGGCAGGAAGATAGTAGCCATTGCGTCATCAACGGGAGGTCCAAAAGCCCTGCAGGAGGTTATTCCCAAGCTTCCCAAGGAGCTGAATGCACCTGTACTGTTGGTACAGCATATGCCTAAGGGGTTCACCGGCTCGTTGGCGAGCAGGCTTAATGAACTCAGCTACATTGATGTGACGGAGGCCAGGGAAGGCGAACCGCTGCTCAAAGGGCATGTATATATTGCGCCGGGTGGGGCACATCTTAATGCGGTCAGGTCGGCAGGCGGAAACAAGATACATATGTCTGACGAACCTGCCAGGGAAGGTGTGAAACCGTGCGCCAATTATATGTATGAGTCACTGATCGGAGCTAATTTCGATGAAGTTGTCTGTGTGGTTCTTACCGGAATGGGGTGCGATGGCACCGCCGGGATCATTAACTTGAAGAAAAGTCAGAAGGTGCGAGTGATCGCGCAGAGCGAGGAGAGCTGTACGGTATACGGGATGCCAAGGAGCGTCGTTGACGGCGGTCTGGCTGACGAGGTGGTACCGCTTTCGCAGGTTGCGGATCATATCATTAAGAACGTGGGGGTATGCTAGCCATGGATGTTAACCAGTATTTGGAGATATTCTTAGACGAAACGAATGAGCATTTACAGAGCCTCAGTGACCAGCTGATGATCCTTGAGAAGGAGCCGGAGAATGCGGATACCATAAATGAGATATTCCGCGCGGCGCATTCGCTCAAGGGCATGGCAGGAACCATGGGCTACAAGAGGATGCAGGCTCTAACTCACGACATGGAGAATGTATTCTCGGAGATCAGGAACGGCAAGATGAAGGTAACCAGCCAGCTTGTCGATGTATTGTTCCAGACACTTGATGCGCTTGAAGAGTACAAAAATACTATTCAGGAAACACAGGATGAAGGAACCAATGACAACGCCGCCATCATACAGGCTCTTCAGAAGTGCCTGGATGAAGGAACCGGGGCAGCCTCGGCAGCCGCAACGAGTACACCGGCCGGTGGTGATGCTAAAAAGGAAGCGGGAAGCGCAGCGGATGAAGGCGCGGATGATGACAGGAAATGGAAGTCCATCAAGCTTCAGGAGCATGAGATAAACGCGCTCAAGGAAGCTGAAGAGAAGAAGATGAACATATACGGTTGTACCGTATATATACAGGAATCCTGTATCCTCAAGGCTGCAAGGGCTTTCCTTGTGTTCAAGGCTCTTGAGGAGCTGGGCGAGATAATCATATCCGATCCGTCCACGCAGGATATAGAAGACGAGAAGTTTGATTTTGATTTTTCCCTCTATCTGGTAACCCAGGAGTCCTACGACAAGGTCGAAGAGGCGGTAATGAGCGTTTCCGAGATCGAGAAGGTTATCGGAGAGGCAATACCCATTGAGACCATATTGGACGGTGAGGTTGAAGAGAGCAAGCCTGCGGAGACTGAGGAAGCGGCACCTGCCGCCCAGGACATTAAGCCTGAAGCCAATGTTCCCGCTTCGGCTGCCCAGACAGCACCCGCACCCGCACAGGGAGGCGCCGGAGCACCGGCCAAGAAGGCGGCAGGTAAGCCCGTAGTCAACAGAACGGTCAGGGTGGATATTGAGAAGCTTGATGTACTGATGAACCTGGTCAGCGAGCTTATTATAGCCAAGAACTCACTTGTTTCCTATTCGAGTGCAGGCCAGGCAGGGACCAATAACTCCAACTTCAATGAACAGATCGAATACCTTGAGAGCGTGACCACGAACCTGCATGAATCCGTAATGAAGGTTCGAATGGTTCCTATTGAGAGTATTACCACCAAGTTCCCCAGAATGATAAGGGATCTCAGTAAGAAGCTCAACAAGAAGATGGAGCTGTACATGACAGGTGAGGATACCGAGCTTGACCGTACCGTGGTCGATGAGATCGGTGATCCCCTTATGCACATGCTGCGTAATTCGGCTGACCACGGACTTGAATCTACCGAAGATCGTATTGCCAAGGGTAAGAACCCGGTTGGTTCCATTTATCTTGATGCATATCAGGACGGTAATAACGTAGTTATCGAGGTTAAGGATGACGGTAACGGAATCGATGTGGAAGCCGTTAAGAGGAAGGCTATTGAGCGTGGAACGATCACGGCTGAGCAGGGCGAGAACATGTCCAGCAAGGAGATCATTGACCTTCTGTTCCTTCCGTCATTCTCAACAGCCAAGGTTGTTTCGGATGTATCGGGACGAGGTGTGGGTCTTGACGTTGTTAAGAGTAAGATCGAGGCACTTGGCGGTGACGTGTCGGTAAAGACCAAGCTTGGCGAGGGGTCGACCTTCTCCATCAGGCTTCCTCTTACACTCGCCATCATTCAGGCCCTTATGGTTATAGTCGGAGAAGAGAAGTACGCCATATCACTCGGGTCCATTGATACTATTGAAGATATCAGTGAGTCGGAGATCAAGTATGTAGAAGCCAAGGAGGTAATAAACCTTCGCGGTAACGTAATCCCACTTGTAAGGCTTCATGAGGTACTGGGTCTTGAGGCTTCGGCCGATAAGAAGGACAGGATGATAGTTGTTATCGTCAAGAAGGGCGATCAGTATGCAGGCCTTGTTGTTGACGAGCTTATAGGACAGCAGGAGATCGTTATCAAATCTCTGGGTAAATACATTAACTGCACAAGCCGTATGATAAGCGGCGCGACCATCCTGGGCGATGGCGAGGTTGCGCTTATCATAGATGCTAATTGTCTTATATAGGAGGGGTCAACATGGATGAAATCAGTGTAATGAACAATGAGTTTGATACCACTCAGTATATTGTGATCAATATAGGAGATGAACAGTACGGGATCGATATCAAGTATGTTGATAATATAGTGCGTATGCAGAAGATAACCAGGGTTCCCAACTGCCAGGAATACTTTAAGGGAGTTATCAACCTCCGTGGTGAGGTCGTGCCTGTAATGAGCTTCCGTATGAAGGTGGGGTTGCCTGAGACAGACCTTACCAATAAGACCAGGATAATCATCATAAAGCTTGAGCAGAATGCTCCTGTCGGTATCATAGTCGATGCGGTAAGGGAGGTTGTCACACTCAGTGAGAACAATGTTGATCCCGCAGCCAGGAACAGTACCAATACAGACGCAAGCTACATAAACGGGATCGGAAAGTGTGGTGATACCCTTATTTCGCTGCTTGATCTTAATGTGGTCATTTCCGAAAAGGACAAGGAATAAGGACGGTTGTTAAGTGGGGTGAATTATGTCAAAGATCGATCTTAATAATATGGACGGGATGTATTTTGACATCCTGAGTGAAATAGGTAATATCGGAGCAGGTAATGCTACCACGGCATTGGCTCAGATGATAGGCAGCAAGGTGGACATGAAGGTTCCCAAGGTTGAGCTTCTTGAGTTTTCACAGGTAGGTGAGGCCATGGGCGGTGAAGAACAGCTGATGGCCGGTATTTACCAGATTGTTGAAGGTGACATATCCGGAAGCATCATGTTCCTGTTGGAGGAGAAGTCGGCAATAACCCTGATAAGCAAGCTTATGGGTACACCAGAAGTTGAAAACGCGGGTGAATTCGGAGAAATGGAACTGTCTGCCCTTAAGGAGATCGGCAATATCATAACGGGTTCATACCTTTCTTCCCTGTCTACACTTACAAACCTTAAGATCATTGCATCGATACCGGCCATAAGCATTGATATGTGCGGCTCGATCCTGAGCGTGCCGGCCATTGAATTTGGAGCGGTGGGAGACAAGATGCTTCTTATTCAGACGGAATTTTCGGATGATGTGAAGCTGACAGGCTTCTTTATCCTGGTTCCCGATCTTGAATCGTATGATAAGATATTAACTTCTCTTGGAATGTAATAGGTGTAAAGACTATGAGTGAAATGATAAAGGTTGGTATGGCGGATCTCAAGCTATGCAAGAGCCCTGACGCGATCACTACTCTGGGTCTTGGTTCCTGCGTTGGTATAGCCATAAGAGATCCGGTTACCAAAATAGGCGGACTGGCTCATATAATGCTGCCTGATTCAACTAAGATAACAAACAATCAGTGTATAGCCAAGTTCGCGGATACAGGTATAGCGGAGCTTGTAAGGATCATGGTGGAAGCGGGAGCTTCAAGGAGCAGGCTTGTGGCCAAGATCGCAGGCGGAGCGCAGATGTTCGCCCTTCAGGGCAAATCGGAGGCCATGGCCGTGGGCGCCAGGAATGCCGAGGCTGTTACCAAGATACTCGGTGACATGAAAATACCCATTCTTGCCAGGGATACGGGCGACAGTTACGGAAGGACCGTTGAATTTTTTCCCGAGACCGGTGACTTTGTCATCAAGGCTGTAGGCAAGGACATCAAGAAGATATAACAGGTAGGTTATGAACACTAAGAAGGTACCTTTGTTCATTATGCTCCTGGCAGCAGCAGTTACATGCATAGTTACATATATCGATCATTACAGCCTGCATGATACGTTGGTTGTTTTGCTGATTGTCCTTATACTCTTTCTGGTGATCGGACTGATCGTGAAGAAGCTTCTGGATAAATTTGAGATATCCACGGATGATTCGATAGGTGACGAAGGCGAAGTCGTGGAAAAGTCAACAGAAGGAGAAGAGAATCCGGATGGGGAAGCACCGGCTGAGGGTGAAGGAGAGCAGGCAGAAGGTGAGGAGGAGCCCGAAGGGGCACAATAGCGTGTAATATACGGGGTGCGACATGGATGACGCAGGAAGGCTTAAGCTGTGGGAGGATTACGCTAGTAACCCCACCAAGGAGCTTCGTGAAAACATAATATTGGAATACGCACCTTTGGTTAAGCTTGTTGCAGGCCGCCTGTCCATGTATCTTGGCTATAATGTGGAGTATGACGATCTTGTAAGCTATGGGATCTTCGGACTTATCGATGCGATAGATAAGTTCGATGCGCTTAAAGAGGTCAAGTTCGAGACCTATGCTTCCCTAAGGATAAGAGGCGCGATACTCGATCAGATCCGAAAGATGGACTGGATACCAAGGACTGTAAGAAAACGTCAGAGGGATATATCCAATGCCATTAAGGAGATTGAGGCCAGAACAGGAAGGACTGCTACCGATGAAGAGATCTCCGCTGAGCTGGGGATAACAAATGAGGAGTATGATGACTGGCAGTCCCAGATGAAGGTAACAAACGTTATCTCTCTGGACGAATTTACGGAATCGGGCGGCGGCGATGTAATAAGCGAATCCTCCACGGTGTCCCGTTACGAGCTTCCCGAGGAAGCGGTGGAGAAGGAGGAATTGAAGCTTGTTCTTCAGGAGGCTCTTACACAGCTGACCGAAAAGGAACGGCAGGTCGTACTTATGTATTATTATGAGGATATGACCCTCAAGGAAATAAGTAATGTACTTGAGGTGTCCGAGTCGCGGGTATCCCAGCTGCATACCAAGGCCCTTAATAAAATGAAGGGTAAGATGGGTAAGTATATGGGATTTCTTAACGGATGATATTTTTTATCATGGGGGAGAAAAATGGGAGATTACAATTCTTATTTCAGGCTAAGGATCAAGGGAGACGGAACATATCTTATACTCTATCCGCCGCAGGGAAACGGAGCGGCAATAGAATTCGACGAGCTTCAGGGTTACCTCCAGAGGCATGGTTTTATTGCGGACAAGATAGCTATTGCCAAGGCTATCCAGGGGTCCGGTGGTGAAACCTGTGAGGTAAAGATCGACAACAGGGTCGTACATGAAGAGAATGAGAGCTATGATTTATCGATATCCGATGACGGCATGTCCTGTATTATAAGGTTTTATCCTCCTTCAGATAAGGGGGAAGAGCTGAAAAAGGATGAGATAATAAAGGATCTTAAGTTTAAGAAGGTCTCCTTTGGTATCAAGAATGATGTCATAAACAGTTTCTTTGAGGATAAGCATTATTGTACCGATTACGTGATTGCTGAGGGTAAGCCCGTAAGGGAAGGAACGGATGGTACGATAGAATACCTCTTCAACACCAACCCATCAACAAAACCCACTCTTAATCCCGACGGAACGGTCGATTTCTTTAATCTCAATATCATAAGCGGCTGCAAGGAGGGGCAGGTAGTTGCCAGGTTGACGCCTGCCGATCCGGGAGATGACGGTGTTAACGTTTTCGGGGGATATATAAGTCCGAGAGATGTTAAGGAGCCCAAGTTCTCCTTCGGTAGAAACCTTAAGGTTTCGGATGACGGATTGGAGCTCATAAGTGAGATAAACGGGAACGTTACACTTGTAGACAGTAAGGTTTTTGTTTCCAATATATATGAGGTCAACGACGTTGATACGTCCACCGGTAATATAGAGTATGACGGCGACGTACATGTTAACGGTAATGTAAATGCGGGCTTTACTGTAAAGGCCAGCGGTAATGTTGAGGTGCGCGGTGTTGTTGAAGGAGCTCTGGTAGAGGCGGGCGGAGATATAATAATCACCCGCGGAATGAACGGAATGGGTAAGGGCGAGATCATTGCGGGCCGTAATATCGTGGCCAAGTTCCTTGAGAATGCCAAGGCAACGGCAGAAGGATACATACATGCTGAGGCGATAATCCATTCGAGGATAATGAGTAAGGGTGATGTTATCGTAACGGGTAAGAAGGGCTTTATTACCGGAGGAAGCGTACAGGCACTTGGCAATGTCGAAGCTAAGATAATCGGTTCCGAAATGGGTGTGGACACCGATATTCAGGTGGGGCAGGATCCTTCCATTAAGCTGAAGGCATCAAGCATGCAGCAGGAGATAACTGAGAAAAACAAGAAGCTAGATCAGGTTAAGCCTGTACTTGTGACCCTTACCATGCGTATGAAGAAGGGCGACAAGCTTACGCCCGACCAGTTGCGTAATTTCAAGCAACTGTCGGAGGAATTCAAGAAGCTTAACGAAGAAATAAACAAATTGATGGATGAATATGAAAAGTACATGGACTCCATAGACATTAAGGATACTGAATCCATGGTCAAGGTATCTGATTGCGCCTATCCCGGTACTAAGATCACCATAAGTGAGGTATATACCCGGCTTAAGGCGCCGGCAGTCAGGTCGCGTTTTGTCAAGGAGGGTGCGGATATAAGGATAAAGGCTCTGTAGGTATGTACTTAAGGACGGAGGTATGTTATGATTAGTCCTGTTGAATTGAGTGGTACTCTGGCACGTACTCAGGATATAGCGAATCTTCGTGCCAATGAGGACAATAAGGCTGCACTTGATCATGTAAATGTGCAGAATCAGGTTGATGTCAGGGGTGAAGAAACGGTACATACCGTCAAGTCGGCAAGTGAGAGTGATGGTACCGACACCAGACATGATGCCAAAGAAAAGGGTAAAAACGAATTTATTGATATAAGGAAGAAGGACAAAAAGTCCAAGGCACCGGATGCGGTTGTAAGGGTGAAGTCAAAATCCCCGGGATTTGACTTGAAAATATGATATGTAACTGTTCCGAACGGTTACTGCGATTTATAGGAGACATGATATGACCCCTATGGAAATAACACTCCTTATCATAGGAGTGGTTATTTTTTGTTTAAGCTTCATGCTTAAGGATAAAAATGAACAGGTTGTTCAGGGTATCGATGAAAACAAGCTGCGTGAGGAAGTAAGGCGTATAACCGACAAGGAGTATGACTCAATGAGCCTTAAGGTTAAGGAGGCAACGGACTCTTCGGTGGAATACGCCATGGAGAAATCCGAACGTGCGCTTGAAAAGCTGTCTAATGAGAAGATAATGGCTCTTTCCGAATACAGTAATACCATAATGGATGAGATAAACAAGTCTCACAAGGAGGTCATGTTTCTGTACGATATGCTTACCGATAAACAGACGGACCTGAAGAATACTGTACGTAAGGCTGAGGCAACAGCCAGAGAGGTAAACGATGCCGGAAACAGGATCGTAAAACAGAAGGTGGTCCGCAAGAAGGCTGAGCCTGAAACCGGGATGGAAGCTGAAATAAAAGATGAAAAAGATGCAGAAGCCGGGGAGCTTAAGGCAAGGCGGGGCAAGATAGCCGCAATAATAGAGGACGGGATGACCGAAGAACAGAAGGAGAACAATAACAAAAGGATCATTGAACTTCATCAGGCCGGAAGAACCAATGTTGAGATCGCAAAGGAGCTTAATCTCGGTGTAGGTGAGGTGGGACTTGTGATCGATCTGTTTAAGAGGTAGACGGTATGAAGCGTAAGAGCTACTTAAGAGGTTTGGGGACCGGCCTTTTTATCTCTGCCGTTTTGATGGGGATATCCGTATCCGGTAAGCCTGAGGAACTGAGTGATGCCGAGATCAGAACAAGAGCTAAAGCTTTAGGCATGGTTGAAGAGGATTCGGTGCTGGTAAAGCCGGCTAAGGAAGCTGCAGAGGTTATAAAAGAGACCAAGGCAGAAACTGAAGAAGAACAAAAGGAAGAACAAAAGGAAGAACCGAAGGAAGAGAGTAAGGCTGAGGTAAGCCCCAAAGAAGGTACTGAAGCCGGTATGGAGGATGCCTCAGGGACAAAGCCGGAAGAAGCCGGCGGTGAAAATGAGCAGGTAACGGAAAGAAAGGATACGGAGGTTGCCGTCCTTTCGGAAGATAATGAACCGGCGGCAGAAGAGGCCACAGAAGCCGGTGAGGATATAAGGGACAGCAAGGAAGACCGGGCCATGGGAGGGCAGAACGAGAATGAGTCATCACAGGAGAAGGTAACCGGCCTGCAGAACTCTTCGGATAAGCTTGGATATAACGAATTCTTTACTGTACAGATAGCTTCGGGTTCATCCTCCGAAACCGTGTCAAGGCTTTTGAAGCGCGGGGGAGCCATAGATGATGCGGATGATTTTGATGAATATCTGTGTAATAACCATTATGATAAAAAGATCACGCCCGGAGTGTTTAAGATACCGGTGGGAGCGGACTATCAACAGATTGCTGACATAATAACAGGAGGTAGCTGATATGGGAGATTACGTATTGAGTTGTTGCTCGACTGCCGATATGCCAAAGGAGTTTTATAAGAACAGGAAGGTAGCTTATCTGTGCTTTCATTTTTATCTGGACAGTAAGCTTTACATTGATGATCTGGGCCAGACGATGAAGTTTTCGGATTTTTATGATAAAATGGCGGAAGGCTCTGATACACAGACCTCACAGCCCAATGTGGAAGAGTACAGGGAGCATTTTGAAAAGTTCCTTGCCGACGGAAGGGATGTGATACACTTAACCCTGTCAAGCGGGATATCGGGCGCCAATAATTCGGCGAATATTGCCGCTGCTGAATTAAGGGAGAAGTATCCGGACAGGAAGCTTATAGTAATAGATTCCATGGCGGCCTCCGGCGGTTTCGGACTCTTTGTGGATAAGCTTGCCGACTTAAGGGATGAAGGTAAGAGCATAGAAGAGCTCGAGGAGTTCGCTCTTAAGAACAGGCTCAGGGTACATCACTGGTTCTTTACCACGGATCTTACATATCTTGTAAGAGGCGGGAGAGTCAGCAAGGTATCGGGTTTTTTCGGAAATATGTTAAACATTTGTCCTCTTCTTAATGTAAATAATGAGGGCAAGCTTATTCCAAGGTATAAGATAAGAACCAAGAAGAAGGTTATAGAGGCAACCGTTGAGCAGATGCTCATGCATGCTGATAATGCCAACGATTATGATGGTAAATGCTTTATAACTCATGCCAATTGTCTTGATGATGCGAAGGCAGTGGCCTCGCTCATAGAGGAGAAGATACCTGCCCTCAGGGATAAGATATTGATCAATTACATAGGAACAACAATCGGTTCTCATACAGGTCCCGGAACGGTAGCACTATTCTTCTGGGGGGATGAGAGAACAGAGTAGTTTTTATGTGTATTTTGTTAGGAGATATTGATGAAGGTTGCCGTAATGACCGACACCAACAGTGGGATAACGGTCGATGAAGCTAAGGATATGGGTATTTTCTGTATGCCCATGCCGGTTATTATAAACGAAGAGAATTATATTGAGGGTGTAAACCTGTCAAGGGCCCATTTCTTCAAGGTGATGATGGATGGAGCGGATGTATCCACTTCCCAACCCTCACCGGGAGAGCTGGTCGATATGTGGGATTCCGTTTTTGAAAAGGGATATGATGAAATAATCTATATTCCCATGTCGTCAGGGCTGTCAAGTTCCCAGAAGAACGCGGAGTTCTTCGCGAAGGAATATGAGGGAAGGGTAGCGATAGCAGATAACCACAGGATATCGGTCACCCAGAGACAGTCGGTCATGGATGCGATCCTCTTGGCAAAAGCAGGTAATGATGCCCGCAGGATAAAGGAGATACTTGAAGAGACGGCTTACGATTCCGTTGTGTATCTTACGGTTGATACCCTGGATTATCTAAGGAAGACAGGCCGTGTTAATGCTACTGCGGCGACTGTGGGAAATGTGCTTGGGATAAAACCCATTCTTAAAACAACGGGCGGTAACTTCGAGGTATGCCTGCCCGTTCGCGGGATCAAGAAGGCAATGTCCAAGATTATAGAAGAGATGAATATGGAGCTTAAAACGAGATTTGCCGGCATTCCGCGAGATGAGCTGATCATCGGTACGGCGGGTTCATTCGTGGATCAGGATGATGCCAGCAACTGGTGCAATACCGTCAAGGAGGCATTTCCCGATATAGAGGTTTATTACGATAAGCTGTCCTGTTCCATATCGGTTCATACAGGCCCGAATGCGTTGGGAGTAGGGATGAGCAGGAGGGTAACGGCAGAATAGCAGAATAGGAACAAAATAAAAGAGGCAGGTTCGTCAACCTGCCTCTTCTGTTTGTGTACGGAACCGGATCAATAACCGAATTCCTGTGCCCAATAATAAGTTCCGTCATCTGCTTCGTATATTGCGATAGCACATCTTGTAAATTCATCCCATAAAATGTTCTCGCGATGAGTAGGAGAATTCATCCAAGCCGTAACGGCAGCATCCGCGGAATTGAATCCGTATGCCAGGTTCTCTCCGCCCTGCACCTTACTGTTTACGGTATACCAGGCCTTACCGTTGGGTCTGGTATGTGAGAATGATACTTCGCACTCCTCTGCGCGAACTGCAGAACACGACTCGAGGTTTCCGTCCCACCTAAGTGAACCAAGACCGGCAGCCGCACGCTCCATGTTGATCGCATCGAGAGCATCAAGAGCTATGTTGCGCAGTCCTGAGTCAGTTGCCGAAGAAGCTGCCAGAGCGATCGCTCCGTCATCGAAACTTGATACGGTTTCACTTTCAATTTCGGCCAAATCTCGCTTAGCTGAGTTGTCCTCGATTCCCACGCCCTTATAATTCATCAGTATCGCACATACGGCAATCGGAACGAGCACTACACCTGCTATGATCCCTATAAGAGATTTTTTCTTCATAGCAATTCCCTCCTTTGGATCTTACATCCTATAACAAACATCCTTGCAAGCAAAGGCATTCCTTTGCAAATATATTATGTCATAAGCTCCCGGAAAATGCAATAGAAAAAAACAGAAAACATCACAAAAAACAATTAAAGTGACGTATTTGCCGGCTGATTTTTTGCAGCGGGTTTAACATAAGGATCTTTCCGATGACCTACAGGTTGTATATTGAGTATAATTATAGTAATATATATTGTGGTTTGCAATGCGAAGAATCTGAAATCTTGTATCTGGACGAAAGGGTGAGGATTTATGGAAAATAAGGATAATAAGGATAATAAGGAAAATAAGGATAATAAGGATAATATGGACGGGAAAAGGATCGCTTTATATCTCGTTCTTGTTTTTTCTCTTACATACATCTATGAATATGTTTTTGTCGTAAGTCCCATAAGGGCGGGCGATGGAGCGAATGTTGCCAACATGTCCCTGTGGGTTGCCATAGCCATGTTCTTCCCGGCCCTTTGTGCTGCCCTGACAAGGCTGATCACGGGTGAGGGCTTTGGAAGCTCCTGTATAAGCTTTAACCTTAAGGAGGGTAGATACAGGTATTATCTGCTCGCATGGTTTCTGCCGGGAATAATGACTCTGATCGGTATTTTTATTTATTTTATATGCTTTGGGGATGATTTTTCCTACGATATGAAGTTCATGATCGATACGTATGCCGGTCAGGGTATAACGGGTATTACTCCCGAAGCTGCAAGGAAGAGTGCCATATCTAAGGCTATTACCGCTTTTCTCATAGGTCCCATCCTTAATTGCCTAACCTGCTTCGGGGAAGAATGGGGCTGGAGAGGATATCTGCTGCAAAAGCTAAAGAGCAGGCTTAAGCCCCTTTCGCTGATGATTATCACCGGCATCATATGGGGGCTCTGGCATCTTCCCCTTACGCTGGTGGGACACAATTACGGAACCGATTATGCCGGTTATCCGTATCTCGGAATACTTGCCATGATCCTTTTCTGCTTCTCGATAGGTACTTTTTTTTCTTTTGTCACCTTGAAAACGGATTCGTGCATTCCGGCTGTCATAGGACACGGGGCTGTCAATTCCATAGGTTCGCTGGGAATTCTTTTTACAAACGATGGCGGCAGGATGCTGCTTGGACCTTCACCGACAGGAATTGTTTCGGGCATTCCCATTCTCATCCTGGCAGTCATATTGATATGGTTCTTAATTAATAATGAGGAAAAAGAAAAGTAATCAAAAAAAATCTTTTAATAAGCATAGCGGATGTGGTACAATAGGTTTGGTATTATGTGCCCGTCACAGGGGTCTTAAGCTCGCGATATTGTTTGTATGTGCTTTTTTGCTGTCAATCTTCATGTGTTATCGCGATGACAAGGGTTCTTCCGTAAGGCTTGACGGCGTGTCCAAGGGGCTTTTAGTATCAAGACTGTCATTGAAGTCATATAATGAGGAGATGGCCAGAAGATCGGAAGCCGAAGCAGCGGCCGCAAGGGGTCCCGAGGTATCTGCGGAGGTAAAGGAGCTAAAGGACGAAAGTAAGAGAAGCCAATCGGATGTTAATTCTTCCACGCAGGCGGTAAAGAGGGCTTATCTGACCTTCGATGACGGCCCGAGTCCAAACACGGACAGGATACTGGATATACTCGATTCTTATAATGTAAAGGGGAACTTCTTTGTAATAGGACGTTTCTCGGATGCTTACAAGGATGAATACCGAAGGATATTGGAAGAAGGTCATGTAATGGGAATGCATTCCTATTCCCATATATACACGGAGATATATGAGTCTGTGGACTCATTTATTGCGGACCTTAATCATGTACAGTATGTGATATATGATATTACAGGGTATAACCCCACTATTTACAGGTTCCCCGGCGGAAGCAACAATGAAGTCGCGCAGGTAAGCATGAACGGGTTTATCGATGTGCTTGATAAGCGGGGAATTGTTTATTATGACTGGAATGTGAACAGCGGAGATGCCGATACCGCAAGGCTTTCGAAGCAGGAGATCATAGATAATGTTTTTAACGGGATAAATGCTTTGCCGACCCCGGAAGACAGGAATGAGGTAATGATCCTGTTTCATGATCTGTCGGAGAAGACAACCACGGTGGATGCCCTGCCGGCGGTGATAGAAGGGTTGCAGGCCCAGGGCTACATCATTGTTCCGATAGATGATTATACAACACCGATCCAATATTAATTATGTAATATGAGGAGGATATGAAATGAGCTTTTTTAAGGATTTCAAGGAAGACCTGTCACAGGCGGTGAATGAACTTATGCCCGAGGAGGAAGCGGTCAAGGAAGCTGTTGCCGCTGTGCCTGACGAGGCGGACGGTTCCCCTACACAGAGTGATGATTATTCGCAGCTTTTTGCATCCTTTGACGGGCCTGAGGAAGCTTCATCAACCCCGGAAGCAGGGGAAGAATATGAAGAGGAGATCGAAGAGGTCATCGAGGAAGTTGAAGATGACGGCGATTACGATGGCGAAGAGGAAGTCATCGAGGAAGTCATATATGTTGATGAAGACGGTAATCCTATCGAAGATATCCCCGATGATGCTGAAATAGAGGAAGTTGAAGAGGTTGTGGAGGAAGTTGCCGATGATGATATCGATTACTTCGCCGAGGAGCCCGCAGAGGTACCTGAGGAAGTGGCAGAGGAAGCTCCCGCGGAGGAGGCGGTCTCATACGGAGATATGATGTCGGCTCTTTCAGCCTCCGAACCCGAGCCGGAACCCGAATATGATGACGGACCCATCAACACCGTATCCGGCCCGATATTTGAAGAGACTCCAAGGGAGGCTCCCATCAATACGATCTGGGACGACAAAAAGAACTCTTCAACGGCCGGCTGTATAATAGAGGGCATGACAGTTAACGGTAATATAAATTGCGCGGGAAGCCTTGAGGTTCTTGGTGTGGTTGCGGGTAATCTCGATGTTTCCGGCAAGCTGAGTATCGCAGGTCGCGTCGAGGGCGATTCCAAGGCGGACAATATCTTTGTTGACGGAGCCAAGATCACCGGCGGACTTTTCTCCAACAGCTCGGTAAAGGTTGCGCAGGGGTCTGTTGTCAAGGGTAATATCAAGGCTGCGGCAGCGGTTCTTGCGGGAGCCGTTAAGGGCGATATAGATGTGCAGGGCCCCGTGGTACTTGATTCCACGGCAGTTATAATCGGAAATATCAAGAGTAAATCGATTCAGATCAACAATGGTGCGATCATCGAGGGCTCCTGCTCGCAGTGCTACTCGGATGTAACCGCAAGCAATTTCTTCGATGAAGAGGAATAATATAATATGAAGAGAATACTCCTTAAGCTGAGCGGAGAGGCGTTGGCCGGTGATAAGAAGACAGGATTTGATGATGATACCATCCTGATGGTTGCCGGTCAGGTTAAAGAACTTGTCGATAAGGGTACCCAGGTCGGAGTGGTGATCGGCGGCGGTAACTTCTGGCGTGGGCGTACCAGTGAAAATATTGACAGGACCAAGGCAGACCAGATAGGTATGCTGGCAACGATAATGAATTGTATCTATGTGTCTGAGATATTCAGATCCGTCGGTATGATGACCAATATCCTGACACCCTTTGAATGCGGCTCCTTTACCAAGCTTTTTTCCAAGGACAGGGCCAATAAGTATTTCGAAAAGGGGATGGTCGTATTTTTTGCCGGTGGAACGGGGCATCCGTATTTTTCTACAGATACAGGGGTCGTGCTCAGGGCGATAGAGGTGGAAGCAGACGGTATTCTTCTTGCCAAGGCTATAGACGGTGTCTACGATTCGGACCCCAAGCAGAATCCGGCAGCGGTAAGATACGATACGATTACCATACAGGAGGTTATCGACAAGCAGCTCAAGGTAGTCGACCTTACGGCATCGATACTGGCAATGGAGAACAGGATGCCTATGTATGTCTTCTCGCTTAACGAGGAGAACAGCATTGTAAATACCATATACGGTAAGTTCAACGGTACAAGGGTTACGGTTTAGTTTTTTGGGAGAAGGGACATTATCATGAACGAAAGAATAAAGGAATACGAAGCGAAGATGATCAAGACAATAGATCATCTGACATCCGATCTTAATACTATAAGAGCAGGCAGGGCCAATCCTCATGTGCTGGATAAGATCAGGGTTGATTATTACGGTACGCCTACCCCTATACAGCAGGTTGGCAATGTGGCAATACCCGAGCCCAGGATCATACAGATCCAGCCCTGGGACAAGTCAATGCTCAAGGAGATCGAGAAGGCAATACAGACATCTGATCTGGGGATCAATCCGACCAATGACGGTAATGTTATAAGGCTTGTATTTCCCGAACTGACGGAGGAACGAAGGAAGGATCTGGTTAAGGAAGTAAAGAAGAAGGGCGAAGCCGATAAGGTGGCCATAAGAAATATAAGGCGGGACGGCAATGATGCCTTCAAGAAGCTTGGTAAATCGGAGGATGTTTCGGAGGACGAGATAAAGCAGCTTGAGGAAGAGCTTCAGAAGCTGACGGACAAGTATATTAAGCAGGTGGATCAGATGGTGGATGAGAAGTCGAAGGATATCCTGACTGTTTAAGCTGCAAGTTAAGACGGATACAAGGGCAAGACGGCATACGTCCTGCCCTTTTGTAGATAGGAACAAACCGGAGGAAACATAAATGAGTGAGGAGCTTAAGGTTCCGAAACATGTGGCCATAATACTTGACGGTAACGGGCGTTGGGCCAAGGCAAAGGGAATGCCGAGAAATTACGGACATGTTCAGGGAGCCAAAACCGTTGAGAATATGTGCGAGATCGCATATAACAGAGGTATAGAGTATCTTACTGTTTATGCTTTTTCAACCGAAAACTGGACAAGGCCCGATGAAGAGGTGGAAGCGCTCATGGGGCTGCTGCGTTCTTATCTTAAGACCTGTATAAAAAGGGCCAAAAAAAATAATATGTGTGTGCGTGTCATAGGCGATAAGAGCAGGCTGGCACCGGATATACAGGAGATAATAGCAAGGCTTGAGGAGACGACAAGCAGCTTAAACGGCCTTCATTTCCAGGTCGCGCTTAATTACGGCAGCCGGGATGAGATGCTGAGAGCCGTGAACCATATCATTGAAGACGTTAAGGATAATAAGCTTAAGGGTCCAGTGACCGGGGAAATCTTCGAATCATACCTTGATACGAACGGGCTGCCGGCTCCCGACCTTCTTATACGGACCAGCGGAGAACAGAGGCTGAGTAACTTCCTCCTCTGGCAGCTCGCGTATTCGGAGTTCTACTTTACCGATGTACACTGGCCGGATTTCACGGCGGAGGAGCTTGAGAAGGCGATCGTAGCGTATAACAAGCGGGACAGAAGATATGGCGGTGTGAAGGAGTGATATATGTTTAAAACCAGGGTTATAAGCGCCGCGGTCCTTGTAATACTGATCGCGCTGATGAATTATACCGGTGGGACCTTTATGGGCCTTATCCTTCTGCTTATTTCCGAACAGGGCCTTTTTGAGTTTTACAGGACAACGGGAATATACAGGGAAGGGTCGGACAGGAGCATTTTGGAGAAGATCGGCTATTGCGGAACGGCGGTCTATTATTTGGCTGCCATGGTGGTAAAGGATAACGGACTGCTTAAGCTCTTTCTTATCCTGTCCATTGTTTTTATCGCAATGCTTGCGGCCTATGTTCTTACCTTTCCGTCCTATGATTCCGAACTGACGGTGAAGGCATTTTTCGGCTTTATGTATGTACCGGTAATGCTGTGTTTCATATATCTTACCAGATCAATGAGGTTCGGCATTTATACGGTCTGGCTTATTTACATCTCATCATGGATATGCGATACCTGTGCTTATCTTGTAGGGGTGAAGTTCGGGAAGCACAGGCTGGCGCCGATACTAAGCCCCAAGAAATCCATAGAGGGCTCGATCGGAGGTATTGTTGGTTCGACTCTTTTTGCCGCAATATTCGCATATATTTTTAAGGGCGCCTACGAAATCCCCAAGGGGTTCAGCGTGATCCCGTTTATTGCTCTGGGGGCAGTGGGAGCAGTGGTTTCACAGGTTGGTGACCTGGCCGCTTCGGCATTTAAACGCAATTACGATGTCAAGGATTACGGGACGGTCATTCCCGGACATGGCGGCGTGCTGGACAGGTTCGACTCGGTGATATTCACAGCCCCCATGATATATTTTCTCTCAGCGATATTTCTTGGTCTCTAAGACTGGCAGATCGTTATTTTGCAGGGTGACATTCTGAGCGGAGCGAAGAAGCTTTTATACAGAGGTATTAATCGATGAAGACAATAGCAGTGCTGGGGTCGACCGGTTCGATAGGAACCCAGACGATGGATATAGTAAGGGCCAACAGGGAAGAGCTTAAGGTAAAGGCTCTTGCGGCAGGATCAAATATCCGGATACTTGAAGAACAGATCAGGGAATTTAAGCCTGAGCTGGTTGCGGTCTTTAATGAGGATAAGGCGGTTGATCTGAGACAACGGGTTTCCGATCTTAATGTAAGGGTAGCCTCGGGTATGGATGGGATCATTGAGGCGGCCACCCTTGAAGGAGTTGACTGCGTTGTCACATCAATGGTCGGTATGATCGGGATTAAGCCTACCATAGCCGCGATAAGGGCAGGCAAGGACATAGCCCTGGCCAACAAGGAGACCCTTGTATGCGCAGGGCATATAATAATGCCCCTTGCCGCCGAAATGGGAGTAAGGATACTGCCTGTTGACAGTGAACACAGCGCCATATTCCAGTCCATGAACGGCGAGAATAAGAAGAGGGTCGAGAAGATCCTTTTAACGGCCTCCGGCGGGCCTTTTCTCAACAGGAAGCAGGATGAGCTTAAATCCATGACTGTGGAGGATGCCCTTAAGCATCCCAACTGGTCCATGGGAAGAAAGATAACGGTTGATTCGGCCTCGCTTGTGAATAAGGGACTTGAGGTTATGGAGGCCAGGTGGCTCTTTGATGTGCCCCTTGACAGGATACAGGTCATTATCCATCCCCAGAGCATAATCCATTCCATGGTGCAGTATGAGGACGGAGCTGTTATCGCCCAGCTGAGCATGCCGGATATGAAGCTTCCGATACAGTATGCCCTGTTTTATCCCGACAGAAGGTATCTTGGCACAGAGAGGGTTGATTTTTATGCCCTGTCCCAGATGACCTTTATGAAGCCCGATACAGAGACCTTCAGGGGGCTCAAGCTGGCCCTTGCGGCAGCAAAGACGGGAGGAACGATGCCAACGGTATTTAATGCGGCCAATGAGCGGGCGGTGGCACTCTTTCTGGATAGGAAGATCGCTTTTACGGATATTTATGATATTATCGAGAAGAGCATGGATGCGCATAAGGTAAGTTATATGCCCGATGTGGACATGATCCTTCAGGCTGAAAGGGAAGTCTACGACTATATAGACTGCAGGTGGTAGTATGAGCGTGATAAGTATTCTCTATACACTGATAATTCTGTGTATTGTGGTGATCGTACACGAATTCGGACATTTAATAGTGGCCAAGTCCAACGGGATCTATGTTAAGGAATTCTGGGTCGGGTTTGGACCTACCCTTATATCCTTTGTGAAGAACGATACAAAGTATTGCCTTAAGCCCATACCCTTCGGAGGGGCATGCGTGTTTGAGGACGATCCCGAGTGTGAGGATCCTGACAGGTTGTTTAACAGGTCGGGTGTCTGGGCCAGGATAATGACTACCTTCGCAGGTCCCTTCTTTAACATCATTCTGGCATTTGCATTCAGTGTGCTTATTATATCCATGTCGGGAAGTACGGTGGTAATGACTACGGAGCTTGATGAGGTTACGGAAGGCTCACCCGCTCAGGCAGCAGGCCTTAAGGCTGGGGACAGGATCGTAAAGTACAACAGCAGCAGGGTCGATCTGTCAACCGAGGTTATAATATATAACATAGTAAGCAACGGCAGCCCGGTAACCCTTACCTACGAGAGGGATGGTAAGATCTTTTCCACAGTGGTCAAGCCTGAATACGATGAGGAATACGGAAGATACATGTTCGGTATCGTGTTCGGAAGAAGCGTGGATAAATGGACTTCGGGGAACATACTTAAGTATTCAATGTATTATGTGAGGATGAATGTGAGGTCCACGGTACAGGGGCTTAAGGGACTTATTCTCGGCCGGCTGGGGGCTGATGCCCTGAGCGGTCCTGTAGGTATGGCCGGTATGGTAAGTGATATATACAACGAAGCAAGACAGGAAGGACTGCCCACGGTGGTATTGAATATGTTCAACCTTGCCCTTGTTTTCTCGGCGTCACTGGGAATAATGAACCTTCTTCCGCTTCCGGGACTGGATGGTGGCAAGCTGATACTGCTTTTTATTGAAGCGATAAGACGCAAGCCGCTTTCACGCGATAAGGAGGCAATTGTTAATTTTATAGGATTTGCCTTTCTTATGGCCCTGATGGTATTCGTTATGTATAACGATATACTCAAGCTTGTGAGGAAGTAGCGGATGGAACTTATAACTTCGCTTGCCTGGCTTGCGGCATGTCTTTTGCTGGCCATGACGGCGCGCTGCCTTTTTCATTTCAGACGCTTAAGGTTTGTTGACGGTGCATTTACGATCCACATGGGACTGGGTATGGCATTTGTCTTTGCGGCCGTATGGTTTGTGTGCTCCGTAACGGGCCTTGCTTTTAATTCTCTTTCAGCTTATTTGGGAATATTTTTCTTTTTGACCCTTTCTTTACTGTACAGGTATAAGAAGGGGTACTTTAATATTGATAAAGCAGCAGGGGAGGATAGGAGTCTTGGTCTGGAACGGAAGAGGTTTTTGTTAGGATTCTTCCTTTTTGCAGCCTTGTTTCTGCTGGCTGTTTTTGTTAAGGGTTATAAACCTCTTATCGATCACCAGACTGAACAGTATATGGATTTCGGATTTATGAATGCCATGTACCGTCAGCAGAAGCTTCCCTTTGAAGACCTGTGGTCCTTAGGCAGCCGGGTTAATTATTACTATCTGGGCCAGGCCCTTTCGGTATTGATGTGCAGGCTGTCTTTTGTCAGTCCGGATCACGGCTACAATTATATGCTGTGTACCATCTTCGCGGCCCTTACATTAGCGGTGTTCAGTCTTGTTACGGCTTTTCTTGCTTCCTTTGAAGGAATGAAGAAGGGAATACCGGTATTCGGAGGAACGGTTTCGGCGCTTCTTTCTTCCTGCGGGGGTAACGGACACTTTATACTTTACGGTATTTTCAAGCAGATATACAGGAAACATATACTTCATGATGGGGATTATTCCTACTGGTTTCCCTCATCCACCCTGTTTATAGGCTACGATCCCGAGACACTTGACAAGGCCAAGCACGAATTCCCTTCGTACACGCTGGTCCTGGGGGATCTTCACGCCCATGTCTTAAATATGCTGTTTACAATACCGCTTCTTGCAGTAGTTCTTGATCATGTACTTGATGATGACGGAGAGGGAAAAGGCAGATATCTGTCCTCCAATATCATTATCATGGGTATCCTTCTGGGGCTGTTCAGGGGAGTTAACTTCTGGGATTTCCCCATATACTTTGTTGTGTGCGGTGCGGTGATCCTGTTTTCAGACCTTAGGAAATACGGCTGCAGGCCCGGGACGATCTTAAGTGTACTTGTTAAGGGACTGATCATATATCTTATTGGAACTGTTCTTATGCTTCCCTTTACCCGGGCATATATAAGTCCTGCATCAGGTATCCATATCTGCGACAGACATTCTCCGATCATGAAGCTGATCATTATCTGGTTCCCTTTTTTTATAAGCAGTATATGTGTTCTTGTCTACCTGTTTGGCAGGATGCCCGATAAGAAAGATCAGACCGGGATACTTAGTGTCATTGCGATCACCCTGTGCGGGCTGGGGCTTATCCTTTTGCCTGAGATCGTTTATGTAAAGGATATATACGGGGACGAGTATGAGCGTTATAACACTATGTTCAAGCTGACCTTCCAGGCATTTATCCTCTTATCCGTCATTACCGGAGCGGGTGCGGGACTTCTTATGAATGAAGAAAAAAGGGCCTGGCGGATATGGTCATGGATACTGACCGGTCTGTCAGTCATGCTCATCGCATATATGCCCCTGTCCGTAAATGCCTGGTTCGGGAATGTGCTCAGGACGGAATTAAGGCAGGGTATCAGGGCGACTTCCTTTATGGAGGATGATCCGTCATATGATGATGTGAGGGATGCTGTAAGGATACTTAAGGAAGACGGGAGAAGGCGGCTCCATATAATCGAGGAGGCAGGGAACAGCTACAGCCCCGAGAACAGGCTGTCGGTCTTTGCCGGTGCGGTAACGGTTTCCGGCTGGTATGTTCATGAATGGGTGTGGCGAAATGATCCCGATGATGTGGGCAAGCGGCATGAAGAGGTCAGGAGGTTTTATGAATCCGGTGACCGGGACTATTGCAGGGATATGGCGGATAAATACGATCTTGACTATATCTATGTGGGGAATAAGGTAAGGGAGAAGTATGCCGTAGCATATGAAGGCTTTGTATGGCTTGGGGAAACAGTGTGGGAAAATCCCGGAGAAGGGTGGATGCTCATTAAAGTTGGTAAATAGATATGGTATAAAAGTATTGAGGATGCACAACATTTGGTGTAAGATAAAGAATAGGTGTTTAGTGAGGTTAGGATATGAAATGCCAGGATATGGAGCGTTATATTCCCCTTTTCATAAATGACCGGCTTACCGGTCTTAAGCTGAAGGAATTCATCGAACATATTGAGAGTTGTGATTCCTGCTTCGATGAGATGGAGACAAGTTATCTTCTTAAGGAGGCGCTTAACAGGCTTTCGGTTGAGGGAAGCTACGACCTTCACGGTGACCTTATGGACAAGATCAAAAATACCAAGAAATGTCTTGAGGTTCATGAGATCATCACCATGTTAAGGCGCGTGCTCATGATATGCGCCGGTATTGCCCTGCTGTTTGAGCTGGTGTTTGTATATGCCTTTTACCTGTAACTATTGGGAAGATCAGGAAGATGATGATGAGCAATAAACTTGTATTGATAGATGGAAACAGTATAATCAACCGGGCCTTTTACGGGGTACCGGCACTGACAAGTCCGGAAGGTATACCTACCAATGCCATATACGGCTTTCTTAACATCATGTTTAAGATACTTAAGGAAGAAGAACCTACGCATCTTGCCATAGCATTTGATCTGAAGGCACCCACCTTCAGGCATAAGATGTACGAAGCCTATAAGGGGACCAGGAAGCCCATGCCCGATGAACTGAGGGAACAGGTTCCCCTCTTAAAGGAACTTCTCGGTAAAATGGGTGTATGCATTGTACAGAAGGAAGGCTTCGAGGCGGATGATATACTGGGAACGCTGGCTAAGGAGGCGGAGAGGGAGGGCTTCATGGTTGCCCTCGTATCCGGTGACCGTGACCTTTTGCAGATAGCCAGCGATAATATCAAGATAAGGATGCCGCGGACAAGGGGCGGTAAGACGGAGATTGAGGACTTCTACGCGGATGATGTCATAAGAACCTATCAGCTTGAGCCCTTACAGATAATCGAGCTTAAGGCCCTCATGGGTGATTCTTCCGACAATATTCCGGGAGTTCCCAAGATCGGGGAGAAGACGGCAACCGAGCTCCTGCTTAAATACCATGATATAGAAACACTTAAGGAACATATAGGGGAAATAACCAGGAAGAGTATCCGGGAAACCCTTGAGAATAATTTCGACATGGCAGTGCTCAGTAAGGAGCTTGCAACCATATGCACGAGTGCCGATACGGGCATAACCCTTGATGATGCCCTCCTGCCGGATATATATACGGCTGAAGCCCTGATGATGGTCCGCCGTTTCGGATTTAAGCAGATAGCTGCCCAGTTCGAGGAAGCGGGAAGCCTTTTAAAGGAGACCGGTACAGATGTTTCGCGGATAAGTCCGTCAGATGTATCAGGTCTATTAAAGGACCTTAAGAAGGGTGACAGGTTTGCCTTTTATACCGTATTTGATAAGAAGGGCAGGGCTGTCGGCGTATCCTTCGGACTCGGTAAAGACAGGGCCTGCTATACAGGAGATATGGATGAAGCTTCGGTTCATGGGATACTTGCCGAACTGGCTGACTATATCAGGGATTCCGAGGGGATTCTTTTTGTCACACACGGACTTAAGAAACAGCTTCATATCATGGAAGCTGCGGCTGATATAAAATATGCGGACAGGTTCTTCGATTCGGAGCTTGCCGATTATCTTATAAATCCTCTTCTTAAGGATTATTCTCTCACATGTGAACCGGATATTGCAGGGCATGAGCTTATAACTTCTTATGATGACAGGGTGAGCAGGCTTTCGGACCTTGGAATGCTTAAGCTTTATCTCGATATGGAGATGCCCCTCTTGTTCTGCCTTTATGAGATGGAGAAATGGGGTATCCTCGTAAGGAAGGAGACTCTTAAGGAATACGGAGATGTTCTGGAAGGACAGATAAGGGAGCTTGAGCAGGTAATATACAGGGAAGCCGGTGAGGAATTTAACATTAATTCACCCAAACAGCTCGGCGATATCCTGTTTGATAAGTTAAAGCTTCCCGGAGGTAAGAAGAATAAGAACGGTTACTCAACCTCGGCTGATATTCTTGAGAAGCTGGCGCCCGAGAGCCCGCTTGTTGCGGATGTGCTTAAGTACAGGGGGCTGGCCAAGCTTAAATCAACCTACGTTGACGGCCTCTATCCATGTATAGGAGATGACGGAAGGATCCACTCAACCTTCCACCAGACCATTACCGCAACCGGCAGGATATCCTCATCGGACCCCAACCTGCAGAACATTCCCATAAGGATGGAGCAGGGAAGGCTTATAAGGAAGGCCTTTGTTCCGGAAGAAGGCTTTATATTCGTCGATGCCGATTACTCCCAGATAGAGCTTCGTATAATGGCACATATGTCGGGTGATGAGAAGCTTATCGAAGCATACAACAGTGAAGCCGATATACACAGGATAACCGCATCCAATGTCTTCCACGTTCCTTTTGAGGATGTAACCGACCAGATGCGCAGAAACGCCAAGGCTGTTAACTTCGGCATAATATACGGTATCAGTTCATTCGGCTTAAGTCAGGACTTAAGTATATCGGTTAAGGAGGCCAAGGCCTTTATCGAAAGGTATTTCGAGACCTATCCCGGAGTCAAGGATTTCGTGGATTCCCTTGTGAAAAATGCCAAAGAGCAGGGATATGTAACAACCATGTTTTCAAGACGCAGGCCCGTTCCCGAGCTGACAAGCGGCAACTTCATGCAAAGATCCTTCGGAGAGAGGGTGGCGATGAACGCGCCCATCCAGGGAACTGCCGCGGATATTATGAAGATAGCCATGATAGGCGTGTTAAGGAGGCTTAAGCGAGAAGGGCTTAAATCAAGGATGATACTCCAGGTCCATGATGAGCTTCTTATCGAAACAGCACTTGAAGAAAGGGACAGGGTATGTGCTCTCCTTAAGGAGGAAATGGAGAAGGCTGCCAACCTGTCCGTAGCACTGTCGGTATCCATGAGTACCGGAAATGACTGGTATGAGGCTAAATAATGAAGGTGATAGGTATAACCGGCGGAGTGGGTGCCGGTAAATCAACTGTCCTTAACCTGATACGTGACATGTGTTCCTGCTTCATCATCATGGCCGATGAGGCAGCACATGAGGTGAAGAGGAAGGGACAGGTATGCTACGGGGAGCTTGTGGAGCTTCTGGGCAGGGAGGTCCTTGCGGATGACGGTGAGATCGATAAGGGAAGGATGGCGCAGGCCATTTTCGCACCGGGGAGCGAGGAGCTTCTTGAAAAGGTAAATGATATAATCCATCCAAGGGTTAAGGAGTATATACTGAAGAGGATCGATGAGAGAAGGGCAGCAGGCGATGTTGATTATTTCTTTATTGAAGCCGCCCTCCTTATTGAGGATGGTTACAGGGAAATATGTGATGAACTGTGGTATGTTTACGCCGATGAGAAGGTGAGGGCTAAGCGGCTGTCATCTTCAAGGGGGTATTCCGATGAGAAGATAAGGTCGATCATGGACAGGCAGAATGATGATGCTTTCTTCAGAACGCACTGCGACAGGATCATAGAAAATAACGGTGACATAGAAAAGACCCGTGAAGATATTGAAGGATTATTAAATGTTGGGATAGGGAGATAAGGTAATGGAAGAGGATAAGAAGAATCCGGGACAGCTGGTATTTGGCCTTGATATAGGTACGAGAAGTCTTGTGGGTACGGTGGGCTATAAGACCGGTGATAAGTTCCATGTCGTGGCCCAATGCGTGCGTGAGCATGACACGAGATCGATGCTTGACGGGCAGATCCATGATATAAACACCGTCGGCAGGTCTATAGGAGAGGTTAAGAGAACACTTGAGAATAAGATAGGCAAGACACTTAACGAAGTGTGTATAGCAGCCGCGGGCCGTGTGCTTAAAACCGTAACGGTCACAGCCGAGATCGATTTTCCCGAGGATAAGATCATTGATGCCGAGGATGTTCACAACCTGGAGATGCTTGGGGTTGAGAAGGCATTCGAAGAGCTGGTTGCCAATAACAATACCGAGACCAGGTTTTACTGTGTCGGCTATACGGTTGTAAGATATTATATGAACGGCCTTCAGATAAGTGTTCTTGATAAACATAAGGCCAGAAGGATATCGGTGGAGCTTATTGCGACCTTTCTTCCCGATGACGTTGTGGACGGGCTCTACAGGGCCGTGGAGGTGGCGGACCTTCAGGTTGCGAACCTTACGCTGGAGCCTATCGCGGCAATACAGGTCGCGATTCCCGAGAGCTTCAGGATGCTTAATATAGCCCTTGTGGATGTGGGAGCGGGAACCTCCGATATTTCCATCACCAAGGACGGGTCCATAGTAGCTTACGGTATGATACCGATGGCGGGTGACGAACTGACTGAAGCGATTGTTAAGCACTGCCTGGTTGATTTTGCCACAGGAGAGATGATCAAGACCTCCTACGGAAAGAAGGTTATCAAATATAACGATATCATGGGCATCCAGCAGAAGATCACCTCCGAGGAGATCGATTCCATAGTCGAACCGGTGATCAAGCTGATGACGGGGGAGATAAGCGACAAGATCAAGGAGCTTAACGGCGGGCAGAGCGTTAGTGCCGTATTTGTTGTCGGCGGTGGCGGCAAGCTTCCGATCTTTACAAGATATCTGGCAGATGAACTGGGGATACCCCGGGAGCGGTGTGCCTTAAGAGGTGAGGAGGTCCTTAAGGAGATCGATTACCAGACGGAGAATCCGAACCTTGATTCCATGTATGTTACACCCATCGGAATATGCCTTAACTTCTATGATTCCAAGAATAATTTCATATATGTCAACTTCAACGGTGAGCGGGTCAAGCTGTATGATAACGGACATCTTATGGTGGTGGATGCGGCCATTCAGGCAGGCTTCCCCAATGACGGTCTGTTCCCCAAGAGGGGTGAGGCCCTTGAATTTACGTTGAACGGAACCCCGCATATGCTTCGCGGTGAGCTGGGTGAAACTGCGGTGGTAAAGGTAAATGATGAGGCTGTCAGCATCAATTCGGCTATCAGGGCGGGAGACAAGATCCTGGTTACCGAATCAACGGCAGGGGCTCCTGCTGCTTCGACAATAGATAAGCTCAGCGAATACGAGAAGACAATTACGGTCATAGTCAATGATTCGACGGTGGAGCTTCCCAGGTATGCCGATGTAAACGGTGAACTGCAGTCTGGTTATTATGAGATACAGCAGAATGACAATATCAAGCTACTTGATTATTATACGGTTGAGCAGATAGCCGAATTCATGGATGTGACCCTTAAGGAAGGCATGAACATCTATGTCAACAATAAGCTGGCTGACATGGATACTTATGTGTATTCCAACTTCTCGATCATATGGACCCTTGAGGAGCTGAACCTGTCGGATGTTGAGAAGGATGAAGCTTATAATCCGTCAGGGTCATACGGGTCTGAGGATGAGTATACGGATGAATATACTTATGATGATGAAGATTATGCCGGTGAAGGTGAAGATGATGAAACCGGTGAGTATACGGATGAAGAAGCAAGTGCTGATCCTAATGCGAACGAGGTGGTTGACGGTCTTATGGCTGATACACTTGATGCCCTTAAGAAGGTAAGGGCCGAACTGGAGGGTACCGGCAAAACCACGGAGGATGAAGACGGAAGCTTCGAAGATACCAAGGCCGGTACGGGCGGGGACAAGGTCCATGCTGATGAAACAGCCGCTGATGGAGGCGGTATAAGTCAGAGCATCGTAGTCAATGTTAACGGTGAGGATGTAAAGCTTACGGGCAAGAGTGACTACATATATGTTGATATATTCGAGTTTATTGATTTTGACTTATCCAAGCCCCAGGGGCGGGCGGTGGTGACCAGGCTCAATGACCGTAATGCGGTATTCAATGAACCCATAAAGACCGGAGACAAGATCGAGATTTATTGGAGCTTGTCATAACAGGATATGTTACGGAATAAGAAAGCAGTCAGAGTCCTTATACCTGGACTATGAAAGCGTAAAGTAAGTTTATAACAAAGGGGAGTGTATCATGAGATTATGTTCAATAGCCAGCGGCAGCAGCGGTAACTGCATATACGTCGGCTCAGACAACACGCATCTGTGTGTGGATGCGGGAATAAGCGGTAAGAAGATCGAGGAAGGGCTTAACCGGATAGGGATCAAGCCGGAGGAATTAAACGGCATCCTTATAACGCATGAGCATTCGGATCATGTGGCGGGGCTGGGAGTCATGTCAAGGCGGTACGGTATACCCATGTACGGGACGCATGGCACCATCGAAGCCATAAGGAACATGAAGTGTCTGGGCAGGATACCTGAGGGCCTCTTTAAGGAGATCGAGGCTGACAAGGCATTTACGGTAAACGATCTTAAGGTCAATCCGGTCAGGATAAGCCATGATGCTGCCGATCCGGTTGCGTACAGGATAGCTAAGGGCGATAAATCAGTCGGAGTCCTGTCCGATCTTGGTAAATACACGGATTATATAGTTGACAGCTTCTACGGGGTGGATGCCCTGCTGCTTGAGGCCAATCATGATGTCAATATGCTCCAGGTGGGCAAGTACCCTTATCAGCTTAAGTGCAGGATTCTTTCCGATAAGGGGCATCTGTCAAATGAAACATCCGGAAGGCTTTTATCAAGGCTCTTACATGATAAGTTAAAAACCGTCTTCCTCGGCCACCTGAGCAAGGAGAATAATCTGGCGGAGCTTGCCTACGAAACTGTCCGTCTTGAAGTACTTATGAGCGATAATGAATACAAACCGGATGATTTCAGGATAAGAGTAGCATCGAGAGATATGGTAAGTGAAGCAGTGGCTGTATAAATCTATAGTAAACGAAATAAATAATTTCGTTTACTATAATAAATCGATTTAAGAAGTAATAAGTACCCGGGAGGAGAATTATGAAGAAAACAATCATAACGGTAGTGGGCAAGGACACGGTTGGGATAATTGCCAAGGTATGTACCTATCTTGCGAACAACAGGATAAACATACTTGATATATCCCAGACCATAGTTCAGGATTATTTCAACATGATGATGATCGTTGATATGAACGATTCAAGCAAGCCCTTCGGAGATATTTCCGATGAGCTGGCCCAGATAGGAGAGGAGATAGGTGTTGTTATAAGATGCCAGAGGGAGGAAATATTCAACAGCATGCATCGTGTATGATGGTAAGCCTCTCAGTGATGAAGGTTTTTGAAATAAGAAATAAGACGGTTAAAAGGAAAACAGCGGGATATGATAAATATATTTGAAGTGAACGAGACAAATGCAATGATCGAAAAGGAAAACCTTGACGTAAGGACCATTACGATGGGAATAAGCCTGATCGACTGCATGAGTGATGATCCGGATAAGCTGCGGAAGAATATATACGATAAGATAACGGATAAGGCTAAGGATCTTGTCTCTGTCGGTAAGGACATAGAGAAGGAATACGGCATACCGATCGTTAATAAGAGGATATCCGTAACACCCATAGGTCTTGTGGGTGCTTCGGCCTGCAGGAGCGAGGATGATTTCGTTAAGATCGCCATGACTTTGGATGAGGCGGCCAAGAATGTGGGAGTGAACCTGCTCGGCGGTTATTCGGCTCTTGTATCCAAGGGTATGACTCCTGCCGAGGAGATGCTTATAAGGTCCATACCGAGAGCACTGGCCGAAACGGATCGTGTGAACAGCTCAGTGAATCTGGGTTCGACCAAAACCGGGATAAACATGGATGCTGTCCGCCTTATGGGACATATAATCAAGGAGACGGCTGAGAAGAGCGCCGGCACGGATTCACTGGGACCGGCCAAGCTTGTGGTCTTCTGTAACGCGCCGGATGATAACCCCTTTATGGCCGGAGCCTTCCATGGAGTAACGGAGGCGGATGCCATAATAAATGTCGGCGTCAGCGGACCGGGTGTGGTCAAGAACGCCATAAGTAAGGTAAGAGGCCAGTCGTTTGAGGTCTTGTGTGAGACGATCAAGAAGACTGCCTTCAAGGTAACCCGTGTGGGGCAGCTTGTTGCGGGTGAGGCATCTAAGAGGCTGAAGGTTCCCTTCGGTATTGTCGATCTCTCCCTTGCGCCCACACCGGCAGTCGGTGATTCGGTAGCCGATATATTGTGCGAGATAGGGCTTGAACACGCAGGCGCACCCGGAACAACGGCTGCACTTGCCCTCCTTAACGATCAGGTTAAGAAGGGAGGCCTTATGGCTTCATCATATGTTGGCGGATTATCAGGAGCCTTTATTCCGGTAAGTGAGGATCAGGGAATGATAGATGCCGCGGAAGCGGGAGCCTTAACGCTTGAGAAGCTGGAAGCCATGACATGTGTATGTTCGGTGGGACTTGATATGATAGCGATCCCCGGTGATACGCCCGAATCGACCATCTCCGGGATAATAGCGGATGAAATGGCGATAGGAATGATAAATCAGAAAACAACTGCGGTAAGGCTTATACCCGCCATCGGCAAAGGAGTGGGGGACAGGATCGAATTCGGCGGACTCTTCGGATATGCACCGGTAATGCCTGTTAACAAGTTCTCCTGTGAAGCCTTTATAAACAGGGGAGGCCGTATACCGGCTCCCGTCCACAGCTTTAAGAACTGAAGCAGTATCCTAAAGAACCGTCCGTCCGCAGAATGATGGGGGATCTTTCGTATTCGCAGATAAAGGGCCGCTTGCGCGAAGCGCAGGCGGTTTTATTATACAGATCGTCCGCTTTTATCCCCTCGTTAAACATTCGCAGTCCGGGGGGAGCAAGCAGGGCTTCGGCATCGGCATTTTTGGAAATAATGGGAACATGAGCTTTCTTTTTCATCATGTGCAGAAGGTCGGAAGCGTCCTTCTTAAATCCCAGTGGCTTAATATAATAATTGTACCCGTCCTGTAAGTATTCATCAACATCCCTCTTTCTTACCCCCAGAAGTATATGCAATAAGGCACGATTGATCCTTGAACGGTTCAGATCCTTGCTCTTTAGTTTGTCACACAGTCCGGAAAATGAAGAGGCATGCAGGTATTTCTTTATGATCCTGCCCGCAAGAGCGGGAGAAACATCCAGATAAGAAGTGAGCACTTTAATTGAGTCAGATACCGGATTGCCTTCGCATATCTGCTGAAGCCTGTAAAAGAGCAGGAGGGAAAAGTCATCCTCTGAGAGCGGGGGGTAAAGCTTAAGATATTCAAGGAGTGAGGCCTTTATCTCATCCGGCATCCGGTCGCCTGAAATATTATGTAAACCATCGGGACCGTTCAGCAGGTCCCTTCTTATGGCACTTGAGGACAGAGCTCCACTTGAATCATCATGGTAAGCCGCTCCGACACGCTTAAGGGTGTGGAATCCGCAGGAAGGTGCAAGCTCTTTAGCTGCCCTTATATAAGCGATCCCCAGAAGATTATTGGGGGTGTTGGTAAGCTCTTTGATGTTCCCGGGAAGATCGAGGATACTGTTTATGGCATGGGAATAACTGACTCCCTCTGCCAGAAGCTCCTTAAGCCGCTGGTCCTGCCCGGCATCTGTCCGGCCGCTAAGGTCGGCCGCTTCCTCAAGGAGTGAGATATCACCGCACTCAGAGCCGAAGGAAATGTGGTCGGCAAGACCGGTTTTACTAATGAGGGATACTGCTCCCTTTGCAAAGTATTCAAGCGATCCGGTGCAGTAGGGGATGGGGAGTTCAAGAACCAGGTCTGCACCTGCCATAAGGGCGGACCTTGCGCGTTCGTATTTGGAGATTACGGAAGGGCAGCCCCGCTGCACGTAATTACCTGACATGACAGTAATGATATAATCAGCACCGGTATCCTTTCTTGCATTGGCAAGGTGAATGCAGTGTCCCTGATGGATCGGATTGTATTCTGCTATTACCGCCGTAACCTTCATATCACCGCTTAACCTTGTCCTTAGGGAGGTGTTTAAGAAGCATCTCTTCGAGATGTTTGGGGTTAATGGGCTTGGTTATATAATCGGAGAAGCCAAGCCTCTTGTATTCTTCATCCATTCCGCTTATTGCATTGGCAGTGAGCATTATAACGGGAGTATCGGTATTCCTGCCCTCTACCGAGATGATACTGAAGGTTTCAATGCCGTCCTTTTCCGGCATACGGTGGTCGAGGAATATAAGATCGTATTTCCTGCGCAGACACAGTTCAATGGCATCATCGCCGCTCATTGCCTTGTCTATCTTAGCCTCGGTGGGCTTAAGAAGGCCTTCAACGACCATCAGGTTTACGGAAATATCGTCCACAACCAGTATACGTGCGTCGGGAGCCTTAAAGCTTTCCTTGGTTTCCTGCCTGTTAAGTGACTGGGGATTGGCAAGGGGGCCGATGGGAGCGTGATTGACAACCTTCTGAGGCAGGATGACGGTAAACCGGCTTCCCTTCCCGACCTCGCTTCTGACATGGATATCACCCTCCATAAGATTACACAGATCCTTGGTGATGGCAAGGCCCAGGCCCGTGCCCTGAATGGATGCGTTCCTTATCTCATTGACCCTCTTGAAGGAGTCAAAGAGATAAGGCAGATCGGATTCGTCAATACCTATACCCGTATCGGATATGTCAACTATAAGGTCTATCGTATCCCGACCCGTGGTGTCGTAGGTCATGTCCAGAGTCACTCCTCCTTCATCGGTGTACTTTATGGCATTGGATACAATATTGGTCAGTATCTGGCCTATCAGCTTGGGGTCGCCGTATAGGCTGGAAGGAAGGGTCTCATCGCATATGATATGAATATACAGATCCTTCTTGCGTGCAGCCTGGGCGAAGAAGTAGTAGCAGTCCCTGAGTATCTTATAGGGATCGTATTCCTGAGGATTTATCTCAGTGCGTCCGGCCTCGATCTTGGAAAAGTCAAGCACGTCATTTATGAGTCCCAGCAGGGTCTCTCCGGCTATGCTTATGTTTGTGGCGTACTCCCTAAGCTGTTCGTCCTTTGTTGCCCTGAGTATAAGCTCGTTCATTCCCAGTATTGAATTTAAGGGAGTGCGTATCTCATGGGACATATTGGCAAGGAAAGTTGACTTGGCCTTATTGGCCTTGTCGGCATTGTTTCTTGCATCATTCAGTTCCTTAAGGTAACGCACTTCCTCGGTGGTATCCTCTATAAGGAAGGAGGCACCTATCGGACGGCCCTTGTTATCCGTCATGGAGTTATATTTGATCCTGTAGTAATTCATGATAAGGTTTTTGCTCTGTTTAATGTAATCGACCGTCGTATTGCCCTTCTTTACTTCCTTCATCACATCAGCGAGGGGCTCGTTGTCAAGCCTGAAGTCCTTGAGATGTTCGTGGAAATGGTTCTTGCAGAAGGCGTTGGCATAAATACAGTTGTTGTTTACATCAAGGAGGATAAGCCCCTCGTTCATGTCATCAACAGCACGTCCGATCGAGAGAATCATAAGGCTCCTTGGCACGAAGGTCCTTACTGAAAAACATATAAGAGCTCCCGCGGCGGCATAGAAGACGACCGATGCATCCAGAAGAAGCGAAAATGCCATATATACGATGTTTAAAACAACTACCAGCAGGAGAACGGAAAGGATCATTATATATTTGAGCCGGTAAATGCTGTGACTTTTCCTTATACGGTAAATAATGAAGATAAGAACCATTAATACGGCAAGATAATCTATTGCCAGATGAATATAATAGAAGATATTAAAACCTGTCTGGTAAAATACCGTACCGGCAACGGAGTCGTTCCTGTAGATATAGAATTCGTGCTTAAAAAAGAGATTAAGTGCTATGGATAAAGAGTCAAGCCCCATCAGGAAGCCGGCAGGGACCTTGAGCTTATTCCTGGCATCCGTATGCTCGGTGTAGGATAGACAGAAGCCTGACAGGAAGACGATTATCCAGTCTATGGCAATGAAGTAAATGCAGTAGGCGATCTCGGCGGATGTTTCATTGTAGGCAAGGGCGACCATGATATTACCCAGAATGGCGAATATCGCATAGATCATGGCCTTCTTAAGCGAGGTACCATAGGATTCCTTTATCTTATTTATCTGATGTATTGTAAGAAATATGCAGACGATCGCTATAATGTCGACAAGCACATATGCTATTTTAATGTTCATCTCATGCTCCGGTGGACTGTTATTTATATATGATTATATCCTATATTTAACCAAACCGCCACATAACTATTTCAAAGTCTTTAAGTTAATGTGCTGTATGGGATAGTTAGTAATGTACTTGATTTTGCACAAAAAAAGTATGTATTTTACTTGTATACATGTGAAAATTGAATTATCATAATCATTGTGGAGGAATTATAGTAAACGAAATAAATAATTTCGTTTACTATA
>DFKQ01000004.1 GCA_002373875.1 Lachnospiraceae bacterium UBA3641
CGGGAATGACCGCTGGGTGGCATTTTTTACTCCTTTTATTTAATGGATTCATTCTAAAAGATATTTTTTCAGTGTCAGGACATTTTGATTCTCTTTGTATTCATAGTTTAAATCATCCATGGTGTTTTGCACCAGAAAAATACCCAGTCCTCCGATAGGGCGGTCTTCACCGCTTAGTTCCACATCCGGTTCATCCGCTTCCAGCGGATTGTAGGGCTTTCCTTTGTCGATAAGGGAAATAATAACGGCAGGAGGATTGGGTTCGCTTTCAAAAGCAATCGTTACCGGACCGGGAGCGGAATCGTAGGCATAGTAACAGATATTGGCGAAGAGTTCGTCAATGGCAAGCTTAATCTGTGCCCGTATTCTTTCGGGGCATCCAAGTTCATCCAGTTCGGAATTTATAAATCCCATAACGGAAGACAGATTATCGGTTGTAGAATCCACATGTATTGTTTTCATTTATGCTCCGTTATAAATGAACAGACCATCCGGTGTCGATTTTTTCATGCACTTTTTTCAAAGTTTCAACGTCAAGTTTCGGCCAGTCATTAACCGTCCTCGCTTTATTTGTAATCAGATGTGCCTTCTCCGCACAAAGAGCCAGAGGAGTGTCTGCAAGAGAATCGGAATAGAAGTTTTCGATATCCGGGAAACCCTGGTCAAAAATATAAGCCGCTTTTTCTCTGGCAAGCATCAGATTATCAACGAAGGCACCCACATCGCGGTCGTATTCCGAAGCGATATATTTTACACCGAGTCTTCTGGCAATCGGTTCGATGATGCAGTTCGGAGAGGCACTGATAATAAGATCGTCCGGCCTTTTCTGGGCAAGATACCAGTCGGAGATATTTTTCTCGTGTTTGTCCCAGAAACTCTCAATCTGCTCGTCAAAATCCTTTACTTTACAAAGAAAGCTGAAAAAGGTGCGTTCCATAACATATCTCGGGACCTTTCCTATCCCGTGTCCGATTATGGTTACGAGTGCCTTCGGAAGATAAGTAAAAATCAGGGAAGGGTGCTTTCTTACGCACCAGAGTGCAAAGCTTACGGCACAGTCAGGATAATATATTGTACCGTCAAAATCATACACATTCATAAAATACAATTACCTCTTCTTAAAAACATACATTACTTGCATCCGAAAACCTTATCCAGACCGGTGATATTCAGCACTTCTTTGAAATTGGGACCTATGTTGACAAGCTTCATCTGTCCTTTTTTGGCTTTTAAAGTCTTATAGGTAGCAAGCAGAACACGAAGTCCTGCCGAGGATACGAAATCGCATTTTTCAAAATCAAAAATAATAACGTTCGAATCGGCAATCTCCGAATCGATCAGTTCTTTGAGATTTGGAGCGGTTCCGGTATTAACTTCACCAACTAATAATATCGTCAGTTCATTGCCTTCTTTTTTGCTTTCCAGTTGCAGTTCCATTCCTTTTCCTCCTGAATAGTTACAGTATTTTCTTTTATCTTAACATACATTAAATCAAAAGTCTTTGATTATCAAAAATGTCATGGTGATATCATCAAACTGATCCACGCCCTCGGCGAACCGGTTTACATCGTCTAAAATTCGGGAGAGTACAGTTTCTCCGGGTTCATCGGCGGTATCGTTGATGAGCTTTTTTAAACGGTCTTCTCCGTAGATTGCGTTGTCCTTACTGTGAGCTTCGGTTACACCATCCGTATAAAGCAGCAGACGATCCCCGGAGGCAAGTTGTATTTCGCTTTGCGTATACTGCGTTCCTTCAAGGCCCGCAAGGAATAAGCCGTGTTTATCTGTCAGAAATTCACAGGGTTTCCCTTTTCTCATAAGAACAGGGTAGTTGTGACCGGCATTGGTATATTGCATGATCATGGTTCTTATATTCAGGATCCCGATCCATGATGTGGCGAACATTTCGGCTTCGTTGTTTTCGCACAGACGGTCATTCACGATGGTGTATATTTCGGATGTACTGTTGTTCGTCAGCGCATAATCCTTGATCGTGGTTTTGGCCGTCATCATAAACATGGCAGCGGGAATGCCTTTACCGGAAACGTCGGCGATAATGATCGCAAGATGGTCATCGTCAATCATAAAAAAATCATAGAAATCTCCGCCGACTTCTCTTGCAGTGGTTATGGATGCATAAATATCAAATTCCTTTTGTCCGGAAAACGTAGGGAAAATGGTAGGAAGCATGTCGGACTGGATTTTTTCGGCGAGTTCCAGTTCGGCTCCGATCCTTGCCGTGCTTTCTGTAAGTTCCTTCTGTTTTTGCAGTAGTCCCTGACAACAGACCACAAGCGCCAGACTTGCTGCGGAGATTATAATAAACTGCAGAAGTTTGACGAAGTAGTTGGAGACGGTGGTGTTAAAGAGCATCAGTACAGGGTCATACGGGATATCCATGACGGCATCATCCAGCCACATATTATCGTTTGTAACAATGACGGTACCGGGAGTATACTGGATAAAATTCATATCCAGCATCCCGTGATTTGCCCCGTATAGATATGCAATATAGAAAACGATGATCGACAGGATGGCAATAAAGACAGTGTATTTTCTGTTGAAGTATCGGATGGACATGAGGATCGGAATGACTATCAAAAGGGTAACATTATAAGTCAGTGCCGAGGTGGTAATGGCAAAGACTATGGTCATGGATCCCATAAGGATATACTTGATCCATCCCTTTTCATATTTGTAGATCCGGCTTATAACGGCAACTGTGGCAAGCAGCAGTATATTAAAAATCATTAATCCGCGGAATTGAACGCGAATGTAGAAAAAACCGGTTTCAAAAAGAAGCCATGTAATCGCAACGATCCCGATGGTAACCAGAATGATCTTAGTCATTAGCTGATTTGCCTCAATTTCGTTATCTTTTAAAATTTTATTTGTATCCATGCATACTCCTTTTAATACGGCAGTTTTATGTATTGAGCTCCCTGAAGTGGGAAGCATTGGTTTTGTACAATTTTTTAAAAACACGATAATTTTTTTCCACCCATTTATATTTCCAGACGGGATCCTTGACGCTGACGGATGCCGCGTAATTTACGGTGAGATTTCGTAAAAGCTTGAACAGATTGCAACCGGATATGTTTTTCTTTCTGCGCACTCCGTTTCCGTTTATTATACCATAATTTCCGAATAATATCAGCGTTAAACTCGGAGCGTTGAGAGTAAGGTTGAGAGTAAATCCCTTTCATGGTTGCCAAGACGATGATTAAGATATAAAATATAATAAGCCCTGTGGGGAGTATCATTAAACAGAATATGATATGGGAAACAGAAAGGATTAAAGCAATGGCATTATTGGAAAAATGGAGGAGCATGGCTTATTCGGCCAAGGCAGATAAGCAGGAATTACAGAAGCTGTGGGCGGCTTATTTCGAGAAGGAGAAGGAGATATACCAGATACTCCTTAAGGATCCGGATACAGAAGTCAAGGGAACGGTTAAGGAACTTGCTGAGAAATATGATATAGATATCATGACAATGACCGGATTCCTTGACGGTATCAATGACAGCCTTAAGGAAGCCAATCCCATTGAGGAAATGGAAGAAGATACGGTAGTATCCCTTGCATTTGACAAGGAGCTTCTGTATAAGAACATGGTGGGAGCCCAGGCTGACTGGCTGTACGGACTTGAAGAGTGGAATGATATATTTGATGAGGATAAGCGTAAGGAGCTGTATAAGGAGCAGAAGAGGTCGACCACTATCGTTAAGGGTGACAAGATAGGGCGTAACGATCCCTGTCCCTGCGGCTCGGGCAAGAAGTATAAGAAGTGCTGCGGCTCCAGGGTTTAATGAGAACGTCAAAGAGGACGTACATCAGGTACGTCCTTTTTTTTGTTTTAAAAATCACCCGATAATGGTATATTAATATTTGGGTATGTAAGGAGAATATAAATGGAAGAAATGCTTAAGGTCGGGATATTGAGCTCCACTCACGGTGTACATGGCGAGATGAAGGTATTTCCGACGACGGATGATGTGAGAAGATTTAAAAAGCTTAAGGAAGTTATGCTCGAGAATGGGAGTGAATACCTGACCCTTGAGATCGAAGGCGTCAAGTTCTTCAAACAGTTTGTTATCATTAAGTTTAAAGGCTATGACAGCATAAATGATATAGAGAAGTATAAGGGAAGGGGCATTTATGTTACCAGAGAAAATGCTGTTCCTCTTAAGAAGGATGAATATTTCATGGCAGATCTTCTGGGAATAAGGGTCACGGATGATGAAGGCAGGGAATTGGGTGAACTCACCGATATCATGCAGACCGGTGCCAATGACGTTTATGTGATAGCTCTTGATACGGGCGGAGAGCTGCTGCTTCCGGCTATAAAGCAGTGCATACTTGACGTGGATGTTGACAGGGGGACCATGAGGGTCCATGTGCTTGAAGGATTGATGCCGTAAGCTCCTTCACTTCATTCAGAATGACAAAACGTCTTCAAAATGACATGAAGTGTGCGAAATAATATTAAGTGGGACAGAAATAAATGGACAATAAGAAGACAACGGTTGCCGTGATGTTGCGTGACGTAGGATCGGATTTTTCCGAGGTCATGTACAGCGGTCTTGCCGATGCGGCAAAAGAAGAAGATGTAAATACGGTATTTCTTTTAGGACCCCAGTCACCGGGAGAAGACAAGGTCATTGAAGATGATGATATCGATGATGAATATGTTGATCAGCTTGATTCTGTTTATGATTATGTCGGGATCCTGAAACCTGATGTTCTTATCATTGTAAGCGGATCTCTGAAGAAATCAAGGGTTCTTCCGGATATAAATGCTCTTGTGGAGAGATACAGGGGTGTACCGATGCTTGTGCTTGAGACAAGGCCGGTCAAGCCCTCCATTGCCTATCAGGTGGCAGAGAGCTATCAGGCTATGTGTGAGTGCGTGGAGCACATAATAGTGGAGCACAGGCGCAATTTCGTGGTATATGTTTCCGGGAATCCCAAGGAATATGATTTTAAGGAGAGGCTCAGGGCTTTTAAGGACACCATGAACGCTCACTCTCTCGATTATAATGATGATCAGATAATAATATGTGATTCTCCTGAAAGGGAAGAGATAAGGATCAATGCCATATTTGATGACTTCCCCTATGTGGACGCCATTATCTGCAGCTGCGACCGTTTTGCAAGGATAGTATACAGGGCCTGCAACAAGAGGGGAATCAAGGTGGGCAAGGAGGTAGCCGTTACCGGATTTGATGATGTGAATCTGTCACATACAATGACTCCGGAGCTTACGGGTGTCATGTATGATTCATACAGGTTCGGTCATGAGGCACTTAAGAGGGCACTGCGTGTGGCAGCGGGAGAGAGACTCGGCGGAGTCAAGATCCCATGCCATTTTATAAAAAGATGTTCATGCGGCTGTGTTGAGAGAAGGCTGCCGGGTAAACATGAAGGCGGTCCCGCTCCGATCAGTGATGTAATTAAAACAGATATATTGAAGTATATAGATGAGGGTATAGACAGGGCGGTTGATGCTGTTTATTCGGTCTTTCCGTATGAAGCGGAAAAACAGGCCTTTAAGTCGCTTTATTCTGAAATGCTTCATTATATATATGATTCAATGTTTACCGAATGGGATGATCTTGATGAGGCGATAGCAAATATCGAAAGGTATATTTTCACGCTATCTTCTTACCGGGGTATATCCTTCAGAATGGTTTCGGATAAGAGCTGCGAGCTTCTGGAAAACATGATGGAGATGATTCCTTACGGTAAGATAAGGACCAAGCTTACCGGCATGATACTTGAGGCAGTGAAATGCCTTAAGGAGGCTGAGATAGTAAGAATGAGGGAGAGGGGAAACATAAGGCGGGAGCATTTATGGTTTATCCCTCTCTTTACCAAGGACCTTTTGAATGAGTCCAAATCAGAGGTTGATGTTATCACATCCATAATGAAAAGGCTTCAGGGAATGAATGTAAGGTCCGGCCATTTCTTTATCTTCAATAAGCCTGTGGTTTATAAGAAAGAACAGCTTCCGCCGGTTCCTTCGATCCTGAATTACGCCGGGTATTTTGACAGGGACTCCGTAAGGGTATTCCGCAGACAGAACGGAGTGGGTATTGATGATGAAAACGGGATATCCTCGGTACTGCCCAAGGAGGATTCCCATGCCTATGCGGCTTATGCGATCTGTTCCGGAAACAGGCAGTATGGTGTGGCCCTGTATGAAGTCGACAGGGATGATCTTTTCTTTGTGATGCTGTGTACCCTGCAGATCGGAGCCCTCTTCAATTTCAGGGATACAAGCCATGAAGCGCGTACTACAGGTAATGAAGTGAAGATAAAGAATGAGCTTCTCGGATATGTTTCATACCGGGATGACCTTACCGGCGCTCTTAACGGTGTGGGCTTTATGGACAGGCTGACCAGGCTGATTTACGATAACGGGCATGGGAAGGGCTTCCTGTTTTTTGCCGATGTGGCACATATGCATGAGATAAATCAAAGGTTTGGCCACGAAGCCGGAGATGAAGCCTTAAGATGTGCAGCCAGCTGCCTGTGCGCAATACTGGGTGAAGAGAATCTTCTTGCCCGTGTGGGAGATGATGAGTTTATTTCCGTGATTCTTTCGGAAAATTGTGATATTATTGACAGTATAAAGAAATCCGTGAACAGGGTAATAGGTGAGTATAATTCCGACTCGAAGAATCATTATGACCTTGAGCTTCTTATGGATGCATATCCTTTTGTCTGCGAGCCCGGCATGGATGCGGGCGGACTGGTGAAGGAAGCTGCCGCTGTCATGGAGAAGGAACTGAAGCCTTCTTCGGATCTTAAGCTCAGGAAAACAGTCGCTAAGGGAGACGCAGGATGCGTATAATATACTTTGACATATGTGCTATAGTATTGTCCCTGACGGTTATGGCCTTTTTTGGATACAAGAGGTATACAAAGGGAAGGACGAACCGTCTTATTTTGTTGCTTTCCGTAATGTTTTTTGCGGCAAGCAGCCTGGATACATTTGATTCTCTTTTCGGTATGTATATTCCCCAGTCCCGATCCAATGCAACGATACAGCTTATCAGCAATTCCCTTTTTTACATCCTGAGAAACCTGATAATACCGGCATATATCCTGTTTATTATCTCATATTACGGGATATGGTATAAGCTTAAAAAGAAGAGTCTGCTTACCTTAAGTCTGGCTGCTCCGGCACTTCTGATAGTAGCGGCTGTTTTGGTTAATGCTTTTACCGGATTCATGTTTTATATAGATAAGAACGGTATCTATCACAGGAATTCGGGCCTTGTATTGATCTATATAGTCGGCGGGTACCACATAGGTTTGCAGGCATATCTCCTCCTCTGGTATAAGAAGACCGTTCGCCGGGGTGAATTCTATATGCTTGCCTCCTTTATACCGCTTAATCTTATAGCTGTTGTTGTCCAGAGAATATATCCGCCCCTGAGGGTTGAAATGCTGGCAACGACCCTTACCCTCTTTATGATAGCTACTGCTGTCCAGCGCCCGGAGGAGGTTGTGGATGCGGTTGTAGGGACCATGAGCATGCATGCCTTCTTCACGGACATGCATAAGGCTTACAGTGTGGGACGTCCCATGAATGCGATCTTTATAAAGATACGTAATTCCAAGGCCCTGAGAAACAATCTGGGGATCGAGACCTACAACAAGGTCCTTCGAAGGGTGGGAGACAAGTTCGTACAGATGGGCAGGATCATAAACCTCTATACGGATGTATATTATAACGGCAGAGGGGCCTTTGTGATAATTGCTGAGGGCGATAAATATGAGCAGACACTTGATCTGGCGAGGCTGGTTGTTGCATATCTTAACGAAAGCTTTAAGCTTAACAATCTGGAGATAAAGCTTTCCAATAAGGTATGTCTTGCGAGGCTGCCGCAGGACCTTCCCACCCAGCAGTCATTGCTTAGGTTTAATAACACTTTCCACAACATTATACCAGAAATGGATCAGGTTGTTATCCTGTCCGAGATATCCGATTCCCGTGACTTTAAGATCAAAAATGATATAAATGATATTATCAAGAGGGGAATAGAGGGAAACAGGTTCAGGATGTATTACCAGCCCATATATTCCGTAAAAGAGGACAGGTTTGTATCCGCGGAAGCATTGATACGGCTTGAGGATGACGAATACGGGTTTGTGTCACCGGCAATATTCATACCGGCGGCCGAGGACAGCGGGGCAATACACGATATAGGTGACTTTGTCCTTGAGGATGTATGCAGGTTCATACACCGGGCTGAATTTGCAAGGTCGGGTCTTGAATATATCGAGATAAATCTTTCGGTAACCCAGTGTATAGAGCCAAGGCTTGTGGAGAAGATCCGCGGTCTTATATCCAAGTACAGGGTAAAGACATCCCAGATTAATCTGGAGATAACCGAAACTGCAGTCGATTACGATCCGGTAATTACGGATAACAATATTTTCAGCCTTTGGAATATGGGATTCAGGTTTTCATTGGATGATTACGGTACGGGATACTCAAATATAAAAAGGGTGGTTTCCCTGCCGCTTGACATTATCAAGTTCGACAAGTCCTTCGTTGATGAGATGGATGATCCCAAGATGTGGATCGCAATTGTGAATACCGTTGATATGCTGAAGAAGATGAATAAGAAGATATTAGTCGAGGGAGTTGAGGACAAGAGGACACTTGACCGTTTTATCGGACTCGGATGCGATTATATCCAGGGCTTTTATTTCTCCAAGCCCCTTAATCAGACCGATTTCCTGGCATTTGTAAACGAGCATAATTCAAGGAAGGGGTCCGGACAATGATACTGTATTATGACATATGCGCATTTATAATCTTAATGCTGGTTATGGGCTCCTGCATGCTTAAAAAGATGCTGCGGGGCAGGACCAACGGGCTGTTTTATCTGGTGGTCATGACCATGATGTTTGCGACGCTGGGTGACTTCTGGGGTGCATATATCCAGAATTATTCGGAACACAGTATCCTTAACCGCAATATAGACTATATATGGCAGTATGTTTATTTCTTTGCGCACAATATGCTTCTCCCGGTTTATCTTCCCTATATCTATTCCAATATAGGATTGTGGCATGAGTTTACGAGAAACAGGGTGATAAAGATCATATGGTATACCGGTATGATCATCAATAATATGGCTCTTATCGGTAATCTTTTTGTCCACTATATATTTGAGGTCAATGATGAGCTCGTCTATATCAGGCATGACGGTATATATATTTTTTATGCCACAAGCGCATTCTTCATGATCCTTGAGATGGGCATTCTAATAAAGAACAGGCGGATAATCAGGAAGGATAAGTTCATGGTGATGATGTCCTTATATCCCGTATCCATGGCAGGTATAGTGATCCAGTATTTCTTCCCGGAACATCTGGTTGAGATGTTCACCATAACCATAGCGACCCTTCTGTTTTCCCTTATAATAAGGCGTGATGAGGAGCTGCTCGATCCGGTGACCGGAGCCGGTAAGTATTACGTGGCACATGAGAAGATCAAGAATGTTCTGGTTACGGAAGCTCCGGTTTATGTGCTTTTGGTCAAGCTCGTAAATTATAAAAACTTAAGGCTGTATCTGGGAGAGGATCTGCTTGGCGAGTTTTTCAGGAGATGTTCCGGAAGCTTCGGTGAATATATCATTGACGCCGGGGTGGAAGCGGATATGTACTATCTTGAAGAAGGCTTGTTCGTATTCCTGAGTGAAACCTCCGACTATGACAGGGTTAAGAAGCTGGGCGTCCTTATACGGGATCATTTTATAGATACGCTGGAGTTTAAGGATTTTTCACTTATGGTGGATGCCAGGCTGTGTATACTGCGCTGCCCCAATGACATAGATAACTTCAACACCCTCTATACCTTCGGGAGCAACTTCCATACCATCCTTCCGGCTGTCAGGGATGTCATGAATTATCCTGACTATGTAAATGATCGTGATTTTAAGATAAAGAGTGAGCTTGATGAGATAATAAAGCGTGCTCTCAGGCAGGAGTGCTTTGAGCTCTATTATCAGCCGATCTATTCGATTTCGGAGCAGAGATTTGTAGCTGCCGAGGCCTTTGTCAGGCTCAGGGATGAAAAGTACGGGATAATATCTCCGAGTATTTTCATTGAGGCGGCGGAGAAGAGCGGTGATATCCACGAGATAGGTGACTTTGTCCTGGAGGCTGTATGCAGGTTTATATCAGAAAATGATTTCAAGGGACTGGGACTGGCCTGCATTGAAATAAATATGTCCACTTCCCAGTGCATTGAGATGAATCTTGTTGACAAGGTGGACCGGCTGCTTCAGAAATACGGGCTTGATCCGTCCCTCATCAATCTTGAGATAACCGAATCGGCAGTAGATTTTGATCCGGATGTTGTTGATGCCAATATAAACAGCCTTCATGAGATGGGAATCAACTTCGCCCTTGACGATTACGGGACCGGCTATTCGAATATCAAGAGGGTAACGACCCTTCCGGTTGATATAGTCAAGCTTGATAAGACCTTCGTTGACGGCGTTGACGATCCGCAGATGTGGATCATGGTAAAGGAGACCATCAAGATGCTTAAGCAGATGGGGAAAAAGGTCCTTATAGAAGGCGTGGAGGAAGAATCGGTGGTTGAAAAGTTCACCCACCTTGGAGCTGATTACATACAGGGCTGTGAATACCTGCAGGGTTACTACTTCTGCCGACCCCTGCCCGAACGTGATTTTATAGAGTTTATGCAGGAACAGACAGGAAAGGTGGCAGTGAAGTAGACAGGTGAGAGAATTACTTAAGTACTTAAAAGCATATAAAAAGGAATGTGTTCTTGCCCCGCTGTTCAAGATGCTTGAAGCTGTGTTTGAACTTTTCGTTCCCCTTGTAGTTGCAAGCATCATAGATAAGGGAATAGGCGGAGGTGATAAGTCCTACATTATCAGATGTATTTTGGTCATGATCAGTCTTGGCCTTTTGGGACTTATAAGTGCCGTTTGTGCCCAGTACATGGCGGCCAAGGCGGCTGTGGGGTTTTCGACGGGACTGAGGCATGATCTTTTCAAACATATCATGAGCCTGTCCTATAAGGATATAGACAGGCTCGGAACCTCAACAATGATAACAAGGATGACGGCGGATATAAATCAGACTCAGACGGGCGTGAATATGTTTTTACGTCTTTTTTTAAGGTCTCCCTTTATCGTGTTCGGTGCCATGATCATGGCTTTTACCATCAATTTAAGGGCTTCTCTTATTTTTGCCACGGTCATAATCATCCTTTTTGCGGTGGTCGGGTTCATTATGTATTTCAATATTCCCATGCTTAAGAAGGTCCAGAGCAGGCTTGATGCGATCATGCTGCTCACAAGGGAGAATCTGATAGGCGCCAGAGTCATAAGGGCCTTCACGCTTGAAGAGCATGAGATAGATAATTACACTGCGCAGAATGAAGATCTGTTAAGGGAACAACGACGGGCCGGTCATCTGTCGGCATCCCTTAATCCCATGACCTTTATCCTCATAAACCTTGCGATAGTAGTGCTTATTTATGTGGGAGCCATCAAGGTGGATGAGGGCATCCTGAGCAAGGGTCAGGTTGTTGCCCTTTATAACTATATGTCTCAGATACTGGTTGAGCTTATCAAGCTTGCCAACCTTATAATCCTGCTTAACAGGGCGCTTGCAAGTGCGGGGAGGATAGCGGATGTTTTTGCGATATCGTGCCACGGGGACGATTCTTGTGGCAGGTGTCATGTGCCAAAGGAACCGTCCACATGGCCTCACTCTTACATCAGCTTCAATCATGTTTCCCTTAAGTATAATGACTCGGGTGATGAAGCCCTGACTGATATCGATTTTGCGGTAGAAAAGGGCGAGACTATCGGTATTATAGGTGGCACGGGTTCAGGCAAGTCATCCGTTATTAATCTTATTCCAAGGTTTTATGATGTAAGCTCGGGATGTGTGAGGGTTGATGGAGCAGATGTACGCGAGGTGGATGTGGATGCGCTCAGAAGAAGGATCGGGATCGTTCCGCAGAAGGCAGTTCTCTTCAAGGGGACGATAGCTGATAACTTAAGATGGGGAAATGAGAGTGCATCGGATGATGAACTGAAGGAGGCCGTGAGGCTTGCGGTATGTGAGGATGTCGTTGAAGCAAAGGGCGGTCTTACGGGGAATGTCGAGCAGGGCGGAAGGAATCTTTCGGGCGGTCAGAGACAGCGACTCACCATTGCAAGAGCCCTTGTTAAAAAGC
>DFKQ01000041.1 GCA_002373875.1 Lachnospiraceae bacterium UBA3641
CATTTGGACTGTCAAAGATGGGATAGTATATTGCATATGTAAAATTTTTTTGGTTATATATTTCGATTCCTGTAACATCTGCTATTATTACCTTTTTCGCTTGCATTTGTTTTTGCCTGTGTTATAATACCAGTCAAACGGCGATGACGGAGACCGAAGCTGTTAACACTGTACTTAAGAGAGATGCAGGCGGTGGGATTGCATCGTGCAGATACAGCGGACACCACTCCCAAGCTGCGCGCGAGAAAGGTTTTTAACCGCAAGCGTGACGGAAGCCCCCGTTACCGGGCATACGAGTGAAAAATCAAGGTGGTACCGTGCGATGAGCACCCTTGGAGCTGCAGGGGTGTTTTTTTGTTTTATGTTCAGGGCAGCACATACAGGAAAAAGCATAGCATTTTGAGCATGTCCCGAATATAAAACTCATAAAATGATTAAAGAATCATAAAAATAAAAAAAGGAGTATGATCATGAAAATTCTTTACAACGACGGACATGTTGATGAGTGTCCACAGGAGGAAGTAACCCATGTACTTCGCCACTCTGCCGCCCACATCATGGCTCAGGCTATAGAGAGGCTCTACCCGGAGGCTGACTTTGCTTACGGCCCTGCAACCGACAGGGGCTTCTATTATGATGTGGATCTTGGCGATAAGAAGCTTTCGGATGAGGATCTGGCTGCGATCGAAGCCGAGATGAGGAAGATAATCAAGGAGAACCTCCCCTTTAAGACCTTCGCTTACAATCGCGAGGAGGCGGTTAAGTACCTTCATGAACGGGGAGCCGTATATAAGGAAGAGCATGTCGGCGATCTTCCCGAGGATGCGACCATCACCTTCTACCAGCAGGGGGACTATGTTGATATGTGTGTAGGTCCTCACATCACATATACCAAGAACCTTAAGGCCTTTAAGATAACCGGCCAGTCCGGTGCCTACTGGAAGAACGATGCCAGCCGCAAGATGCTTACAAGGATCAACGGCGTTGCCTTCCAGACCAAGGAGGAGCTTGAAGAATATGAGAAGCAGGTTGAAGAAGCCAGGGCCAGGGATCACCGTAAGATAGGTAAGGAAATGTCCCTCTTTATGACCGATGACCTTATCGGCAAGGGGCTTCCCATGTTTCTTCCCAAGGGCTATACCCTGTGGAGAGAGCTTGAGGATTATATAAGGGATAAGGAGCTCAAGCTCGGTTATCAGCATGTTCTTACTCCCTGCGTAGGTACTGTTGCCCTCTACCAGACCTCTGGCCACTGGGATCATTATAAGGAGAACATGTTCCCGGCAATGGAGGTTGAAGATGAGAGCTTCGTCCTTCGTCCCATGAACTGCCCTCATCATATGATGATATATGCCAATAAACCGCACAGTTACCGTGAACTTCCCATAAGGATAGGTGAGATAGCCCATGACTTCCGTTTCGAGCCCAGCGGTTCCCTTAAGGGTATAGAGCGCGGCCGTCATTTCTGCCAGAATGATGCTCACCTCTTCGTAACTCCTGCCCAGATAAAGGACGAGGTAAGCCGTGTTGTGGATCTTATCTTCGAAGTGTATAAGGATTTCGGCATCACCGATTACCGGTGTGTACTCTCTTTGAGAGACCCGGCCGACACCAGGAAATATCATCCCGATGATGAGATGTGGAATACCGCTGAGGATGCCCTCCGTCAGGTTCTTAATGATATCGGTATTGACTATACCGAAGAGATCGGCGAAGCCGCCTTCTACGGTCCCAAGCTCGATATTAACGTTAAGCCCGCAGTCGGTGTTGAATATACCCTCTCCACCTGCCAGCTTGACTTCTGCCTTCCTGCCAAGTTCGATCTTAAATACATTGATTCTGACGGCTCCGAGAAGACTCCTGTTGTCCTCCACCGTGCAATATTAGGATCACTTGACCGTTTCATGGCCTACATCATAGAAGAGACCAAGGGTAAGTTCCCTGTATGGCTTGCTCCCCTTCAGGTAAAGGTACTGCCTGTAAGCGAGAAGACTAATGACTATGCCGCCAGGGTCACCGAGGCGATCGAAAATAACGGTGTCCGTGTCCAGCTTGATGACAGGAACGAAAAGATAGGATATAAGATACGTGAGGCCCAGCAGGTAGACCGTTGCCCTTATATGCTGATAATCGGCCAGAAGGAAGCCGATGAAGGCACCGTGAGCGTAAGGAGCCGCGACACCGGCGAGACTGAGGTTATGAGCCTTGATGCCTTTATAAAAAAGGTAACTGAGGAGATACTAAACAAAGTTCATTAATCCATTAATCAAAGTTCATTAAACAATTAGGAGAGGCAATGCCTCTCCTATTCTTTGTCCACGTCAACGATATCTACGATCACCTTTTTATCATCTCCGGATGATGCTGCCTTGACAACTGTCCTTATAGCCTTGGCGATCCTTCCCTGCTTGCCGATCACCTTGCCCATATCCGACTGGGCAACCCTGAGTTCAACCACAACAGCATCTGCGTCCTCGCGCTCGGTAACATTCACCTCATCGGGCTTATCGACAAGTGACTTGGCGATTACTTCAACTAACTCTTTCATGCTCTACCTCCGGGCTTATTTGGTTATTCCTGCATTCTTGAAGATCTTGCTTACAACCTCGGTAGGCTGAGCGCCGTTGGCAAGCCATTTCTTAGCCAGTTCCTCATTAACCTTAACGGTTGAGGGCTCAGTACTGGGATCATATGTGCCTATTTCCTCAATGAACCTTCCGTCACGGGGAGACCTTCCGTCAGCAACAATGATTCTATAATAAGGTGCCTTCTTCTGTCCCATTCTCCTTAACCTGATCTTTACTGCCATTTCTTTCACCTCCGTATAATATTTGGTATTTATTTAAAAGGGCATTTTGAATTTACCCTTTTTACCCATTCCGTTCATCATTCCGGGCAGCTGCTTCATCATCTTGCGGCTCTGCTCGAACTGCTTGACAAGCCTGTTGACTTCTGAAATGTCAACCCCGGCTCCTTTTGCTATCCTGTGCTTCCTTGAAGGATTTAAGATATCCGGATTCTGCCTCTCCTTCCTGGTCATCGACAGGACTATGGCTTCAGTGCGGGCCATCTTCTTCTCATCGATCGCATTCTCAAGGTCCTGTGTTTTAATACCCATTCCAAGTCCCGGCATCATACCTAAGATACTGGACAACCCGCCCATCTTCTTCATCTGGTTCATGCTCTCAAGGTAGTCCTCAAAATCAAACTTACCCTTCTTGAGCTTACGGGACATTTCCTTCTCTTTTTCCTCATCTATATCCAGGCTCTCGCTTGCCTTCTCGATAAGGGTTAAGACATCTCCCATTCCCAGGATCCGGCTTGCCATCCTGTCGGGATAGAACTGCTCAAGATCCGACAGCTTCTCGCCCATGCCGACATACAGAATGGGCTTGCCGGTCACGGCCTTTATTGACAGGGCTGCACCACCCCTTGCGTCACCGTCCATCTTGCTTAAGATGATTCCGTCAACACCGATCTTATCGTTAAATGAGGAAGCAACGTTTACAGCCTCCTGACCGGTCATGGCATCCACGACCAACAGGGTCTGATGTACGTCGACATTAGACTTGATATCGGCAAGCTCCTGCATCATTTCTTCATCTATCTGAAGACGTCCCGCCGTATCTATAAACACGATATTGTGCCCGTTCTTATTCGCATGCTCGATGGCTGCCTTAGCTATATCAACGGGTGAATTCCTATCACCCATGGAGAAAAAGTCAACCTCCTGCTTCTGCGCATTCATCTCAAGCTGCTTTATGGCTGCCGGCCTGTAGACATCTGCTGCGACAAGCAGGCACTTCTTACCCTTGAGCTTGAGCTTACCGGCCAGCTTGGCTGCGGTTGTAGTCTTACCGGCACCCTGAAGACCGCACATCATGATTACGGTGATGGCCTTACCGGGCTGAAGCTGTAACTGTGCGGTCTCGCTGCCCATAAGGGAGACCATCTCTTCATTGACTATCTTAATGACCATTTGACCGGGATTAAGACCATTCATTACATCCTGGCCTACAGCCCGTTCTTCAACCGACTTAACGAACTGCTTGACAACCCTGAAGTTAACATCAGCTTCAAGGAGGGCAAGCTTAACCTCCTTAAGGGCAGCCTTAACATCCTCCTCGGTCAGGCGTCCCTTTTTCCGAAGGCCCTTGAAAACATTCTGAAGTTTTTCGGTCAAGCTCTCAAATGCCATTTACAAAGTCTCCATAAGAGCGTCACAGAGTTCCCTTATCCTGTCTCCGTTCTCCGATCTGTCATCTGCTGCGGCTTCTCTTATCTGCTCTACGATCTCCTTAATGCTTGTAAACTTCTCGATCATATGAAGCCTGCTCTCGTACTCACCAAGGGTCTTGTCACACCTTTTTATAAGGTCATGGACCCCCTGTCTGGTGATCCCGTATTCATCGGATAACTCCTTAAGAGACAGGTCCTCATATACGGCACACTCATATATCCGCCGTTGGTGTTCGGTAAGAAGCTCGCCGTAAAAATCATATAATAAGTTCTGATAAGCAATACGTTCCATATCCTGCTCCTTACAGCACAAGCTATACTATACACAAAGGAAAGAGGGGTGTCAAGTATTTTTTCTTGACACCCCTCTCCTAAATATTTGCTTCTTTAACGTTATATCTTTAAGATCCGGCAGCAGCTTTACTTGATCTGCCTTCCTGCCCTCTTCATCCTTCTCATCTTAACATGGTGATGCATGAGAATGAGCATACATGACAGTGCGATTATAAGTGACAGCAGTGCTCCTATGGCAAACCTTATGGCAATGCTCTTTGGTGTTGCCACTGTCTCGGCGATCGCGTATGATGAGAACCTGTCGGTTGCAAAGGTTATAGTCTCCGGATCGTCATCAAGATCAGGGAGTATATCTATCTCATCATTATGGTTTCTTATTATCGAATATGTTTTACCTTTCTTATATACATCGTCCGGTATCTTAATTACAACCTTCATGGGAACGGCAAGCTCCGTAACATTCTCCGGCATCCCGCCTACCATCTTAAGCATTGTAAAGTCAAAATACTTAACCGGCTTCTGACCCACTGCCTGATTTATAAGCTTCTTGGATTTCTCATCTATGGTCTTGTCAGCATCCCTTAAGGATATATTGATCGTAGCACTGGAATCCCCTGCTATCATCAAAACTTCATTGGGCGTGATAAGCTTCTCCACAACTGCTGACAGATTCAGCATACTGGGATTGATATAATCAACAGGCAGCTGTTCCAGCTCCTCACGGCTCATAAGATGATAATCCGGTACTTCAGCCGGCGGAGCGAACTGGTTCTCAACATATGTATCCAGAACTCCCTCATAGAAGGCTGATTCCAATATAGACTTGCTGTCACCGTTGGCTATCATCATACGGGCTTCATCCATGTTGATACCCAGTTTCTTAAGAACGCCCGAATTCTGTTCACCGGCAGGTTCTTCAACTATCCCCAGCTCCTCATCGGTAGGAATATCTATACCGGTAAGATCCATCTCCTCAACGAATTCATCCCCTGCACTACCGGATGCGGCATCCACTATATCAACAACATGATTTTCCGATACGGCAGGTGCTTCGGATTTAAGAACCTTTTCCACCTTCCTGGTCTGTGGCTTCTCTCCGGATGCGACAGCTGCCTTGGCTCCGGCATCAGTCTGAACGAAGGCCACAGCTATCACATGATCGGTCCACACTTCCTTAAATGTATATGAACTTACGGGTCCCACCTGCACACCATCAACCGCTACCGCAAGGATAGCAAACCCGCTCTTGGGTGTTATTGAATAAGTGATATTTGCACCATGCGCAACAACAGAAGTACCGCACGGAGCAATAGTGCCTCCTGTGGTTGCCACACCTGAGCTTATTTTATGCGTCAGGATATCTTCCTTAATAAACACTGCGGTAAGTGAGTAATCCCTGTCAATTCTGTCGATCTTAAAGGTATTGTCACGACCGATAACCTGATCATTTACTGTCCAGTACTGGAACTTATAGCCCTGGGCAGGTTTGGCCTGTACTGTTGCCGACTCACCCAGCCTGTATGTGCCGCTTCCCGAGACAGATCCTCCCTCACTCGGATAACTGCTGAGGGTAAGGGTACACGATGTTTTGGCAAACATGGCAACTATCTTTCTGTCAACAGTCAGATTATTAAGCTCTATTGAAGGCTGGTTGCTTATAACACTCCCGCCTTCCTTCCAACCGGTAAACACGAATCCGTTATAGGCCATGGCAGAAAGAGTAGTCCTGCCGCCATAGGTGATACGGCCACCGCCAACCACGGCTCCGGCCTGATCATTCTCAGGCACTGCGGTAACCGTCACATAATTCTGCTTGAAGTTAGCCTGAACAGTGATGGTGGAGCGAACGTTATTGATGGTATAGTTGGTCGCTGTGGATACCTTCTGCCCGTCACGGATCCAGCCATCAAAATAGAAGTTTTTGTTTGGTATTGCCGACAGTGTAACACTTCCTCCGCCGGCAACCGCGCCTCCTCCGGTGACGATACCTCCATTCTGCGGATTTGCAACCGCATTAACATTATATGAATTACTCTGCACGGTGACGCTTGCCACGGCATACCTGGAAGGATCTGCAACCGATGTTGCGACAACCTTAAGGGAGCCTGACTTCTCCTTGGGATCAATATTCAACACACCGTCACCCGTAATATATGTCCCTGCCGATGACGCGCCGGACACGTTCCAGTTCACATCCTGTTCAACCTGTCCTATATTTGCATTCACGTATGCTGTAAAGGCAAGGCTTCCACCCTGTGCAAGCTTAATGGACTGAGGGTAAACAACAACCGAAGTGATCTTCGGAGAGCCCGTAACCTCCGCTCTTACGCTTATATACTTCGTATTCCTGTTTGCATCATCATTTTTATCCTTAAGATATATGGTGCATGAATATACTCCGATCGGTGCCGCAGAATCAAGGTTGATACTGAATTTGTTCATACCTCCGATCTTAAGAGCTGTTGATCCGCTTATCAGGGACAGCTCAAATACATTGGCCGAGGCACCGGTTATGCCGTACACAAGGTCTATATCCCTGCTGCCAACGTTTTCAGCTGCAAATGTCAGGCCATCTCCTTCCCCGACTATAGCTTCAAGCCAGATGCTTGATATGGAACCACCGTCAACCTGAGTGCGGATCGCATAATCCATCGCTTCCTCGGCCTTCTTCTTTGCTTCCTCCTCAGCAGCCTTTTTGGCTTTCTCAGCCTCCTCGGCTGCCCTCTTTGCTTCTTCCTCAGCCTTGCGCTTAGCTTCCTCAGCCGCAGCTTCTTCCTCCGCCTGCTTTTTTGCGGCTTCTTCGGCTTCTTTTGCAACCTTCTCAAATGCTTCCTGACGGGCTGCTTCCTCCTCTGCTGCCCTGGCTGCCTCCTCTGCCTGACGCTTGGCCTCTTCTTCTGCTTCCTTAGCCGCCGCTTCCGCCTGTCTCTTTATTTCTTCCTCCTGAGCCTTGCGTGCGGCTTCCTCCTCTGCCTGACGTATAGCCTCTTCCTCGGCCTGTCTCTGCAACTCTTCAGGTGTAGGACCGGCAGGCTCCACTTGCTGAGGCTGATCAAAGGAAGGCATATCCGGAAAATCTTCCCCAAATTCAGGTTCGGCAGGCTCTTCAAAGGAACCGTCTTTTCCAAAGTCAGCGTCACCGCCAAACTCCTCGAAATCATCAGCCGCCTGCACTGCCAGCACAAGCCCCGAAAGATTCGACGCCAGCATTGACAGAGACAGTATCATGACAATGATAAGTGTGATCCTTCTTTTTTTACTCATACAATACCTCCCTTGTTTGTCATAAAGGGGTCTCCCCTTACAATATGAATCATGTCACATTTTATCCATTCCGTCACATATAATCTTACTACATTTCCCAATTCTTTACAACGTCAGCATCTGCACATTACGCTTTTTCATGGACTATCTGTAACATCTTACAGCATATTATACAGACCGTCACAAAAATGTCACACCTGCTTATATATAAGGTTCAACAAACAGTCATAATATCCATTGCATCTTTCATTATATTAAGGTAATTATCAACCTGGCTGTCATCATAGAACAGATCATCATGGGTATGTTCGGGAAAATCGATTATCTTAAAATTTGAAGCATACCTTGCAATAACTTCCAGGTTCTTACGCTTTTCATCAATGGTCTTTTCGCGTTCCTGATACTTAAGGGCATTCAACTGAATAACCGGTCCGTCATACTTTGGTATGGTCTTTACCGTACTGATTAGCCTTCCAACCATATTCAGCTTCTTCACCACCTCCCTGAGGGTTATGGTTCCTCCCGTGATATCATAAAGATTCTTCGGAAAATCCGTAATAGAATACTCTTTTCTCGGCTTACCCAAAAGCATATCGGAAAAATCAGTATCTCCCATCAGAACAAATGGCTTATCACCATGTTCTTCAGCCCATGATGCCGCAAGAGTATATGCCACGTAGCCACCCCATGAAAATCCCATAAAACCATCCACCTTTTTACATTCTTTTGGAAGATGATTCTCCAGAATCGTAAAATACATGTCGTTAACTTCATCATAGTCTGCGTCTTTAAAGAGCAGATCATAATGACTGTCCGTCTGTTCGATAACAAAGATGTTGAACTGATCACTGAAGGTCTTGAGCATCTTCAGCGTCCTTGCCACAGTTGCCACGCCATATATAAACACAAGCATCGGTTTATCTTTATCATACTCGCCGTAATTCCAGAATACCCTCTGTTTACCGGCAATAAGCTTTCGTATGGTTCTGTAGCGCATCACATCCGTGACTCTGTATTTAAGCCCGTATTCCAGCAAATTGATTATTGATACAAACATCATTGAGCTAAGGGATGTCATTCCCAGCTCAAACAGATCATCGGTTACGCCAAAATCCTTTCCCGGCAAAATCTCTTTGGCAATATCCAGTATATGAGTTTCAAGTGCCGTCTGAGGCTGCTCGCCTTTAATATCCACCAGATTCTCGGGAACCGGCATATGCCTTCTGTCGATCTTATTATTGGGCAGAACCGGCATTTTCTCAAGTCTCATGTAAATCTCGGGCTTCATATAATCCGGCAGAGAAGAAGCAGTCATAAAATCACGAAATCTGCTTTCATCGACAACCGTTCCGTCCTTTACCGTATAATACAGGATCAGATGTCTTCCTCCGTACACATCAGATACAAGGGCTACGGTTTCCTTAATACCTTCATGTTTACCGGCAACTACCTCTATCTCTCCAAGCTCGATCCTGTATCCCCGAAGCTTAACCTGATTATCTATCCTTCCAAGAAATTCCAGATATCCATCTTCATTGTATCTTACCAGATCGCCTGTGTGATACATACGCTCACCCGGCAAATACGGACATTCCGTAAATACCTTTTGGGTCAGGTCATCCCTGTTATTATAGCCGATGCCAACCTGAATTCCGACAGCACATAATTCACCGGCCACACCGGCAGGGAGCAGCTTTTCATTTTTATCAAGGATCAGGCACGTGTTGCCCGGAATAGGGCGTCCGATAGGCACATTGTTATATGAAACCCCAGTTTCAAGCGGGAACCAGGTAACATCACCTGTACATTCCGTAGGTCCGTACTGATTGAATATCTGTAAACCGGGTTTGCCGGTTACTCCGTACAGGGCCTCTCCGCCTGCGATTATAAAACGCATCGGAAGCTCGTATTCGGTCATCAGGGTCCTTGCAACCGATGTGGTGAATCCACCGCCCGTTATCCTGTTCCTGCGCATAAACCCGACGATCTCATCATAATCCCTTCTCTTGTCCTCACCAAGTATAAATACCGATGCGCCTGCTTCAAGAGTCGGAAAATAATCCTCGATGTGGGCATCAAACGAAAATGACCTGTACGCAAGAATCCGGTCACTGTTTTTTATTCCGACAAGATTTTTAATGGAAATTGAATAGTTTAATAGGGATTTATGTGCGATCATAACCCCTTTGGGCTTCCCGGTAGAACCCGATGTGTAAATCATATAGGCCTTACCCTCAGGATCGGCTCCGGGAAGTGTGTCCCGATCATGATCATCCGGCCTTCCCTTTTTAATTGCCGCTTCAATCTCATCTTCGGTAAGAATGATCTTCGCTCCGGAGTCCTCTATCATGAAGTTGATCCTTTCCCCCGGATATGCCGGATCTATCGGCAAAAATGCACAACCCGCCTTATGTATTGCTACGATCGCCGTGACATATTCTTTTACTCTGTCAAGCTCAACACCGATAAAGTCACCTTTAACGGCACCTGCATCCAAAAGGTGAAGCGCAAGGATATTGGAAGCATTATCAAGCTCCCTGTAGGTATATGTTCCGTTGTCGGCACTTACTGCCAGAGAATCCGGAGAATTTTTTACGTTTTCACTGAAATAATCAAGCCAGGTCTTTGACCGGTCTATAGGATATTCCTTTTCCGCGGAAGACTCTATTATTCTTTTTGCTTCCTCAGATGTAACCTTATTAAGCCCGGACAGATACACATCCGGATTTTCGGCAATCTGTTCCGCAAACAGATTAAGCAGTCCTATAACAGTATTTATCTTATTTATACTGTGTTTCTCCTCATCATACTCTATGGATATGTCCATATCACCCTCTGCTGAAGGTTTAATGATAAAATCTATCCCGTATAACCCGTCTTCCGATCCCCTGCCATATTCAGCCGGCTCATCAAAGGTCTTGTTTATGCTGTTAACAGCTTCTCTTGCTGTGGCCTCTTCTGATTCCAATATTGCAAATATTTTTTTCTTCTCATTTTGAAAATCAGAAGTAAAATCCACTCTGTAATAAACGGAAGCATCCCTCTCGAAGACCAGATTGACCAGTCCGACAAGTAAAAGAGCCGAATTCTCAAAGGCAGCCGTCCTGTCCCTGACGGATTGGCCTATATTTTCAATGATGTTACCCTGTATCCGGATTTCCTGCTTATGTATCATAGTTACCCCTTTTCATTCTTTTACATCAGTCATCACAAAGGCTGAAATATCCGAAGGGCTGTTGAGATTCATGTAGGCGGACGGATTATTGCTGTCGTAGAAGCCCACCCTATCGGCGTACTCCTTCGCATCCCTTATCCTGTATATTCCGGCTTCCGCCATTTTCTCAAGTGCCGTCAGGGCTCTTACCGAGTAGATGCTTGCAAGGGGCTGAATGTCCTTCCCCTCCGTTCGCGCCCACAGGATATCCTCACCCGCGTACACGCCGCATATCGAGCGTATCTCATCCTTATTGTATCCAATTATATCACATGCAATAAAAAGAACCGCATCAAGTTTATCTGTTTTTGCTCTTTTAAGAACAGAAACAAATCCCCCAAGCGGTCCTATATCATCATATTCATCCTCCACGTTTGTATAGCCGGTCCTGCAGACAGCCTGTCCCCTGCGTATTGAAAGGTATCTTGAAACAATGCACGATCCGTAACAATCATCAACCTCATCACATATCTTTTCAAGAAAAGTCCGGCCATCTCCTTTTATGATCACATTCTCCTTAGGCTGTCCCATCCTTGTCGACCTTCCGCCCACAAGCACGGCGGTCCCTATCCTATACTTCATAATTTACACCGCATTCTTCTGACATAATGACTTACTTATTTCAAATGCCGGCCTTGTAGTCTCCATGCACTCCGCCGCTCTTGCTTAACAGCTTCACATCCGTGATCTTAATATCCCTCTGCACCGCCTTGCACATATCATACACGGTAAGGGCCGCCACCGAGCAAGCCGTTAAGGCCTCCATCTCAACCCCCGTCCTCCCGGTGCATTTCACCGATGCCTCTATATCGACTGACAGCTCTTCTTCATTAAGCTTTAGCCTTACATCCGTTCCGTCGATCATTATCGGATGACACATGGGAATGATATCCGGAGTCCTCTTGGCTCCCATTATTCCCGCCACCTGTGCTACAGTAAGCACATCCCCCTTCTTTATGCCGCCGGAACTTATCAGCTTAAATGTCTCCGCATTCACAAGGACCTTAGCCCCGGCCTTCGCTTCCCTTAAGGTAATATCCTTATCGGAGACATTGACCATTCTGGCATTTCCCTCGGGATCGAAATGCGTAAGATCATCCGTTTTCTGTCTTACCTGCTCCTTACACTTATCGGAACCCGTAATATCACTGATTATCCATTCGGTTATTCCCTCGGCATCATCAAGGTCAAATACCGGTCTGTCTGTGTTTTCGAACCCGGAAACATCATCGCAGGCAAGCGCCCTGTATACCCCCGCTTCTTCAGCCAGTTTACAGTCAGTTCGTTTGCTTGTCACACCCATTCTGGGAATATCGGCATACTTATACCCTTCCACCAGTATGATATCAGCGTTACCGATATCCGCCGCCATCTCCTCAAGGGACATTGGATAACTGTTAAGCCGGGCACTCTTTGATACCGATGATATCATGACGGTATCGGCGCCGGCTCCGGTAAACCTGCAGGTATCCTTACCCTCTTTATCCATGTCAAAATCATGCCCGTCATGTTTTATTACGGCCACCTTAAGTCCCTTATTCTTAAGCAGGGGGATAAGTTTCTCTATAAGAGTTGTTTTCCCGCATCCCGAGAAACCCGAAAATCCCAATACGGGTATACGTTTTTTTTCTTCTGACATGACTTCCCTTTCCGAATAAAGCAATATCCTCTACATCCCAAACGAATTGAAGGATCTTTGTAACTGTTCAGCACAGTCCGAAGCACTTGCTGCTGAGGACGTAAGAACATGATATGGGAGTGAGTATGCCCTTTGCCGAAGGCAAATCTGCATGGGCATACGAAATGTATCTGTGAAGGTACTGAACAGATACGGATCTTTTAATATCTCCCGAAGGTACAATTGGGATAATGACACTGCTCGCACATCTGGCACAATCCCCCTTCCGCGATCCTTATAAGATCTTCTTTGCCAAACCTTATCCCTGCATAGATCTGCGGAAGCAGCACATCAAACATTGTTGCCGGTCTGCTTATGGCAGCACCGGGTATACCGAGAAGAGCCCTGTCACCCAGATAAGCCACAAGAGTCATGTTCCCGGGCTGGGCCGGTATACCGTAGCTTATGATATCAGCTCCAAGCTTCTTTATTGCGCCGGGAGTCAGGTCATCGGGATCCACAGACATTCCACCCGTGAATATAAGAATATCCGCTCCTTTATCAAGCAGTTCTCTTGCAGCCCCCATTATCATATCCATATCATCATCGCATATCGTAATGTCCAATATACTACCCGGATAGTATGACAGCTTCTTTCTGACAACAGGTTGAAAACGGTCTTCTATACGCCCGTTATATACTTCGGAGCCAGTGATTATGACTCCTGCCCGCTTCTCCTTATAGGGTATGAGGTCAAGGAGCCTCTCATCCCTGCACATCTCTTCAGCCTGCCTGATCTTATCTTCCCCGGTAAAGAGGGGAACTATCCTCATGGATGCCAGTCTGTTCCCCTTCTCCACCCTGTAATGATCGGGAAGGGTTGTTATCGTAATATCTCCTATCGAATTAATCCTCGAAAGGAGCTCCGTATTTACCCTGAACATTCCGCATATATCGCTTATAAGCAAAACCTTTCCCTCGGAAGGCCCCTCGTAGTGGGCATTTTCCACAGGTGCCATTGCGGCCATCCTGAGGGCGCAGTCCTCCTCATGAACCATTCCATCGGGAAGTTCTCCGGCATATATGGTCTTCTTGCCGATATCGAGAAGAAGCTTTATATCCTTTTCTTCTATCACATGACCCCTCTTAAAGAGTGGACCCTTAAATCCCGGGTACATTGCCGTTACGTCATGGCACAGGGCCATCCCCACAGCATCCTCAACCCTTATCCTTCTCATGTTTTCTTTCATGTCAGTCATAGTCTTCATCTAACCTTAAAATACTCATGCAAGGAAACCATCCACATATGTTCCGCTTATCACCGGAGCCTTCACATCCGTCAATATCCCGTAGGCATTGCATCCTATGGCAGAGCTTATAACAACATTCCCCTGCTCCCCGGGTGCCGCAAGATAAGCTTCACCATCGATTATCTCGAACTTCCCGCGGAGGAACCTTGTTCCCTTACCTGCCTTCCTGCACTCATTCTTAAGCTTCATCTTTATTATCTTATGTTCATACTCTCTGTATCCGGCCAGCTTCCTAAGGGCCGGATAGCAAATGCACTGAAGGTTTGTAAGAGATGATGCGGGATTACCCGACAGGGCCAGCATGACCATGCCCTCCTTAAGGCCGTAAGCGCAGGCCATTCCGGGTTTCATTCTCACTCCCCTTACAGGTATCTTAAAACCGGCACTTTCCATTGCGGCAGGAACAAGGTCATAATCACCAACGGATACACCACCGGTTGATATTATGATATCGCATTCCTCTTCCCCCCTTAAGATAAGCTCCTTTATCTCCTTAACATCATCCCCTGCGCGGCCAAGATATACAGCATCATATCCGATACCGTCAAGCGCCGCGGCGATGGTATATCTGTTTGAATTTCTTATCTTACCTGCACCGGGGCTACAATCCGCATCAACCACTTCATCCCCAGTCGATATGATACCTGCCACAGGCCTCCTGTATACGGGAAGTTTCAGCATACCCAGCGAGGCAAAGGTTCCTGTAAGACCGGCATCGACTATGTCTCCCTTTTTTGCAAGCAGGCTGCCTTCCTTTATATCTTCTCCCGCCCGTATGACATTCTCTCCGCTGCTATATTCCCTTTTGATCGCAACTGTTGTGTCAGTATAGTCGGTATCTTCATATTTACATATGGCATCGGCCCCTTCCGGAAGCGGCGCACCTGTCATAAGGCGTATTGCACATCCCTTTGTAAGCTCCCGGCAGGCCACCTGACCTGCCCTTATATTGCCGACAACATTAAGGATCACGGGTTTATCGTCCGAAGCTCCCTTCGTATCCTCTGCCCTGAAGGCATACCCGTCATAAGGCGACCTGTCAAAAGAAGGAACATTTTCAACCGACCTGATATCCTCATGCAATATCCTTCCGTGTGCCCTCCCTATATCAACTTCTTCCGGTCCGACTGTACTTACACTGTCAACCAATATCCTTATCGCATCCTTATGATCCGAAGCCATATTTTATCCTCCCAAGCCTTTCCCTTCAATCTCCCTGCCTGCCCTCATCCCTCCACGGAAGGTCTCCTCCTGCCCTCAAGAAGGTTGATCGCAAGAAGCACCACTGCGGATATCGCAATATTTATAAGAACCCATTTTACCGCCAGCCCGTCATTATCGGTCCTCCACAGTTGATAGACCGTTGTTGATATGGTGGCCGTTTTACCGGGTGTATATCCCGCGATCATGGTTGTTGCCCCATATTCACCCAATGCCCTTGCGAATGCCAGAACGGTTCCGGCTATTATCCCTCCCCTGCAGCAGGGCATGATTATCCTGAAGAATATATAAGGATGACTCAGCCCCAGGGTCGCTCCCGCCTCGGCAAGGCTGACGTCGAAGGCTTCAAAGGCCCCCCGGGCCGTCCTGTACATCAGCGGAAAGATCACAACTGAGGTCGCAAACACGGCTGAATACCAGTTCATGGTAAGCCTTATACCCAGTACATTCATAAACCATGAGCCTATCATACGCCTGGGTCCCAATACCCTTAGGAGCAGGTATCCCACAACCGTCGGCGGAAGCACAAGGGGCAGTGTGAATATACAGTCAAGCACTCCCTTTATCACCCTCGGAAGCCTGACAACATAATAAGCCGCCGCTATACCCAGTATAAAGATCATTGCGGTACTTATCCCCGCTATCCGCAGGGAATTGTAAAGCGGATACATATCCATTTATGTTTCCTCTTATATTCATTCACTTTGCGCCGATCACGGGCATCAAAGCGCTGTGAAGGAGCCTTTCATAATTCAGTTTGCATTGGTATTTGACATAATGCACGTAAATCCTACGCTCTCAAAAACCCTGCTGCTCTCTTCGGTAGTCAGATGATCAAGAAAGGCCTTAGCCTCCGCAGGATGCTTCGATCCCTTAAGCACAGCCGCAGGATATATTACCTGACCGCACATATCCTTCGTTGCCGTATCCACAACCGTAAGACCGGCCGAAAAGGCATCCGTTGAATATATAACCCCGCAGTCAACAGCTCCCTCGCTCACCTGGGTCGTTACCTCCTTGACATTGCTTCCGTATGTAAGAACACTGTCCTTTTTTAGTTCTTCCTCATCAAGTCCGTAATAGGCAAAAATCTTCTGTGTATACTGACCCACCGGAACATCCTCATTGCCCATTGCCATGAGGATGGATTTATCCTTAAGACCGGCCACCATATCATCATATGAATTTATATTCCCCGGATTTCCTTCCGGAACTGCCAGCACAACCTTGTTTTCGAGAAGATCGATACGGGTATCAGGATCGATATAGTCAAGGCCCTCAGTGTTTACTTCCTTATCCGCGGTGATATCAAGCTGGTTCATCTGCCTGGCCGCAGCCGATATGAAAATATCACAGTCGGCTCCTTCTTCTATCTGTGTCTTAAGCGTTCCGGAGGAGTCGAAATTATAAGTCACGGTCACATTCGGGTTCTGTTCTTCATAGGCATTGCCTATCTGTTCCATGGTCTCGGTCATGGAAGCTGCCGCAAAGACGATGAGTTCAACAGCCTCATCGGCTTTTGGTTCTTCCGGGAACCCCTGTTCTTCATTTACTGTGGGAACTTCATTTACTGTGGGAACTTCGTTTGTCTGTGTTTGCGTGCTGCCTGCGCATCCGCACATTGCGTATGCACTAACAGACAGCATTGTCAATAATGCTGCTGCTCTCTTC
>DFKQ01000064.1 GCA_002373875.1 Lachnospiraceae bacterium UBA3641
GGGTGTACCTGAATAGTTACAAAATGTGTTTATCTGATGGTAAATATTGTGTTAATAATATCAAAACAAAATATAAAGCGCAATAGGAAATGAAAATGAGAATTATAAAACTGAAATGAGGCCGGAATGAAAATCATGATCCTCCATTCTATACTTACAATGTTAATGCGTCATTATCCAACGCATACATAATCCCTGTCCGGATTTTACAGCAAAGCCTTAATACACTCTTCTACCTTCTTCATATCTGCTGTAGGTTCGAAGCGGGCAACAACGTTTCCTTCCCTGTCCACCACGAACTTCGTGAAGTTCCATTTGATATCGGGCTTCTTATCCCAGTCCGGATCGGCCTTGTTAAACATATCCTCAAGAAGTGCCTTCAGCTCATGCTCGTCAAAGCCTTCAAAGCCCTTTTGCTCCTTAAGATATGTATATAAAGGAAGCTCATTTGCACCGTTTACATCCGACTTCTTCATCTGCGGGAATGTGGTATTATAGTGAAGCGTACAGAATTCATGGATCTCCTCATCAGTGCCGGGCGCCTGTCCGCCGAACTGATTGCAGGGAATGTCAAGTATCTCAAGTCCCTTATCATGGTAATCCTTATACAGCTGCTCGATAGGCTCATACTGCGGTGTGAAGCCGCATCCCGTTGCAGTATTCACAATAAGGATAACCTTACCTTTATAAACCGATAAACTGAGCTTCTCATTTGTTCCTGTGGTAACATCGTAATCGTAGATCATTTTTAGCCCTCCTGTAAATGTGGATATTTATCTGTTCTTTAAGTGAAACGGTGAACCGTCCCCTGTTTCATCCGCAGCCAGAACCAGGGGAGTACGGTCCGCCCTCGGTACAGGCATCGGAGAGGGCGATGACTTAAACGCCGCTCCGATCAAGGGTGATCTTAACCTTGACGGAAATGCAACGGAAGTTAAGGATGCTCAGGTGACTCTTGACGGTAAGACCCTTATCGTACGGGAGCTTGCATCGCGTGAAATGATCACGGATAAGGGCGCTACCTGGGATGCGAATGCTGCCGGAAATGCCATAAAAGAATGGTCTTCCGCCTTTGGCGATCAGATCGATCTTATCGTATCCAACAATGACGGAATGGGAATGGCCATGTTTAACGCCTGGGCTCACGCTAACAAGGTTCCCGTGTTCGGATATGATGCCAACGGCGACTGTGTTGCGGCAACCCGTGACGGCTTCTGCGGTTCGATAAGCCAGCATCCGGATGTGCAGGCCTACTTAACCCTTCGGGTTATACGTAACTGCCTCGACGGTGTTGATGTTCAGACCGGGATAGGTATTCCCGATGAAGCCGGAAATGTACTTTCGGACAGTGATTTTTACTATAAGGAGAAAGAACGTGCCTTCTATGCCTTAAATGTAGCCGTTACCGCCGGGAACTACAAGGACTTCCTTGATCCCAAGGCCGTATATGCACCGGTTTCTCACCAGTTAAACACAAAAGATCATCCTAAAAGAAGGGTCTTTTTAAGCATCTACAACAAGGATGATGACCTCTTAAGTCAGACCTATCAGCCCCTGCTCCAGCAGTATGCTTCTCTTCTCAATCTCGATGTAAGCTTCGTCGGAGGTAACGGGCACGATGAGTCGACCATACTGAAATCACTGGATGTTAACAAGTTCGATGCTTACGCTATAAATATGGTAAAGACAGATAACGCCGGGGAATACACATCCCTGCTTAAGTAAAGCTTTACTTCAGTTTCCTTGGCCTCTCAAGAGCTGCATTAAGGGTTTCATCCTTCCCGGCAAATCGGAACCTGATATAATCATTGATGTCTTCCTTCATTTTCAGTAGATGAGCGGCGGACGATCTTCTATATACCATCCGTCTTCTTCATCCCACACTTCCCTTATGATAACCCCGCCAAGTGCCGATCTTTCCCGCATGCGGGGAGCCTCTTCGTAGAACCTGCAGGCTATGTTATCCCGGGTGTTTCGCGGATCCGAAGTTGAAAATCGCTGGGGCACGCATATCTTGTCTTCCTGATAATATGCCGTTTCGCAATGTATGCAGTCAGTGCATTTGAACCGAGGAACCGTCCCCTGTTTCATATCACCTTCCCTTATAATCAGGAAATTTCTCATGAAATAATTTTTTATCTTCGTACATTTTACTCTCGGCATCCTTAATGATCTCGCGAACCTTCGCACCTTCGCCGCTCGAAGATCCCATGGAGGCGATCGGTCGTTCCTGCGACTCAAGCATCTGCCTGAATTCATCCACTCTTTTTCTGTACGCATCATCATCGGTAACCGGGAACAGTATAACAAACTCATCTCCGCTTATCCTGTATATGCTCTCATGCCTGAAGAATTGCTTCAAGACATCCCCGAATTCGGCAATGAGCTTATCACCGGCCTTGTGTCCGAAGTTGTCATTCGTGTATTTTAATCCGTTTACATCACAGAACAGAGCCACGATCCTGGGTTCAGTCAATAATTCCTGTCTGGCTTCATCATAGGCGAGCCTGTTTTGAAGCTTGGTCAGAGTGTCTGTATGCGATACCTCCATAAGTACCTTCTCCCTAAGCCGGAACTCCGCCTGCTGCTCTGCCTGAAGCATAATGTATATGGTCAGCTCAGAAAATACAACCGCAATGAAGGTAAAGGAAACCTCGGGGATTATATAGTGCATTATCGCCGAAAGCGTAGGGAAGAACACATATGACAGCAAGGCAATGGTATCGTGTCTACCAAGAAGCCTTGCATTCATGATAAGAAGATATAAGCTGTATATCATAATCCCGGTGGTAAAGATCTGGGCATAGACATACCAGTCGCCCACCTGATAATATCCGTCCTCTATGTAAAATACCTTGTGGGCAAGGGATCCCGCGACCACAAATACGTTTGCAATAACAAACGCCACCTGTATCACCTTTTCGGGAAGGGAAGACATCTCCTTCTTTTCCTTTATGGTCTCTATCAGATAAACACACAGGAACATAGTCATGGAATAACCCATAACATAGGACATCAGATTTGTCACAAACATCATGTGCGAGTATTTCCCGTATCCATTGAGGCTCCAGGACAACATGTCTGTAATGACCGCTATCATGCAGTCCACCACCGCATACTTATATACGGTATTCTTTATATGCTTGCTTTTATTCTCAATGATGCTTCCCAGAAACAACATGAGAAGCACTACCAGGCTCACAGCCTCTGACATTACCATAGCTGTTTTCATGATCATATTCTCCCATGGTTGTTTTATAATAAACAACAAAAGTATTTATACTTTTGCCCGTTCACTATAAAGATCAATCCGACAATGAATAGGTATCATATTCAGCGTCATACGGAAGCCAGGTCTCGATAGCATTAAGTTTGACAAGATTTACATCGGCGTATTTCATCTTAAGATCCGTTACATGTCCTCCCACCGAATGATTCCAGTTAAGAAAATGCATATGCCATCCAGGATCATTTATCCCCTGCAGATAATCGGGAAAATACACACATACAAGCGACCCCTTCGTATTCTCGTATTCATATGTCTTCCTGTTTCTGCCCTCCGACTCATTAAGCGGGATATGGTGGGTGAACACCGCCGACTGCGAATTGACCGTTATCCTCTCAAACAGCCCGTCTATCCTCGCTATATGAATACTGTTAAGCCCGAAGTTCTCTTCAACCTCAACGGAAAGATCACTCTCCAGCTTCTTAAGGCCATCCACCGCATTAAGGCCAAACTGTCTGTACAGATTCATATATGCTACGGATGCAAATGTAACTCCTGCTTTTGCAACCCTTTCAGAAGTTCCGTCATCCTTCAATCTGTAGCATTTCCCGTCAATAATTACCATCTCACCGTCAGCATTTTCAAACATCCCGACCCCTGTATCTCCGTGGCACAGCAGATCCTCCACACCGATCATCGGCTTTAAATAACCTGCCTCCAATGCCTTGACTGTTGAAACCTGAAAAATCTTATTCATACGGTTTTCTCCTATTCAAAAAAGTCACACAATTGATACGTATATTATAACTCTTTTTTATAATTTTGGAAATTCACTTGCATAGTTATTTATGAGATATGCCGCATTTTTCTTGGGAGGAGTCTCTTTTGAAATACAGGTGGCAGACTCTATTTTTATGTAATTAAATACCTGCTGCTCCCCCTTGTTCTTCGCCAGAAATACAAGCTTTAAATCATTAAGCTTCTGCCATCTTTCCACCATGGCAAACAGTAAGGCATTTCCCCAGACAGTAATCATGGAATCCATTCCGATCACTATCACATTTGTATATGCAATATGTCTGTTTACCAGCCCCATATCCGGTTTTATAAGGGTGACAGAGAATTTATCCTCCAAAAAGATCTTCATATCCTCCATATACTCAAGGTCAGAGTCGATCATGAGAACAGACCTGCGCGCAATGACATTATTGGAGAAGCATGCCAGGATATCATTCGACAACTGCATCATCATCTCTCCCGACGGACGATATGTTCCTGCAATGAAGAGCCTGGGAATATCCTTCCTCACCTCCGCCATTACATCATCATCGGCACATATAAACAGCGTCTTGTCTTCCTCAAGGCACAGGTCACGTATATAAAGACATATTCCCTTGATGGACAGCGGATAGCTATCGGGCATCATCAGGATAAACAGATTTGACTGATTCTTAATAAGCGCGATCGAGTCAACCGAAAAATCAGCGTTGACGATTTCTATGCCCTTGGATTCCAGATAATCAGCCCTGAACTTATTGTGATCATTTTCTATCATACATACCGTACATTTCTTATCAACATTCATATTCCCGCATCCACCTTCTGTTTTAATCCTTTACGCTAAATCCCTGACGGTCCCGACCGGCTTTCATAACCGACCGGCTTCCCGTAGTTTTCCGCATATATGATATCATGCCGGCATATGGACACTCAATACTTTTCCTCCTATAGATTTTATGTTCTCTTTCATTTATCTTTTGTTCTTTTATATTACGCTCAATATGATAAAATGAGAATGCAACCATTCAGAACAGCACATATATTTTAAAATACGAACCATGGGTACTATAGTCGATTATATAAAATGGCGGGGCGATCTTGACTTTGACAGGGATGCCTTTAATGTAATGGATAATATCGTATTATCCGTTGTTTCTTATGTGGAAATGGACGAGATATTTACAGGGCTTAAGGCAGACGTACTGACCCTTAAGGAGATAAGCGATCTCTATTTTGAGAAGCTGTATGACAAAAAGAATTTCAGGGACGGCTCGGTCCTTAAGGACGGTCCCGATATACTTAGGATGATCGCAGACACCGACAGGTTCCGTAACGTACGGGTGCGCAATTACATAAGCCTTAACGATACCGGCCGGACCCTGCAGTTTGCGGCAATGGAATTCATGCTTACGGAAAGTGTGAGCTATTTAGCCTTCCGCGGCACCGATGATACGGTCGTGGGATGGAAGGAGGATTTTCACCTTGCCATGACGGAAACAGAAGCCGAGAAGGAAACGGTGGCTTATATAAACAGGATAGCGGGCGGTAATGACAGGCAGTATTATGTGGGAGGCCACTCCAAGGGCGGCCATCTGGCGGTCTTTGCCGCAGCACAGTGCAGACAGGATATCCGAGACAGGATAATCCGGATATTCAGCAACGACGGCCCGGGCTTTATGGAAGAGGTCGCAGGCAGCGCATCGATCATGGCCATTCTTCCCAGGCTTGTGAGCATCATACCCGAAGATGCGGTCGTCGGACTCCTCATGACCCCGGTTGGCGATCCAATAGTAGTTAAGAGCACGGCAAAATCACTCTTTCAGCATAACCCAGCAACCTGGTGCCTTGAGGGAAAATCATTTATCAAGGCAAGCGGTATATCCGCCGGGGCAAAAACCTTCAGAAAGCTGATAAAAGAGAGCCTTGGTAAGATGAGCCGCGAGGAACTGGATGACTTTGTCGAGAACATCTTCTCCATATTTGACAATGCCGGAGCCGAGACCCTTACCGACTTTAAAAAGGGCGGGCTTAAATCACTTAAGTCTATTGCTCATGCGATCAGATACAAGCGGGATGAATGATAGTTCCCCGGCTGAGCTTGATAACTCGGGGAATACACATCCCTGCTTAAGTAAAGCTTTACTTCAGTTTCCTTAGCCTCTCAAGAGCTGCATTAAGGGTTTCATCCTTCTTGGCGAAGTGGAACCTGATATAATCATTGATGTCTTCCTTAAAGAAGCTTGAGCCGGGCACTGCGGCTACGCCGATATGCTCGGCCATCCATTCACAGAAGGCAAGATCATCACCCTGTCCGAATTCACTTATATCAACAAGAACATAGTAAGCACCCTGGGGCTGTGTGAACTTAAGCCCGATGTCCTTAAGGCCGCCAAGGAAGAGGTCCCTCATATGGGTGTAATGATCCCTTAATTCCTTATAATACGAATCCGGGAATTCAAGTCCCACCACCGCTGCCTCCATAAGGGGCGCGGCAGCTCCCACGGTAAGAAAATCATGGACCTTCTTAGCCCTCTCGATGACCGTAGGACTTGCGATCACATATCCGATCCTCCAGCCGGTTACAGAATAGGTCTTGCTGAGGGACGAGCAGGAAATGGTCCTCTCATACATACCCGGAAGCGAGCTTATATAAATGTGCTTATATGGCTCATAAACTATATGCTCATATACCTCATCCGTTATAGCGAAGGTATCATATTTGATAGCAAGTTCGCTGATGAACTTAAGCTCCTCATATGTAAATACCTTACCCGACGGGTTCGATGGATTACAGAGAATTAGCGCCTTGGGATGCTGCTTAAAGGCAGCCTCCAGCTGATCCCTGTCAAAATCAAAGGCAGGCGGCACAAGCGGCACGTATATCGGTGTTGCGCCCGTAAGGATCGCATCCGCTCCGTAGTTCTCGTAAAAGGGCGAGAATACTATTACCTTGTCCCCGGGATCAACGACAGACATCATGGCTGTCATCATGGCCTCGGTACTTCCGCAGGTCACCACGATCTCGGTCTCCGGGTCTATATCCCTTCCCATAAAATGCGCCTGCTTTTTAGCAAGCGCATCACGGAAGTTCTTGGCACCCCAGGTTATCGGGTACTGGTGCGGCCCTACGTCAGCCACCTCCCTTAGCCTGTCCGTTATCTCTGCTGGCGGGTCAAAATCGGGAAATCCCTGCGACAGATTTATCGCCCCGTATTTGTTAGCGACCCTGGTCATCCTTCTTATGACAGAATCGGTAAATCCACTGCTCTTTTTTGATAAAGCCGGCATTTTTATTCCTCCTGTCTTCCATTATCATCCATGGATTGTTCCGTGCTGCGCACTCTCACAATCCTCCCACCATTCGCAATCCATGGAGATAAACTCCACTACTTGCTCATGTTGGGGCAGGTCATAAATCCTTGTCCCCACCTTCAAGCAAGCTTGAGGTGGTGGCAGGATTTCGACCTTGGATGATCAGATCAAAATAGCCTGATCGATCTCACTCTCCCGCTCGTCTATAAGGCGCTTAGCCTTATGCTCGGCGCGGGGCAGCTCACCGTCATCAAGTATTTTAACATAATCGGGCTTGACTCCGATACGGCTCTTTAACGCTCCGATAACTTTTTTCTTAAGCTCCTCGTCATTCTCCTTACCGTATACACGCTCAACCTCCACACCGTACCTTGCGGTATAATCCCTGTTAAAGACATGGAGCCTGTACTCACCGGTTATATCCGACAGCTCACGCAGCACCGTCTCGACATCCGAAGGGAATATATTGACACCCGACACTATGAACATATCGTCCTTGCGGCCTACGATATTTATCCTGCAGGATGTCCTGCCGCACCTGCACTTTTCCTTATTAACGAAACCTATGTCCCCGGTGCGGAACCTTATCATGGGCCTTGCATGCTTTCTTAAGCTCGTGAACACAAGCTCCCCGGTCTCACCGTCAGGCAGGACTTCACCTGTCTTGACATCAACCGTCTCGACAAGGATATGGTCCTCGGCCAGGTGAAGGCCGTCCTGCTCATCACACATGCCCGCACAGGCCCCGAAGATATCTGACAGGCCGTAGAATTCAATAAGCCTTGCATCCCACAGATCTTCTATGGCCTTCCTTGTTGCGGGTATGGAACCGCCCGGTTCTCCCGCAACGATTATCCTCTTAACAGACAGTTCCTTAGGGTCTATACCCTTCTTCCTTGCAGTCTCACCAAGGTAGAGGGCATATGAGGGAGTAGTCTGGATAAAGGTGGGCTTAAACTGCTGTATTATGTACAGGAGCCTGTCAGAGGGCAGGGTTCCCGACCATATACCCATGGCACCCAGGCCCTGGGCCCCCAGCACGCAGGGACCGCCCACAAAGAGGCTGAAGTTGATACCATGCATGTACCTGTCGGTCTTTCTCATTCCCGCCTGATACATAAGCCTGCTCTCTATGTTCATCCACTCGTCAAAGTCATTCTGCGTAAAGGGACTGATAGTCGGAACACCCGTTGATCCGCTGGATGCCGATATGAATATTATATCCTTCTCATCAACGGCACACAGCTCACCTACCATGGACCCTATTCCCTGGGTCTTCCTCTCCGTCTGCTTATCGATAAAGGGCAGGCGGCTTATGTCCTTAAGGCTCTTTATGTCATCGGGCTTAACTCCGGCCTCGTCGAAGCTCCTCTTATAATACACCGTATTTTCATAGGCGTGCTTAAGGATCTCCTTAAGGCTTTCCAGCTGTTTTTCCTCTATCACCTCTCTGGGTGCGGTTTCCCACTCTTCCTCCCAGTACTTACTCTCGCTCATAATTTCCTCCTGAAACTTCTTACTCTTTATATTACTTTATGTATTGCCCCCTCAAAAACAGTCGGCGGCATATCGCTCGGGCCGAACCTGACTCATGACTCTGTCATGATCGGACCTCACTCGAACTTACTCGGCTGATCATATCCCTCGGGCTTGGTAAATGACTTATACTGCTTGCTCTCATCCTCGATGGCTGTCCTGAAGGCATCCGAGTGAACGATCTTATCTATGGTCTTGGTAATCTCTGAATCGGCATCTGCTTCCCTTACAGCGATGACGTTGATATATCCGTCGGTAACCTTCTCGTTGTAGAGGTCGGTTGATAAGTCAAGGCCTGCAGCTATTGCAAAGTATCCGTTTATGATCGCAGCATCAACACTGTCCAAGATGTTGGGAAGAACCTCGGGATTCAACTCTTCGAATACGAAGCCCTTGGGATTGCTTGTAACATCATCCACGGTAACGGTTGCCTGCTCAACCGACTGGTCAAGCTCGATAAGGCCGGTCTGAGCCAGCACGCGAAGGGCCCTTGCGGTATTGGTAACATCATTGGGAATCGCGATCGTAGCACCGTCCGGAAGCTCATCCAGTGTCTTATACTTGTCCGAGAAGGTTCCCATTCCTGCCGTAGGGATCTCGGTAACGTATGTCAAGTGTGTTCCGTGCTCCTTATTGAAGTTATTAAGGTAGATGGAATGCTGGAATACATTAAGGGTTATCTCCCCTTCGTCAACAGCCGTATTGGGAGTTACTATATCCGAGATCTCGATTATCTCCACCTCATATCCCAGTTCCTCAAGTGAGGGTGTGATACAATCCTCAAACATGTCTCCGTAAGGGCCTGCGCACACACCGACCGTGATCTTCTTACTCTCCTCAGTAGCTGCCTCTTCGCCTGCAGTCCCGGCATCATCCGCTTTTGCTGCGGTATCCTCCGCTGCTGCCTCTTCTGCCTGCGTCCTCTCGCCAAGGACATCTCCTGCCGGTGCCTGCGCCCCGGTCGATGCACTCGATCCGCACCCTGTCATTGCGAACAACGCCGCACCTGCGATCACTCCTGTAAGGATCCTCTTTACTGTTCTTTTCTTCATAATTCTCCTCCTTTTGCCATTTCCTGATTTTTAATGGTCTGCTTTACATTACCCTTTCGGGCTTTTGTGATCTTTACCGGGCAGTATTAAACCCGGATATACGGTCCCAGGTCTTATCCCGTAACCGTATTATTTCATTTATGTCCTCATCCTTAAGATGTTTGAACCGTCCCTGCCGCCTTATGTAATGACCCACATCCTTAAATTCCTTAGGCCTTCTGTTAAGGTGGTATTCTCCGTCGTAGTACTCTGCCAGGTACCACAGCCCCGTATCCACGACCTCCCTTGCCACTTCTATCGTTTCGCTTGTGTCTATTCCCCATCCCGTGGGGCAGGGAGCCAGGACATGGATAAAGGATGTTCCCTTAACCTCCGATGCCCGCGCTACCTTGGCAGCAAAATCCTCAATGTATCCCACGCTTGCGGTTGCCGCATAGGCTATCCCGTGGGCGGCCACTATCTCAAACAGGTTCTTCTTCTGTTTGATGTTTCCCCTGCTGCCGGGGACCGCCGGTGTGGTGGTTGTTGTCGCTCCAAAGGGTGTAAGTCCGCTCTTCTGGATGCCGGTGTTCATGTAGGCCTCATTGTCGTAGCATATGTATATCCCTTCGTCGTTCCTGTCGATAAGGCCCGAGAGAGCCTGGATACCTATATCAGCCGTACCGCCGTCACCTGCAATGCCCAGCACATGGTAGTCCTTAAGTCCCATGGCTTCCGCTCCCGCCTTAAGGCCGCTCATGACAGCTCCCGTTCCGGCGAAGGCCGATATGATGGCGTTATTGGCGTAGCTCATCTGCGGGTAATTGAAGCTTACGGCCGACATGCATCCCGCAGGCAGGGTAAGAAGTGTTCTCTCGCCCAGCACCTTAAGCGCGATCCTTACCGCCAGACTTCCTCCGCATCCCCCGCAGGCCTTATGTCCGTAGAAGAATTCATCATCCCTGATCATCCTTAACCTCCGATCCGATGAACTTAACGGATCCCTGCAATCTCCCGCTCATCATATCCTTAAAACACTCCTCTATATCCTTTACGGATATGTCCCTTCCGCCTATTCCTCCGACAAAATCATACGCCGGGATATAACACCTCCCCTGCAGAAGGGCTGAGTTAACGTTGGTATAGACCGTCCCCTCACAACCAAACGAAATATCCTTATCAATGACTCCGACTGACCTTGCGCTCTTAAGAGCCCTCACCAGTTCATCCTTCGGGAAGGGCCGCATCATCCTTATGCTTACGGCACCCGCCCTGACACCCTCATTCCTTAATATATCCACTTCACTTCTTACAAGGCCGCTTATGCTTCCAAGGGATATCAGCACATAGTCGGCATCATCAGTCCTGTAGGTCCTAAGCGGTCCGCCATGGCTTCGTCCCACGGTCTCCCTGTACTTATCATCAACGGTTTTTATGGTCTCAAGCGCCCTTAACGATGCCTTATGGTGGAGAATATTGAATTCCTCGTTAAGTTCGGGGCCGACCGTTATCGCCATGCTGACAGGCTTGTCAAGATCAAGCTTATCCCAGGTATTGCGTTTCGCAAGGAAGGCATCCACCACCTCCTGACCCGGTATGTCCACAGGCTCATATGTGTGGGTAAGGATGAAGCCGTCAAGATTTACCATAACGGGAAGCCTTATCTCCTCGCCCTCCGCAAGGGCGTAGGCCTGTATGGCCATATCAAGAGCCTCCTGCGCATCCTCCACATATATCTGTATCCATCCGCTGTCAAGAAGCGAAAGTGAATCCCTGTGGTCGCCGTATATACTCCACGGGAGGGCAGTCGCCCTGTTCGCATTCATCATCACTATGGGAAAACGTCCGCCGGCCACATAACTTAAGCACTCAGCCATGTAGAGAAGTCCCTGTGATGAAGTGGCCGTGAAGGCTCTTGCGCCCATGGCAGATGCACCCATGGCTGCCATCATGGCGGAATGTTCCGATTCAACGTGGATGAACCTGCTGTCAAGGATCCCCTCCTCCACCATTTCGGCCAGTCTTTCAACCACTATGGTCTGAGGGGTTATCGGATAGGCCGATATTACCTGGGCTCTTGCCAGCCGGATACCCTGAGCGAAAGCCTCATCTCCCGATATAAATCTTGTCCCGCTCATCTCTCCTCCTCCATGTATATGGCTCCCGTCTTACATATCTTTTCGCATATCCCGCAGCCCTTGCAGAAATCGTAATCTATCTGTATCTTTTTACCCTTTTTGCTTATCACCCCGTCCGGGCAGTACATATAACACTGATGGCACCCGATACATTTATCAGGGTCAAAAACGGGACATTTATTTCTCCAGCCGGCATTTTTATCAACCAGGACCCCGGCCCTGCAGGATGCACCCTGAGGCAGCTGTGACAGCTTTGTTATCTTTTTTCTCTTTTCAAGAGAGGCCTTGATCATCACTCTCTCCTCCGTTAAGCTTTATTATCCTGTCAAGGAGCCTTATATTCTTATCCGCAATCTTATTCGGCATGTATTCCTCGATGGCCCTGAATATCTCATCCGGACCAATATCAGGATCAAGACCCGTTAACAATCCCAGGATCCCTATGTTGACGATCGGTCGTTTTAATATCTTTTCCGCCTGGGTTGAGATATCGCTCACGATCACTCTGTCATCCCCGAAGTATTCGGGATCGCGTTTTGTATTGATCAGTATGCGGCCGCCTTCTTTCAGGTTGTTAAGCATCTCTTTATCATAGAGGGAATCATCAAGCACGATGATGTAATCGCTCTTCCTGATTATGCTCCTGTCAACGATCCCTTCCCCTGATATTCTGGTGAAGGCTCTTATCGGAGCACCCCGTCGTTCGGGTCCGAATGACGGAAAGGCAAGTGCCCTGTATCCCTTCAGCATGGCTGCCGCACCAAGTATCCTCGATGCCGTGAAGGCCCCCTGGCCTCCCCTGCCGTACCATGTAATCTCCTTCATTTTTTTCCTCTTTGCAATAAATTATTCAAGTGTCAGAACTACATCTGTCCGGGATGACCGGTTTTTTCATCCGCCGCTCTTTTTATACAAAATTCCCACGATGATACCACCCAGCTTCTGGATTATCTGGACCAGGATGATAAGAAGAAGGATACATATGATCATCACTTCCTTCTTATACCTCTGGTATCCGTACCTGTAGGCAAGATCGCCTATACCGCCGCCGCCCACAAGTCCTGCCATGGCCGAGAACCCAAGTACGGTTATGGCGGTTACGGTTATGTTTTTTATAAGCGATATCCTGGCTTCGGGCAGGACTATCTTGAAGATCACATGACTTTTCCTGGCACCCGATGAGATGACCGCTTCCAATACTCCCTTGTCAACGTCCGAGAAGGATGCTTCCGCAAGCCTTCCGAAGAAGGCGGCAGCGGCTACCGTGAGCGGTACAAGAACGGCCTTGGATCCGATCTTGGTCCCTACCACCGCTGCCGAGATTGGAAGGAAGAATATCATGAGTATCAGAAAAGGTATCGAACTTATCGTGTTTGCGATAAATCCTACAACCTCATATACCGGTGTGTTCTTGGACAGGAGCGGCTCCGATGTTATGAAGAGTACAATCCCCAGTCCTATGCCCAGTATCACTGCTATAACAAGCGATGTGATGGTCATAAAGGCTGTTTCCTGCAATGCCTTTATAAGTTTGTCTTCTATCTCAATAAAGCTTTCAAGCATCCCTTATTACCTCCATCTTTCCTGAGTTTTCCTTGATATACTTAAGTGCATCCCGCGTCTGCCCCGGCTCACCGTTAACGCTTATGTACAATACTCCCACGGGTTTTTTCTTGATGAATTCTATCCGGCCGTGCAGGATGTTGATCCTTACTCCGAACTCCTCTATGGCTTCCGCTATAAGGGCCCGCTCGGCGTTCTCATCAAAGTAATCGATCCTTATTATCTTGCCCCTGGCATTTTCAAGAACATTACCCGGTATCACGAATTTGTTTTCCTTCTTAATGAGTGTTTTCGTGAATTCACTCACGGGCCTTGTGAACACATCATATACATCACCGATCTCAACGACCCTGCCCGCATCCATGACCACTACCCTGTCGCATATCTCCTTTACCACATCAAGTTCATGGGTTATAAGAACTATCGTGATATTAAGTTCCCTGTTTATCTGCTTAAGAAGGTTAAGGACCGCTTCGGTTGTTTCCGCATCAAGTGCCGATGTGGGTTCATCACACAGAAGGATCTTCGCATTGTTTGCCAGGGCTCTTGCTATGGCTACCCTCTGCTTCTGGCCGCCGGATAACTGGGCCGGATATGCATGCTTCTTATCCTCTATCCCCACGTACTTAAGAAGCTCATCTATCCTTTTCCCTGCTTCTTCCCTTGACTTTCCGTTTTCCAGAAGCACGAATTCAATATTAGAATATACATCCCTGCTTCCTATAAGGTTAAAGTGCTGAAATATCATTCCTATATTGCTCCGGAGCTTGCGAAGGTCCCCCGATTTCAGGGTGCTTATGCTCCTGCCCCCGACCGTGACCTCACCCTTACTAACAGCCTGAAGCCTGTTAATTGTCCGAAGTAATGTACTCTTTCCGGCTCCGGATGAACCTATTATTCCCAGGATCTCTCCCTCCTTTACCGAGAAGGTAACATCCTTCACGGCTTCGATCTCCTTTTTCTTCTGTCTGAAGCTTACGCTTACTTCCTTAAAATCGATCAGCTTATCTGATCCCTTCTCTTCACTCATTTCCCACTCTCCGCTTTTCCGATCTTACTCTTCGTTTTTGCTTTTCGCTTTTGCTCTATGCTTCGCTTATATAAAAACAGAGGCTGCAGGCACGGGCTAATGAAACCCTTATCCTACAGCCTCCGGTTTACCGGTCAGCCATATCCGACTGATATTCTTTTATAATCTGTGCTTCTCCGTCTTATCTATCTGGATGATCTTACCGTCCTGAACTATTATGGTAACGGTCCCGAACCGCATTCCCTTCATAAGATCATTAAGTTTTTTAACATTTTCAGGAGATAACGAAGCCTTGTCTGTCTTATTGTCCATGTGATGCTCCTTAATCGCTGTCCTGTTTCTGTTAGCGATTATAGGACCCTTTTATAGCTCTGTCTAATATGTAAAATTAATGAGACCTTATAGATTTTACCTATAATGTGAAACAGGGGACGGTTCCTCGGTTCATTTTTTCCGGATCAACTCATCTCACAGCAATTTCCGAAAAATGAACCGAGGAACCGTCCCCTGTTTCACATTTATTTAGTTTAAATCTGCGACGGAACCGCCCTCTAACAGTTCCCCGTCTATAACCATCCTCTGGATGAGGGTCGTCTTGGGATTCTCTATAAGGTGGATAAGCTTCTCGGCTGCCACCCTTCCTATCCTTTCGGTGTCCTGCTTAAGGGTCGTCAGCTTAGGGTCAAGGATTCGGGCTATATAGCTCCCGTCATATCCCACCACAGATATATCATCCGGAATGGACAGTCCTGCCTCCCTGATGGCATTGATACCGCCCAGGGCCGAATAGTCATCGCAGTACATTATGCAGGTTGGCGGCACAGGAAGTGCCAGAAGCTCCTTGGTCTTTAGGTAGGCAAGGTCCGGATTCCTGTAGGTTGAATACATCAGATACTCATCCGGAATGGATATCTCCCTCTTCTCAAGAGACCTGTAGAAGCTGCCCACACGGTTCTTGGTAACCGATGTGTCATCACCTGCGATATAGGCTATCCTGCGGTGACCCTTATCGCACACATATTCAACCAGATCATGCATGCCCTGGATATTATCGGATAAAACAGCTATCCTGTAATCAAATACATGGTCAATGGTCACTACGGGAAGCTGGGAACGTATCAGATCCATTACCTGGGGATCAAAAAAATCAACACAGGCGATCACAACACCGTCAACACCCCTGTACCTTGAATGTTCAAGGTACGACATATTATTGTTATGCCTTGAATTGATGAAAGTGATATCATAGCCCTGAGCTTCAACAGTGCGCTTGAAGGAATCCAGCACATGGGCAAAATAATCATGGGTGAGCCCGCTCTGGGCTTCATCAACAAAGAGAACGCCAATATTGTAGCTGCGGTTGGTCTTAAGGGTTCTGGCCGATGAATTGGGAAAATAACCCAGTTTCTTTGCAGCTTCCCTGACCCTGTCCTTGGTCTCCTGACCGACATCATTCAGGTCATTAAGCGACTTACTGACAGTCGCCACCGATACTCCGCATTCGTTTGCTATGTCCTTTAATGATACCACTTCCCCCGCCTCCTTAATCGTTTTCGATAGTTAGTATATATCAATTATACCAATTTTACAAGGCTCTGATGGTATAATTTGTGCAAAATTGATTAATATTTCATTTTCCTTATTGATTCGCTTATGTATATGTTGTATAATTTCCACAGATGCATTATTTTTTTTGCGTTTTAACTTAAACGTTTTCAATTGTCATTCTGAGCAACGCGAAGAATCTTAAAAAGAGAGGAAGAGACTATGAAATTCGGCTATTTTGACGACGCAAACCGGGAGTACGTGATCACTACCCCCAAGACTCCCCTTCCATGGATCAATTACCTTGGATGCAATGATTTTTTCACGCTTATCAGCAACACAGGCGGCGGCTATTCCTTTTATAAGGATGCCAAGCTCCTTCGCATCACCCGCTACCGCTACAATAATGTGCCTGCAGATACCAACGGTAAGTACTACTATATCAAGGATGGTGATACCGTATGGAACGTAGGCTGGCAGCCTGTAAAGACCGAGCTTGACTTTTACGAATGCCGCCACGGAATGGGCTACACCAGGTTCACATCCGAGAAGAACGGCGTTAAGGCTGAGAACCTCGCCTTCGTTCCCATGGGGGATCCCTGCGAGATAAACAGGGTTAAGCTTACCAACAACACTAATGATACCAAGGAGCTTAAGCTCTTCTCATATGTTGAGTGGTGCCTGTGGAATGCGGATGATGATTCCAGGAACTTCCAGCGTAACTTCTCGACGGGCGAGGTTGAGGTTGTTGATTCTACCATATATCATAAGACGGAATACCGCGAGCGCCGCAACCA
>DFKQ01000113.1 GCA_002373875.1 Lachnospiraceae bacterium UBA3641
ACGAATTTAATTCGTTCACTTTGCGTTAATCGGTGGTATCGGAATAGCTGTATAATGAAACATAAAACTCCGTTGCGTTACCCTCATCATCCTCGATATTGAAGCGGTAAAGGGAATCGGATATTTTGGTGGATTCAAAGGAGTTAAGCTTTAGTATGTTCTTGCCGGCATTCCTTACAAGGCCAACATCTCCACGTACCGTGAGTTCCTTAAGATATCCTTCGTGTTCATATAAATATGTACAATATTCGTCACTGTTTACAAATTGGTTCATCTTAATAACCGGGCCGGAGGAATCCTTGATTATCTCAATCCCGTTTTTTCTGTCATGCTGGTGGAGCTTCTCGGTAACGTAGGCAAGCGATGTTCGGGATGAGAAGTTAACGCTCATGTCATGGGCGGTCTTCTTATATATTCTGGCTCCGAAAAGAACAACGAAGAGGGCAGAGAGCATAAAGACCCCGAATACCGTGATCATGAAGATGACATCCACTATTGATCTGTCCCGTTTTTGCATGTTCATTCTTCGTATTCCCTCTCGATTATAGTTACATTGGGCATAAGGTTACTTCCTATTGACTCGTAATCGATTATAAATCTCTTATGGTCATAATTGAGCCCGTAATGCTCCTCGATATATTCAAGTGAAGGAGGATACATGCCTTCGATCGAGTAGCAGTGGATGATATCGCGGTTTATGGCTTCTTCAAGTATCTGTCTGCTGTTGGCCGCGTTAGAGCCTGACAGCCGGGTGATCCCTATAAGGAATGCCACGATTATTGCGGCGAAGAGAAGGATGGAATAATTGATGGAGCCCAGTATTCTTGTTTTTAGATCTAGTCTCGTGAATCGGTTCATGGCGTAAGCACTTAATGAGGTCCTTTCGAATTTTGTTCGCATCCGATATGCGATCGTAGGGAGCATATCTTCATTGCTTGTTTATCCGATCGTGGTCATGATGCTCATAAGTGGCATCATAACGGAAAGCAGTATCATACATACTATGATAGAGAAGATGATGACCAGAGTGGGTTCGAGGATGGAGATTATATTGCTTATCCTTGACTCCACCTCCTCATCATATTTAACCGCTATCTTTTCGAGGGCCTTGTCGACGGATCCGGACTTACCGCTGACGGCTATCATCCTGGAATAGAGATTGTTAAATATTCCGGCGTCAACTAAGGATGCGGAGAAGGAACCTCCCTGTCTTACAAGGTCAAGACATTTGTCGATGCGTCTTGATACGGATTCGTTATCAACCATGGTTGAAACCATCTCAAGGCTTTCTTCGGGACGCAGTCCAGCATTCAGGGTAAGGGCCATACCGGATGCGAAGCGGCCGACTGCGATCTTCTCATAGAGGGTCCTGGTCAGGAAAAATTTCGAGCAAAAGGCCGTAAAGTATATTCGTCCCCGTTCAGTACGAAGGAAGATCACATAAAGTGCGATCAACACAACAAGCAGGCTTATAAAGACTACAGAGTATGTTCCGATCATGCTGCCGAACTGCATAAGTCCTTTGGAAAAGCCGGTCATTTCCGATCCCAACTGAATAAACACCTGATTGAAGATGGGAAGGACCTTGATGACCAGTACCAGAATCACGATGAACATCATACCTATTATGATAAAGGGGTATTTGAGGGAATTCTTTATACCCTCCGAGATATTCTGTTCTCTTGTATAGTGAAAGGACAGGGAATGCATAACCTCGTCAAGCTTACCCGAGGTCTCACCTATGCGGATCATATCAAGGCAGTATTTGGGGAATACACCGGTCCTCTCCATTGCCTCGTTGAGCCGGCAGCCCTCATGGAGACCTCCAAGGATGGTTTCGAGTATCTCCTTGCCTTCCCTGCTCATGGCATCCTCCTGCATGACATTAATGCCATCCATGTGGTTAAGGCCGGCATCAAGGGTCATCGCAAACTGCTCGCAGAAAAGAGCCAGTTCTTCGTAGTTCAGTTTCTTTTTTCTGTCGCTCATAGGTTTTTCTCCTCTCCCAAAGGGTCATTTCCTTAGGATAATTAATAGGTAAGAATTACTGCGTAATTCTTTTGATACTTATGTCATAAGGACTCCACCATCTTCGATGGTACCCCTTATTATATTTAATAATTATACATCATTGTATATTCTGTTTTTTTACCGCTGCCGATAAGGCTTGTGTTCCCATCGGCATTGGCATCAAAGGTAGGATCCATCAGGGTCCAGACATTACCGTCAAATTGAATGATATCATTTATCCAGCCTATATCCTTAACATATACACTAAGCCATGCATGGTAAGCATCACCCGAATAGCCTATCTCCATTCGCGTAGGTATTCCGACGCTTCTGAGCATTGCTGTCATTACAGCAGAATAATCGAAGCATATACCGGTCTTTATCCGCAATATCTCATCCACATCGGGAAGATAGCCGGGCTGCACATTTTCGGCCTTGTTGTAGTCATAGGTTATGTTTTTTATCATGTAATCGTAAACCTTAGCAACGGCATCAAGCTCGTTGGTGCATCCGTCCGTAAGCTGCCGTGCAAGAGCGGTTGTATCCGATTTGTCAGTAAACCGGACATACTGGTTGGGATAAAGGAAGGGACTTAGCTCATCCTTTAAGGATACCTCCAGGTCCTGCGCATATATCATGGCGTATTCATTGCTCTGAATATTCTCATAGATCGTCATGCTGTAAAGCCCGCTCCCGAGGGAAAGGGGAATGATGGTATCCTCGTTTGGGGGAATATTGTAGGTATAAGTAATGCTGGTATCCTTAAACAGCTGAAGCTTCGCCTTTTCGGAATCACCCAGATATCTTACACAGATATATCCGTCTTCCGCATGTGCGGAATCGAAGCTTATATATTCATTCCCTTCCGCAGGATCCTCCGATACCTGAGGAAGCAGTATGTCGAAATCATTCGACCACGCACCTGCCTGATCCTCGAGCTTTACCTCGGTCTCACGCTGTGAGGGCGGAATCTTTTTTCCGCAACTCCCAAGAGAGAGAAGGGCAAAAAGCAGAAGTAAAGCCATATTAAATTGTATCCGTATTTTACTTCTCATAAGCTGATAGTGTAGCATTTAACGTGTGACCGTGCTCATCAGAAATATATATTGTCAGACCTTCGTGGGTATAGGGAAAGGTAACCTCTCCGGTGCCCCTGTCAAAGCTTGAGGGAACTATCATCCGGCCGTTTGCGGTCTTTGCATAGATTCCTTCATAGTCAATATCGTCGCCGATAAGCTTAAGGGTAAAGTGATCATCATAGAGGGAATAATCCTCAATTATTATCTTTTCGGGTGCTATACCGGCCCTGTCGACCTTAAGGTCAGCGTTCATAAGGGCTACCGGTGAAACCAGCGCAAGGAAGAGGAAACCGATGGCGATCCATTTACAAAAGTCCACAAGATTGGTCTGGGCCAGTCCTTTAAGCAGCAGCCAGTCAAAATTAATATTCGGTGTTTCAACATTTGAGGCTTCCAGTACATTCTTCAGTACATCGACTGCAGCCTGCTTGGGCATGTTGTATTTTTTAGCTCGTCTGAAAAACATCATTTCCCCCCCTTTCTCAGCATTTTATAGATTGCCTTCTTACCGCTGTTTATATAGCGTTTGACCGTACTTCGTGAGCAGTTAAGCGCTGCGGCTATGTCCTCAAGCTTCATTTCGTTGTAGAACCTCATTACAATGACCTGCTGCTCAAGGAAGGGAAGGGAGTTTACGGCCCGGTTTAAGGAATCAAGTTCCTCCTTGTTCTCGTAATGCTCGTCAGGATTGTGTTCCGGCTTTTCATCAAGGACAAGTTCCAGCAATTCGGAGCTTATTGAATCCGGATGTTTTTTCTTAGCCATATCGTAGCACACATGGAAGCATATCTGGTTGAGCCAGGCCACGAAAAGGGATGGATCCTTTATGTTATTGATGTTCTTCAGGGCTGATATATAGGTTTCCTGCACAGCGTCCTGAGCCAGATATGCATCCCTTAGATAGTGCATTGAATAATTGTAGGTGTGATTGTAGGTGGTTGCATACAGCTCGGCGAAGGCTTCGGAAGAGCCCGATTGCGCGGAAATGACAAGGTTGCCTATATAAGCATGGTTAAAGTCAGCCATTTACGCTACCTTTCACGCGAATATAAAGTAGATATAATGGAGAGGAAGCTCTTAAGACCTTCCTGTTCATTCAGGATATAACCTACACGGATCTCCATTGCGGGTTCTCCGTGCTGTTCGTTGTATCTTTCAATCTCGCCGTTCAGAGCTGCGATAAATTCCTGCATCTTTTCGGCGGGGCAGTTATCTATTATAAGTAGGAATTCATTTCCCGAGTTGCGGCCCGTGAAGCCGTATTTGTTTCCGAGAAGCTCAAGCATCCTTGCAAAGTCATGGATGTATTTATCACCGAAGAGACGCCCCTTTGCAACATTGATCTCGTCTATATGCGGAAGCTCTATAAGGGCGCATCCGATCTTAGAAACATCGCGTCTGTTCGTGTACCTGTTGATGATAAGGTCACATCCGTTCCTGTTGGGAAGTCCGGTCAGTGTATCCAGATATGCTGCCTGATGGAGCTTATGATTCTCAATGATCTCCTTCTGGAGCTGGGAAAAGTCAGATATAAGGCAGACGGCCGAATAGATCATAAAGGCCCAGAGGAAGACGCAGATGGTTAAAAGGTTGCGATTGGAGAAGATATTGTTCCTGAGATGGGGGTCGAACTTGAAATAACAGAAGAACATGATCCCGAACAGAACAAGAAGCATAAGCTGGATAAGCTTGAACAGCTTAAAGTTATGATATCGATCGTTGTTCATGCCAAAACGTCCTTTCGATGTTTGTAGCTGTTCAAAAGAGTCTTGAACAGTCACATTTATTTTACCTCATATATACGAAAAAAAAAATATAAAAAAATGTGAACCTTTTTTTGTAAGGCCCTGGTCTTTAATAATGAAAATGAAATCGTTACCTAAACAGCGAAAAGTGACCAAATCCGGAGTGTCATACTTTATGAATAATTATAACCTTAAGATAATAGAAGAGAATCCTGCTCCCTTAAGTTCGGGAACAGGTGATTACAGCGGAATTGTTCTGGCTGTTGTGCTTACATGCATAGTCATAGCCATAGTCGTCCTGTATTCTTTCTGGTACAGGAATCATAAGAAGCGTATAGCGCAGCTGTTGGTCATGGGACTTGACAGTGAGCCATACATAAATGAGATGGAAGATGTGAGTCTCTTCCATCCCTTCCGGACCATGAGGATTGAGAAAGAACTTGAAAATCGTGTGGTTCAGGGAAGCGCGAAAGGTGTATAGGGGTATACATCATATGAGTGATAATTCAAGACAGTGGCGGATATACGTTATTCCGGGCGCTGTCTTGGATTATCAAAGAATTTCGTTAATATTTGCTTGACTGATCGGCATTAAATGGATATAATGATTGAGCGTGTCATAAGATGCGCTCATTTATTGTGCAATAAGGAGGTGAAAAGAATGCCAACATTTAACCAGTTAGTAAGAAAGGG
>DFKQ01000090.1 GCA_002373875.1 Lachnospiraceae bacterium UBA3641
CATCCCGGTTGTTTACTATCCTCAGATTTGGGCTTATTATAGTTTTCCCGCTCGATGATCCCATGCTTCTGTTTCACTTGGGCAATATTCAGATTCGTCACATGAAATCCGTACTTTTTCTGCACCCAGTCTTGGATTTCCTTGTATGTAGCCTTAGCTTCCGCACTGGTCAGATCCAACTCATCCATATCCACTTTAACCTCGATGTGATGCTTTGCATTTCGCAGTCGTTCAAGCAAACAACAGCTTTCAACATGAACAGTCTGACTAAACATATCAGTGCATCGGACTTTTTTAAGTTCATATCCGCGATCTGTTAAATATTTAAGGTCACGGGCCAGGGTTGCGCTGTCACAGCTTACATATATGATCTTCTCCGGTGCGACATCGGCTATTGCCGCAAGCGCTGCCTCATCCATACCCTTACGGGGCGGATCGAGCACTATCACATCCGCTGTTAACATGTCCATATGCACAGGCAGATATTCCTCCGCCGCCGCGCATATGAAATCAACATTGTCCACATTGTTGAGTGCCGCATTTCTTTTTGCATCTTCTATTGCCTCCGGAACTATTTCAAGACCGTGTACACGCCCTGCCTTTTCCGCCATGCATATAGATATCGTACCGATCCCGCAGCATACATCCCAGACCTCTTCGCTTCCGGTAAGCCCTGCGTATTCGATCGCAGTCCCGTACAGCCTTTCCACCTGAACAGGATTTATCTGGTAGAAGGACAGCGGCGATATCTCGAACTTCTTTCCCAACAGAACATCACTTATCCTGTCACTCCCAAACAAAGTATGTATTTCCGTCCCCATTATCACATTCGTATTGTCATTATTGATCGATACGCAGACCGACTTCATTCCCGGAACTTCTGTAAGCTTTACGATCAGTTCACTTTGTCCGCGGATATATTCCGTCTCCGTGTCCTTTCTGTCATACCTTTCGGACTCCTCCTGCTCCTTTAACCCGATCCCGCAGCTCTGTGCCCGATCATTTCCCATTACCCGCTTCCCCGAACTCATGCATCCTGTATTCTGCCCTTTTTCCGGCGAACCACTCCCATAGGATGATCTTACATCCGCCTGCTTAATAACAAGGCACACCATTATCTCACCGGTCGCAAAACCCTTCCTTATCATCACATGACGCACCGTGCCGCTGCCATCCGTTTCATCATAGGGCAGGATATCATGCCTTCGCATATGCTCAAGTATAATACCCAGTATCGTACTGTTTTCCGAAGGTGCCAGAGCACAGTCCGTACACGGGATTATGCTGTGAGTCCTTCCCGCGTAGAATCCCGCAACCGGATTCCCGTCCTTGTCCGTACCAATGGGGTATTGTGCCTTGTTCCTGTATCTCCACGGATCCTCCATACCGATAATCGGCTCCATCACCTCATCAATAAACGCCGGATCAAATCCGCCTATCCTTATAAGATTGTTCCTTACCTTATTCTGTTTAAAATCAAGCTGACCCTTAGGATCCATCTCCTGTATCTGACAGCCGCCGCATCTTCTTGCAAGTATACATCTTGCCGGAATACGCATGGCCGAAGGACTGACTATCCTTTCGATACGTGCATACCCGTAATTTTTTTTGGTTTTGACTATGCGCGCATCGATTACATCACCCACAACAGCATCTTTAACAAAAAGGGCATAGCCGTCAATCTTACCGACGCCCATGCCCTCTGCTGTCAGGTCCGTTATTTCAAGCTTGACTGTATCATTCTTCTTATACCGGATCGCTTCCCTGTTTTCATTCATAAGGCTTATCCTGCTCCCTGCATCAATTCTTTTAACCTTCTCGTTCTCATATGACAGGATCGATGCTCATACAATAAAGCTTCCTGTCTTCCTGACATTTGAATCAATAAGCCTGTTAAAGCCAAGCCACCCCGTTTCCGCAGTCGAATCAAACAGCTCTTTAAGGGTCTCCATCTTGGCATCCAGGTTGTCTGCCATATTAAGGGCCAGTGCCTCTACAAGTGCCGGCTTCTTGGGCGATCCGAACTCATACTCTCCGTGATGCGCGAGAATACAGTGCTTGATCTCAGCCTCAAGCTTGTGGGGAAATCCCTCTATGCCCTTTATCTTCTCGCCCACCATCTCACAGCCCATGACTATATGCCCCAATAACTGCCCGTCATCTGTATAGTCATTCTGGGGAAATGGTGACAGTTCCCTGGTCTTTGCAATATCATGCAGCATTGCGGCGCTTATCAGAAGGTCCCTGTTAAGCACAGGATATCTTGTCGAATAAAAATCACACAGCTTCACAACACTCAATGTATGTTCAAGCAGGCCGCCCACAAATCCATGATGAACACTCTTGGCTGCCGAAGACTTCTTAAAGGATGCGGTGAAATCCTCATCTTCCACAAAAAATGCCTCACACAGCTTCTTTAAATGGTCCGATTTAAGTCCCTTTATATATCCCAGCAGTTCTCCATACATCTCATCTATATCATAAGATGAAACAGGCAGGTAGTCTGCAGGAACATACTCACCCTCCGATACCTTCCGTATTCGCTTGATATTTACCTGAAGCTGACCGTTGAAGCTTGTAACAGAACCGCCCACCATGCAGTAATCAAGTATATCAAAATCCTCGATCCCCATGGAACCCACATCCCATATCTTGGCATCAATGGTCCCGGTCTTGTCCTGTAATATCACGTTCTCATAGGGCTTGCCGTTCTTGGTCACTGCCGACTGTTTATGCTTTATAAGATAAACGTCATTTACATTATCGCCTTCCCTTAACTGCTCTATATACTTCATAAGTTCTCCTTCTATACTGATATTTTTGTAACTATTCAGAACAGGCTCAAAATGCTTCACATTTTTCGCTGTTTTGGATTCATCCAATACATATATTTATAAAATAAGACCGGACATGACATCACAGTCAGTTGCTCAGCTTCCCAAGAGTTATCTCATAGGACAGCTCAACATATTCCATCCTTCCCTTTCTCTTGACTGTCACCATCATGAGGTCATCGGGCTGGCACTTAAGCATGGCATCCTTATAATCACTGAAGGAATTGATATCCGTCGTTCCCAGCTTGACGATAACATCGCCGTTCTGGATACCCGCATCCATTGCCGGGGAATCGATCACCACCTGCCTTACATAAGCGCCTACGGGTACATCATACTCATTCGATATATCTTCAGTTACATCAAGTCCCACTATACCAAGATATGCTATTTCCTGACCGTTTGACAGCTTCTCGAGCCTGTCCTTCAGGTCTGATATTGCATAGCCGCAGATGAGGTTCTTGGCGTCTGTCGAAGCTCCGTCCTGGGTGATTATTGCAAGGACCCTTCCGGACATGTTTATGATGACTCCGCTGGCGTTCGAGCTTCCGTAAATATCCGTCGTTAACAGGGATACATTAGTATCGGTCATGTCCTTGACAGATGTATGGCTGGTGATCTGACCCATGGCCATTGATTCCGATACACCCAGAGGATCGCCTATTGCAATGACAGGGGTACCGTCTATGGATGAATTCTTAGTCGATCCCAGTTCAGCCAGCTTGCAGGCTTCCCTGGTATCATCACTTATATTCTCAAGATCAACAGCAACTATCGTCATATCCGTATTGGGATCGGATTTCTTGAGTACCGCATCATACCGCTTGCCGTCACAGAATGTCACTATTACGGAATCGCAGGTTTTTATCACCGAATATCTTGTAAGTATCAGCATCTCCTTGCCGTTCTCCGCAAGTATTATTCCGGCACAGGTATGCCTGTTCTCATATACGTTCATAAACCAGTCCGTATTGGCTGATATTCCGGTGACTGTAACCATGGCTCTTCTGGCTTCCTTGGCAACATCACCTATCTGCTGGTACAGCTTCTGGTAATCCTCGATCTCAAGATCCTTTTCAACCGTCTCAACAACCTGAGTTATGACTTCGGGAATGTTTTCGTCAAGGATATCCGGTTCCTTCTGTTCTTCCGGCTTCTTCTCTGCACCGGCATTTGTATCATCCGCTCCGGGTACATTATCCGCCCCGGGTGTATCATCCGCTTCAGGTGTATCATCCGCTTCGTTTTCTCCATTTGCTTCCTTCTCTATATTTTCGGCAGAAGCCTCCTGTACCTTATCGGCAGCGGCATCTTCATTACCCTTCTCCTCGTCCGCGCTTTCAAATCTCACAGGTTTGGTGCTGTCATCAGGATGTACCTTCTTATTTACTACCGGGTACAGATATACAAAGGTAATACAGGAGATGACCCCGAATACCACCGCAAGGATCACCGTCAGTACGACCTTTCTGAATACCTTCCTCTTGTTTACCGGCTTCCTCTTTATGGTCTCCGTGATGAATTCGTAATTCTGTTCACTGTTCACTGCCGATCGTTCATTCTCATTTTTGATTTCTTCAACTGCTTCTTCCCGCTTCATTTCATCCATATCTCTTCTCCCGAAGTCTTTCTTCTGTTTATCTGTCAGGAATTCCACTTGAGCCTGTGCAGCTTGCCTTCCTTCTCAAGCGTCCCAAAGCCCTGCTGTCTTAACGCCTCATAGAGGACGATAGCCACCGAATTCGAAAGGTTTAGCGATCTTATTCCGGAAATCATCGGAATCCTTATGCAGGTTTCCTCATTCTCAACAAGTATCTCCTCCGGGATACCCGCACTCTCCTTCCCGAACATTATATATGCATTCTCCTCATAGACCGCCTGTGTATAGTCCTTACGGGCCTTGGTAGTTGCCATATATACCTTCGGGTGTTTGTTTACCTCAAGGAATTCTTCGTAATTAATATATCTCTTTACATCAAGGTCCTTCCAGTAATCCATTCCCGCCCGCTTTATATTCTTCTCGGTAAGCTGGAATCCCAGCGGCTCTATCAGATGAAGGGTTGTACCGGTCGCTACACAGGTCCTGCCGATATTGCCCGTATTGGCCGGGATCTCCGGTTCAAGAAGTACAATGTTCATATGCTCTCCTCCTTATTGTATTGCCCCCTCTCTTCGCTCGGCGGCCTTTCGTCGGAGAGCATCCTGAATATGACTTCGTCATATGCTCTCCTCCTGTCTTACAAGGTATTGCCCCCTCTCTTCGCTCGGCGGCCTTTCGTCGGAGAGCATCCTGAATATGACTCCGTCATATGCTCTCCTCCTCTTTACTCTTGGGGAGGGTAAAGATGAACTCGGTTCCGACACCTACCGTTGAGATAACGTTTATGTTCTCATGGTGAGCATTGATTATTTCCTTTGTTATCGCAAGCCCCAGACCCGTTCCCTTCTTATCCTTGCCCCGTGATAAGTCCGTCTTGTAGAAGCGGTCGAAAACCAGCTTCTGACTTTCCTTGGGAATCCCTATCCCGCTGTCCTTGACGGATACGAATACGGTGTCATTCTTCTCCGAGGTCTCAAGCTTGATATCTGAGTTGGCATCCGAGAACTTGATGGCATTGTCGATAAGGTTGTAAAGAACCTGCTGGATCTTGCCCATATCCGCTGATACATACAGCTCCTCACCACACAGTACAAGATTAAACCGTATCCTCTTCTGCTTGCAGGTACCCTCGAAGGTCGCCGCCGTATTCTTGATTACCGCGTTTATGTCAAAGTCACTTATATCAAGGTGCATACCTCTGGTATTCAGGTTGTTGAGGGACAGGAGCGAATTGGTCAGTTTCGTCAGTCTCTCGGTTTCATTAAGCACGATCTTTAAATACTTGCCGCTCATCTCGGGAGGTATTGTACCGTCCTCCATAGCCTCGATATAACCCTTGATGGAAGTAAGGGGAGAGCGAAAGTCATGGGACACATTGGCAATGAACTGCTTCTGGTTATCCTCACCCTTTGAAAGCTCAGAGGCCATGTAATTAAGGGAGGCCGCAAGGTGGCCTATTTCGTCATCCTTGTTTACCTCAATCTTATGGGTAAGATTACCGTCCGCATATTCCTCGGTCGCTTTGGTGATCTTCTTAAGGGGCCGGTACACGACAATCGTGAAAACGATCAAAATGACAAGAGACAAAACAAACATGATGCCAAGTGCCATATAATAAATGTTAAGGAGCCTGTCCCGGGATTCCCTTATCTCACTTATCTCATAGTGCATAACAACATATCCCCTGATCCTGAAATCGGAATTAATAGGGGACAGGACACTTAATACATCCGATTCGAAATTACCGTAGAAATCACCCACCATATAATAGTTATTCCCCGTATCCGTCGGATTGAAATGCTCTATCGTTACGGTGTTGTCCTTATCCACGGTCGTATCCGTTGAATTATACAAAAGCTGACCGTCGGGATTGATTATCCATATTTCCGACTGGGTGAAGGTGTCTATGGCCTCAAGCTGGTCCCTGACATCATCCGCCTGCAGGGATGAATTGTATATGGAATCCGCATACCGGGTCGATATAAGGGTTGCTTCCTTATACAGGGCCGCTGCCTTATCCATGACCAGATGATTAAAGGTAAGCCTTGCAAACAGGGTTGTGATCAGAAAGAAGCTGATAAGTCCGAATGCCAGATAGGCCAATATGAACTTTAAATATAATGTTTTTCTGTATTTCATCCCGATATCTGTGTGATCCCGAGCAAAAGCATGGGATCTTACTTAACCTCGAACTTATAACCTATTCCCCATACAGTAGACAGCTTCCACATATCGTGATCCTTGATCTTCTCCCGGAGTCTCTTAATATGGACATCAACGGTCCTTGTATCGCCTATATACTCATATCCCCAGATATGGTCAAGGAGCTGCTCACGGGTAAATACCTGATTGGGTGAGGATGCCAGAAAATACAGCAGCTCCAGCTCCTTGGGCGGCATTTCCACAGGCTCACCGAAATAGAGTACCGAATAATTGGTCTGGTTGATAACGAGATCGGGATACTCTACACATTTTACATCCGAAGGAGGCTCCACAGGCTTGGCTGCCTGGGTACGCCGAAGGACCGCCTTGACTCTGGCCACCAGCTCCTTACTGTCAAAGGGCTTCTCCATATAGTCATCCGCTCCCAGCTCAAGTCCTAAGACCTTATCAAATATCTCGCCCTTGGCTGACAGCATGATTATGGGTGTCTGTGACCTTCCCCTTATCTCCCGGCACACCTGATAGCCGTCTATGCCCGGAAGCATAAGATCAAGCAGTATAAGGTTGGGCTTGTAAGAATCAAAGGTCTTTATCGCACTCTCCCCGTCATTAACTATCTGCGTGTCAAAGCATTCCTTGGTAAGATAGAGTGAAATAAGCTCCGCTATATTATTGTCGTCATCAACTATAAGTATCTTCTGCTTGTTTGCCATTGCTTTCTCCTTTTATTTAAAATTCACAACCGTAACGCCCGCGTCCCCCTCACCGTACTCGGCGAGCCTGTACGATTTAACATATTTTATCCTCTTGAGATGATCCCATACTGCCTTTCTAAGGGCTCCCGTTCCCTTACCGTGTACTATCCTTACAGTTTCAAGATGGGACAGATAAGCATCGTCAAGATATTTCTCAAGCTTCGGGATCGCCTCATCCACACGGTTTCCGATCAGGTTAAGCTCCATGGAAATGGTGTTTGATTTCGACAGCCCTGATCCCATCCTGTAGCCTTGGCTTCCCTTCTTAGTGCTTCCCTTGCCCTTGTTGTGGATTCCCGGGCCTGTGATATCGTCCGTCATAACAAACTCGATATCATTCATGCCCACCTGCATCCGCATGATCCCACACCGAACGAAGAGATTGCCTTTATTGTCGGGCAGCGAGCTTATGGTCCCTTCAAGGTTCATGGATATGATCCGCACGCTCTCGCCCAGCTTGAAATCGGAAGGCTTTGGTGAAACGGGGGGACGGTTCCCCGGTTCACCCCGTTTTCCCGAAGAGAAGTGAACCGGGGAACCGTCCCCCTGTTTCACTTCGTTAAGTTTATTCCTTATCTTACTTCTCTCATCCTCCATCTCACGTATGCTTCCGTACTTCCTGAAGTTACGTATTGCTTTATCGGCACTTTCCTTCGCATCAAGAAGGATTTTCCTTGCTTCCACCCTGGCCGAATCAAGGATTTTCTCTCTCTGCTCATTAAGCCTGTTCTTTTTGTTTTCGTAATCGGCTTTAAGGCCCTCTATCTCTTCCTTAAGAGATGCTATCGTAAGCTTCTCCTGCTCGATAAGGACCCTGTTTGACTCAAGCTCGGATATAACATCTTCGAAGCTTTCATCGGCTTCGCTTATCTTATCTCTGGCACTGTCTATTATGTAGGAAGGCAGCCCCAGCTTGCCCGCTATCGCAAAGGCGTTGCTCTTACCGGGAATTCCGATAAGGAGCCTGTAGGTCGGTGCCAGTGTTTCAACACTGAACTCACAGCTTGCATTACATACCCTGTCTTCCCTTAAGGCATAAACCTTAAGCTCACTGTAATGGGTAGTCGCCGCCGTTCTTATCCCGCGCTTATGAAGGTGGTCAAGGATCGCCGTTGCAAGGGCCGCACCCTCTGTAGGATCGGTACCGGCACCCAGTTCATCAAAAAGACAAAGGGACCCCTCATCCGCATTATCAAGGATATTGACTATTGTTTTCATATGCGAGGAAAAGGTTGACAGGCTCTGCTCAATACTCTGCTCATCCCCTATATCCGCAAATACCTCACTGAATATGCCCAGCTTTGAATGGTCAAGAGCAGGTATCATAAGACCTGACTGACCCATGAGCGTAAGAAGTCCCAGCGTCTTAAGGGCAACCGTCTTGCCGCCCGTATTGGGACCCGTTATCACAAGCAGGTCAAAATCATCTCCCAGCCTTATATCTATGGGAACCACCCGGTTCTTATCTATCAGGGGGTGCCTTCCCTTTTTCACATCAATGATCCTGTCTTCATTAAATTCAGGTCTGGTTGCATTCATGTCAAGAGCAAGAGTGCCCCTTGCAAATATAAAGTCAAGCTCTGTCATAATGAGCTGATCACTTCGTATGATATCCGTATTCTCACCACACCTTAATGACAGGCCCGCAAGGATAACCTCTATCTCCTTCGCTTCCCTGATATCAAGCTCCCTCAATTCATTATTAAGGTTCACTATTTCGGACGGCTCTATAAACAGGGTGGATGCACTCTGCGACCTGTCATGGATCATTCCGGGTACATTCCCCTTGTATTCAGCCTTGACCGGTATGCAGTATCTTCCCTCACGCATGGTTATCACGCTGTCCTGCAGGTAGGATTTATAAGTGGAATTCACCATGCTGTTTAAACGGGAATGTATCCTCTCACCCGTTACCTTCTTAAGCCGCCTTATATTCTTAAGTTCACTGCTGGCATCATCGGCTATTTCGTTTTCGGACAGTATGCACCTTCTTATCTCGGAAGATATCTGGCTTAATGGGGCAAGGGCATCAAACATTTCATCAAGAGAATCCCTCTCACCCTCATCATCCCTGCGTCCGTAGGACTTAACCCTTGCGGTGTTCTCAAGAAGTCCGGCAATGTCCAAAAGCTCCGGCGCAGATATTGAACTCCCTTTATCCAGCCTTTTAAGTGACATCTCAACCGGTTTGTTGGAACCGAAATTAACCGAAGAATTTCTCAACAGCCGCCCCACGCAGTCGTAGGTTTCCTGCTGGAGATCATTTACTTCACGGATATCCGCCGACGGCTTAAGGGACAGACATTTATCCCTGCCCGGCTGTGATGTTGCCCGATCGGCAAGCATGCTCTTTATCTTATTATATTCAAGAGTTTCAAGTACTTTATCATTCATCATGGTTTTTAAGTGAGCGGATAATATCCGCTTCCTATAATTCTATAAAATATCCGTCTTACAAGCAAGCATGATACGGTATATTTTAAAAATCTCTCTGATCCCCGCCGCATTATTAATATGTAATTTATGGATTGTTTATCAATATTTTATATTATATAATTTGTAAACCACAAGATATAGTGGTATAATCATCTGATAATTATTGTTTGATAATTATAGTAAACGAAATAAATAATTTCGTTTACTATAATAAATTGATAATTAACGGAGAAATAATATCAATGGAACCTAATTCTACCGGGAAGAGCGGAAACAGCGCCATGTTTAAGATATGCGGATTTATCGTAGACAAGCGCAATCTCTTCTTTCTTATCTTTATTCTGCTGGCCATCTTTTCAGCCTTTTCACGTAACTGGGTTAATGTCGAGAATTCACTTGCATCCTACCTTCCCCAGCACACAGAGACTAAGCAGGGTCTTGACCTTATGAATGAGGAGTTCGTGACCTATGGCTCCTGTACGGTCATGATAGCAAATATTTCATATGAACAGGCCGGAAAGATCAAGGAAAACCTTGAAGATATTCCGGGAGTATTCACTGTAAACTTCGATGAAACGGATAAACACTACAATAACGGATCCGCCCGCTTCGACATCACCTTCGATAAGGACGAAGATGATGATGCCTGTCTTATTTCGCTAAATGAAGTCAAGCAACTCATTGAACCCTATGATTCATACCTGTCAACCACGCTCGGAGATATACAGTCCGAGCTTATTGCCGAAGAGATGAATGTCATCTCCGTACTGGTCGTTATCGTAGTACTTACCGTTCTTCTTATAACAACACAGGCTTATGCCGAAATACCTGTTCTCCTCATAACCTTCGGAGCAGGTGCCGTACTTCAGCTCGGCTCCAACTTCATTTTCGGAACTATCTCTTTTGTTTCCAATTCGGTCACGATAGTTCTCCAACTGGCCCTGTCGGTTGACTATGCCGTTATCTTCCTTAACCGCTATAAGGAGGAACACAGGGATAAGGAACCAAGGGAAGCCATAATCACCGCACTCACCAAGGCAATACCCGAGATATCCGGAAGCTCGCTTACAACGGTAGGCGGTCTTATCGCCATGACCTTCATGCAGTACAAAATAGGACCTGATATGGGTATCGTTCTCATCAAGGCAATCGTTCTGAGTCTTATTTCCGTATTCCTCCTTATGCCGGGCATAATCATGCTCTTTGCTCCCCTTATGGAGAAGACCAGACATAAGAACTTTATTCCGGACATCCCCTTTGTCGGCAAGTTCGATTATTCGACAAGGTTTATCATCTCTCCTCTGTTCCTTGTTGCCATCATAGTCGCCTTTTTCATACAGAATAAATGCCCTTACGTGTTCGGCTACTCAACCCTCCATACTCCCATACAGAACAGGGTTCAGATAGCGGATGAGATGATAGATGACAATTTCGGTGATGACAACCTCATCGCCCTCGTGGTGCCTGCCGGCAATTACGAAAGCGAAAAAAAGCTTCTTACAAGGCTTGAATCCTGCCCGGAGGTAAGGTCCTGCACAGGTCTGGCCAATACCGAGGCTATAGGCGGATACACCTTGACGGACAGGCTGTCTCCCAGACAGTTTTCGGAACTGCTGGACATGGATTACGAAGTGGCCCAGCTCATCTATACTGCTTATGCGGTAAATGACGAGGATTACGCCAAGGTCGTAAACGGTCTTCCCTCATACAGGGTTCCCCTTATAGATATGTTCATGTTCATCCACGAGGAGATCGATGAAGGCTATGTAACTCTCGATGATGACACTCAGGAAACCCTTGACAACGCCTACAAGATGATGAATTTCGCCAAGGAACAGCTTCAGGGCGAGAACTATTCACGTATGCTCGTTTACCTTAACCTTCCGGAAGAAAGTCAGGCAACCTATGACTTTATCGACAAGATGCACGAAATGGCCCGTGATTACTATGGCGGGAATATATATACCGTCGGCGAATCCGTGAGCCAGCTTGATCTTAAGAAGACCTTCTCAAGGGATAACCTGGTGGTTAATATAGTATCCATCCTGGTAGTCCTTGTTGTTCTGCTCTTTACCTTCAAGTCGGCCGGAATGCCCATTCTGCTTATCGCAGTCATACAGGGAAGTATCTGGATCAATTTCTCGGTTCCTTCCCTTCAGAAGGATAACATCTTCTTCTTGAGCCAGCTTATAGTAAGCTCTATCCAAATGGGTGCCAATATCGATTATGCGATCGTCATCGCAGGACGTTACACGGAGCTCAGGGAATCGAAGGGCCGCCGCGATTCGATAATAGAAACCATGAATGCATCCTTCCCCACAATAGTGACCTCGGGAACCATGCTTGCGGTTGCCGGAATCCTTATAGGTAAGCTTACATCCGACGGAGCTATCTACGGCATCGGACAGTGTCTGGGACGGGGAACCATCATCTCAATATTCATTACCATGTTTGTTCTGCCCCAGATCCTTCTTGTAGGAGACACCATAATAAGTAAGACCGCCTTCGTTATGAACATGCCTATAAGGACCAGGGAGGCCTTGGGCCTTAACCATGTTAACGGTATCGTAAGAGGCCGCATAAACGGCGTGGTCACAGGCACAATGAACGCCATTGTCCGCGGCGAACTCAGTGCCTTCGTTGAAGCAGGTAATGTCACTCCTCTTACCGAAGAAGAAGCGGAGGAACAGATAAATACCCTTCCCATGAAGGTTGTTGATAAGGAAAAAAAGACAGGCTCGATCGGGACCGGTACGAATAAGAAGAATAATGATAAAGGGGAGGTGCATGGCGATGAAAAATAGACGACTTGCAGCCCTTATGACCTTTTCCGTATTAAGCTCTCTTATTCTCGGAGATCTCACTGCAATAAGGACCTACGGCAAGGGTAATTTAAGCTTGAGCGAGGGAACAGGCAAGAGCCCTCTGGTAGAGGTTATCCGGGTTGATGATGAAGGAAACGAGATCCGTGAAGATGCCGGTAAACGATCATCCGGCAACGATGATACGGAGAGCTCCGATAATATACCCACAACCTCAGCGAACATGTCGTATGAAGATGATCTGAGCGGACCTGACTTCCTCTCGGCCCCGACTGAAATGACTACCATATATGTCGGAAATACCGATGATCTGATAGATCTCGCCAAAAACTGCCGCCTCGATACCTGGTCGCGGGATAAGAACATCGTTCTCACCGACGATATAGTTCTGGATGGCAGCGGTTTTAAGTATATTCCAACCTTCGGCGGTATCTTTGACGGAAATGGACATACAATATCAGGCCTTACAGTATCGGATGCGGAGTCATATACCGGACTTTTCTGTATAACCCAGGAGAGTGCCCTTATCAAGGATCTTAAGGTTGAAGGATCCCTGGCACCCTCAGGCTCTCAGATAGCTACCGGCGGTATCGTGGGAGATAATTACGGAACAATAAGCAACTGTTTCTTTAAGGGAAATGTAAACGGTTACGACTACTCAGGAGGAATAGCCGGCTACAATGAACAGTCCGGGAAGATCAGTAACTGCTCATCATCAGGCATTGTGATGGGTATGCATTTTACCGGCGGTATCACAGGATATAATCTCGGAACCATATCGGGATGTACCAATGACTGCAAGATAAATATCACGAGCGTGGATGAGACAATATCCATTAAGGATTTAAGCATAGACCAGTATGCCGATAAGATAAAGAACCTCTTCGGTGATAATAACAAGCAGGACTCGACCAATATCATCAATTCGACCGTTGATGTGGGAGGTATATGCGGTTACTCGCAGGGTGTGATAGTAAGCTGCGTCAACAACGGCCTCATCGGTTATGAACATGTGGGATATAATATAGGAGGTATCGCAGGGCGGCAAAACGGATACATCGACCTGTGCGTCAATAACGGTGAAATATACGGCCGTAAGGATGTCGGTGGTATCGTAGGCCAGGCCGAGCCCTATGTGGTGATCGATATTACCGAGGATATAATCGGCCAGCTGACCTCCAATATGAACACACTCCACGACCTTGTCAATCTGACCCTGAATGACGCCGGGGATGAGTCAAACCTTATAACCGCCCGGCTCAATATGGTCAAAAGCTTCACCGACAAGGCCTTAAACGATACATCCTACCTGGCTAACGAGACCGAGGATTTTATAAACAAGGCCATGGATTCAGGTACCGAGATCGTAAACCGTATAGATTATGCTCTGGAAGAATCAGCCAAAAGCGGTGGAATGCTTGACAGGACCAGACAGGGATTCAGTGACGCTTCCACTGCTGCTTCCAACCTTACAAAAGCCGTGGATGACCTCGATATATATAAATATATGAGCGAGAGTGAAAAGGTCAGCTACAACGAAGCAAAAAATAATATCGATAATGCCAATAATGATTCCACGAGGATGCTTAATGAACACAGGGACAGAGAATATGATTACTACTATATAAAAAGCATAAGCAGCGTAAGCAACAACAGCTCCCACAGATCGGTAAGCTCGGATATCGTATTTGTGGACAACAATAATAACCCGGTTGATATATCGGCACTTGGCGACAATCCCGAAGCATATAAGGGTATAAAGGTAATGCGGAGAGATCTGACTACAGACCCTCCCACACTTACGCCCTTCCCTTCACAATCGGGCGAATTCGCAGACAGTGACAGTCAGCTTGATACAGAAGCACAGGCTGTGGCCGAAGCTGCAATACTTACCAATTCCGAGAAGGAATTCAAGAGTAAATACGGAATGCCTTATCCGGAATATCTGTCACAGAATGTTAGGGTCATAGAACAGATAATAACCTCACATCTTCAGGAAATGACGGATGAAACCCGCAGGGATCTCAAATATGCGGTCGATTACACCAAGCAGACAATGAGTGACTTTGCCGGTGCGGTAAATGAGACCAAAAATATAGTAACGGGCATTACTTCCAAACCGGATATAAGCTTCCCCAAGCTCTCACCCGAGTATCAGGCCAGGTCTAACAGCCTTGTTGCCAACATACAGGGAATGAGCGACAATCTGGGTTTCCTCAACAACGAGATGAACTCCTCCAATCAGCAGCTTGTTGATGATATGATCAAGGTAAATGACCAGTTCAATGTTATCATGCTGCTTATAGCAGATGCCATAGACGGAGTTCTTGATGCCGACTACACCGATATATATGAGGACAACTCGCTGGCCGTTGCCGAAGACTGCACCGATGCAACTATAGCTGATTCCATCAATTACGGATCTGTTCATGGCGACATCGACACCTCGGGAATTGCCGGAACCATGGCTATTGAGTATGATTTTGACCTTGAGAGTGACTTGACCGGCATCAAGGATGCGGCGACCGGAACCACCTACCGGACCAAATGTGTCCTCCGTCATGATAAGAACGAAGGATATGTCGAGGGTGTCAAGAATTATGTCGGCGGCATGTGCGGACTCCAGGAAATGGGAACCATACTGCACTGTCAGAACTACGGCAAGCTCAAGAGTAATTCAGGTGATTATGTCGGAGGTATATCAGGCCAGTCACTGTCTACGATCCATGACAGTTATACCAAGGGGATCCTTGCAGGAAGGGATTATCTGGGCGGCATCGCCGGTATGGGCTATGATATAAGGGGTTGCTACTCACTTCCGACGATCATGAGTTCAGGCAGCTGCCATGGAGCCATAGCCGGAGACAACAGTCCCGACGGACGTATTTATGCCAATTATTTCGTTTCCGACGATGAGGCGGGTATAAACAGGATAAGCTATTCAGGCAAGGCAGAGCCTCTCTCCTACAAGGATCTTATAAGTATCGAAGGCATGCCTCCCGAATTTAAAACCATAAGGGTCAGCTTCATTCTGGATGATGAAACCATAGACACCGAGGATTACAATTATGGAGACAATATCGAATACCTTCCCCTTGAATTGTCGGATGGTGAATACATCTTATGGGATTGGGATGCTTCAGGACTTGATGATCTAAAGTCGGATACTGAACTTAACGGCACCACGGCAAGATACCTTACAACACTTGCAGGCATCCAACATCGTGAAAGCGGTCAATCGGCAGTTCTTGTTGACGGTAGGTTTACAAAAGACGATCAGTTCAGTTCCTCCCTTCAAAATGACGCCGATCCCGATATAATAGAGCGTTGGCAGCTTACGATTCCTGACGATTCAGCCGGTGAGCACCTGATAAGGTACTGTCCTCCAGACGGCGTTAAGAATGTGAAGATATATCTTCTGAAGGGCAGTGACCGCACCGAACCCGAATTATCCAAAATGGGCAAATATGTTACCTTTACGGCACCCGGCAACGAAGTCGTTTTCCAGGTTGAGGATGCAGGCTTAAATATCTTAATGAAATACCTTAAATATGAAATTGCCGGCGGAGCAGGGATCCTCGTGATCCTCCTTGCATTGATCATCTCAAAAAGATCAAAAAAGAAAAAGGCCTTAAAGGCCGATCCAAAGTCAACTGATGAGAACGCTGCCAAAGACAATATAATAGATATCGATCTTGATAAGGAATAGCAAAAAAACAACGATCAAAAGGGCCCGTCCTATGACGGGCCCTTACTTATCTGTATTGCTTACAAGCCATATCCTGATGATTACTTCTTAACGTTGAAAGCCTTCATTCCGGGATAGTTAGCTGCATCACCGAGCTGCTCCTCGATACGGAGAAGCTGATTGT
>DFKQ01000039.1 GCA_002373875.1 Lachnospiraceae bacterium UBA3641
CATCTCCGGCATCATATGGTCAAGGAGGAGCAGGTCGTACTTATGGTCGTAGCACATCTCCACCGCTTCGCGGCCGCTGTGGCACAGGGTCGGCCTTATGTCCGCCCTTTTCAGGAACATCCTCACTATTTCAAGATTGGGATTATTGTCATCAACCGCAAGTATATTGGCACCCGGTGCCCTGTAACCGGCATCCTCCGTATCCCGGACCGACTTCGCCTCATTCCTCTTAAGCTCCGGATCAACCGGTGTCGTGTCAATGACTTTGACGGGGACAAGAACATCAAACACCGTACCCTTACGGTATTCCGATTCAAAAGTGATACTGCCGTTCATTGCATCCAGTATACGCTTGACGATCGCGAGGCCAAGACCGGTTCCTTCAATGTTTCTGTTGCGTGTAAGGTCGGCACGCGAAAAGGCATCAAAGAGATGTTCCTTATCATCCTCCCTGATACCGCGGCCCGTATCCTTTACGCTTAAGCGCAGCTCGTAGAGGTCACCGGCCAGATACCTTCCGCCCACGCTCAGGGTTACGCTTCCATTGTCTGTATACTTTATGGCATTATTTATTATATTTATGAGAACCTGTTTAAGCCTTACTTCATCCGTATTAATACCGTCCGGCACGTCCCCGTCAAGCTCAGTGCCAAATACAAGGCCCTTGTCCCGGGCTCTCTCATCAGCCATCACGGCAATATCTCCAAGGAGCGCGGACAGGCTTACGTCCCCGTTGATTATCTTCATCCTGTTATCTTCAAGCTGGGAAAAATCAAGCACGTCATTCACAAGTGACAGGAGCAGCTTGCCGGATGTCTGCACATTCCTGGCATATTCATCAATCTTTAAATCGTGATTCTCCCTTATGATCATCTCATTCATTCCAAGGATCGAGTTGATGGGTGTCCTGATCTCGTGGGACATATTGGCAAGGAAGGTCGTCTTGGCGTTGCTTAGCTGGATCGCCCGCTCCCTCTCAAAGGTCAGCTTACTAAGATCCTGAACCTGCTGCCACAATACAAATCCCAGAAAGCCCATTATACCGACCAGCATGGGAATGGATTCATTGCGCGTATGCACAAAAAGGATGACATAAATCTCACTGATCCCGCTGGCAAAGAGCAAAAGAAAGCCCACTACCGTATATTTATATTCTTTTGCATACCCGTTCCTTATGTCAAGTATCACAAGAACAAGGGCGCCAAGGATATCAAGGGCCAACACGGAATCTATGTATACAAGCGCATGAGGAAAAGTAAATATTCCGGTAAAATGCAGCACGGTCCACAGAACAAGGCTTACGAGGGATATTGACATAAGCAGGTTGAAAACCCGCGAATATCTTCCCTTCTGAATGGAATCGATATACAGAAGAAATCCGAAAGGCAGCAGCATGCAGGATAAATAATTTACTATTCCATCTATATGATAATGTCCGAAGGCGAAGGGGTATATGTATGAATTGCTGATAAGCCACACAGCGGTAACGCATACTCCCAACGCAGCATAGAGCATGCTTATGGAATTCTTATAGCTTATCTTCATGCCGATCCCGACAATAATGACTAAGACCGAACCCAAGAGCAGCATCACGGAAGCTATGAATGGCATCCCGTATTTTTGCATAAGAACCTCATAAAGGCCTCCGCGTCCGGCAATAAAGGTTTCCGGGATAACCTTGTTGCCCCGGTCGAGCTTACCTTTAAATATCTTAAGCTCCTTACCCGAGTCAGCATGGCTGACAGAGGTGAGCATATAAAAATTCTTAACGGTTCCCCCCGGTAAAGGCATGTCCTTAAACTGGTCGAATTCCTTCCTGAGTTCACCGTCTATGTAGACCTTTTGTGCACATCTGGCTATATAGCATACATAGGAACCATCGGGTATATTATCGGGCAGGATGGTAATGATGGTAAAATCATCATCCGTAATATCGTCATCCTGGTATCCTTCCTGTGCTTCAAACGAATTCCCCGAAGAATCAATAACCGTCCAGTCCTTAAGATACACAACATTGTCCTTCTCAACCGCATGTTTGGTGTCGATCTTATGATAGATCAATATCATAAAAGCCGACACTGCAAGGCCCGCAATCAAAAAGGCCTTGAAAAAATAAGACATTTTATTGTTACTGCTTCCCGACTCTTTCATCAAACTCCAATCCCTGAAATATCAATACGTTTACTATAAATATATAAAATATCGCTTATTCATGCAAGTCATCTGTTGCACACATGACTTGTCTTTGGTGTGAAGGTAAAGTATAATAACTGAGTTTGAGGAATATATATGAAAAATAACCCCATGACTGACAAAACTGCATTTTCAAAGGGACTGACACACGGCTTTCCCATAGCCCTTGGCTATTTCGCTGTAGCCTTCTCCCTCGGCTTTATGGCCAAGAAGTGCACCCTTACACCCATACAGGGCTTTATCGGAAGCTTCTTTACCAGGGCTTCGGCCGGTGAATACGGAGTATATTCCCTGATCGTTCAGGATGCCGGATACATAAGTGTGATCGCCATGAGTCTTGTTACCAACCTACGCTACCTTCTCATGAGCACTGCCCTTACACAGAAGTTCTCCAAGGGGACTTCCCTGTTTAAGCGGATCCTTGTGGGCTGCTGCGTAACGGATGAAATATTCGGCATCTCCATAGGCTTCCCCGGGGAACTCAATCCCTTCTATACATTCGGAGCCTTCGCGATCTCAACACCCTTCTGGGCTCTGGGTACTACCTGCGGGATCATTGCCGGGAGCGTTCTTCCCTCCCGGGCCGTTTCGGCCTTAAGTGTTGCCCTCTACGGGATGTTCATAGCCATAATCATCCCGCCCTCCAAACAGAACAGGGCTGTTTGTGCGGCCGTTGCCGCAAGCTTCCTGCTCAGCTGGCTTATTAGGTACTTAGTCTCTGTCAGTCAGATAGATTTAAGCTCCGGCACGATAACCATAATACTTACGATCACTATTTCCGCGATCGCAGCACTTGTGAAACCGATTAAGGATCTCTAATAACCGGCACTTGCGACACCGAGCAAGGATCACCAAGAACCGGCACTTGCGACACCGAGCAAGGATCACCCCAATACCTTCCCCCTCTGGGGGAAGGTGGCTGCGAAGCAGACGGATGAGGGCACCATAATGACACATTCAACCTGGATCTACATTTTAATAATGATAATCACCACCAACCTGATCCGCGTGATCCCTCTTATCCTGATCCGCAAGGAGATCAGGAACCGTTTCATACGCAGTTTCTTATACTACGTTCCCTATGTAACTCTGGCAGTTATGACTTTCCCTGCTATTACCGAGGCAACAAACAGCCCCCTTGCGGGAGCTGTCGCACTTGTTACCGGTATTATCGCAGCATGGGCAGGATTGTCATTATTCCCCGTATCCGTTATCTGCTGCGTTGTTGTATTAATACTCGAATTCTTTATCTGAAACAGGGGGACGGTTCCTCGGTTCATTTTTTCTAAGCTGATCAAAAATAGAATGCCTCTAAAAAATGAACCGAGGAACCGTCCCCCTGTTTCACGCATTTATCCATCTTAGATACGCATTTATAAAGGGATCTATATACCCGTCCATGACCTTGTCTACCTGGGCCACTTCCTCATTCGTCCGATGGTCCTTAACAAGGGTATAGGGCTGCATTACATATGACCTGATCTGGTTGCCCCAGCCGATCTCCTTGACATCGCCGCGGATATCCGACAGCTTCTCGGCATTCTCCTCCTGCTTTAACATATATAACTTAGCCTTCAGCATCTGCATGGCCTTATCCTTGTTCTGGAACTGGGACCGCTCATTCTGGCACTGGACCACGATACCTGTAGGGATATGGGTGATCCTTATGGCAGAAGATGTCTTGTTGATGTGCTGGCCGCCGGCACCCGATGACCTGTAGGTATCGATGCGAAGATCATCATCATTTATCTCAACGTCAAGGTCCTCATTTATCTCGGGCATCACATCCAGCGACACGAAGCTTGTCTGCCGCTTGCCCTGTGCATTAAACGGTGAAATGCGCACCAGCCTGTGAACACCCTTCTCGGACTTAAGATATCCGTAGGCATTCTCACCGTTAACCTGGAAGGTTACTGACTTGATCCCGGCTTCATCACCGTCAAGAAAGTCAAGCACTTCCACTGAAAATCCCTTCTTCTCGGCCCACCTTGAATACATACGGTAGAGCATGGACGCCCAGTCGCAGCTTTCCGTTCCGCCGGCACCCGCATTAAGCCTTAGGATGGCATTGTTCTTGTCGTATTCACCCGAAAGAAGGGTTGAAATACGCAGGTTCTCAAGCTTCTCCTTAAAGTCATCAAATTCACCCTGTATCTCGGGAACCATCTCGGGATCGTTCTCCTCATAGCCCATCTCAAGCAGGGTCAGGATATCCTCATACTGCTGATCAAGCCCGTTTACCATAGCTATGGTATCCTTAAGATCGCTTAATTCCTTGGTGAGCTTCTGTGAGTTGTCGGCATCATCCCAGAATCCGGGCTCCTCCATCCTGCGCTCAAGCTCCTCTACGCGGTGTGCCTTATCTTCAAGGGAAAGAGAAGCCCTTATCTCCTTAAGGGGCTCCTCGTAGGTTCCTAATTCGGTTTTTATGTTGTCAAGTTCAACCATGTCTATTCCTTCCGTGAGTCAGACAGATACCCCAACCGGCTGAGTCAGGGAACCTGTCCCACTGACTCTATTTTCTTCCGCAGCACTGCTTATATTTCTTACCTGATCCGCACGGACAGGGATCGTTGGGATATATCTTCTGCTCGCTCCTTACCTTGGGCTGCCTTGCGGCAGAATCATCCTTGTTGGTTCCCGTAACCTTGGCAACCTCCTCACGCTCAACCTTCTGCTCTATCTTGATGTGGAAGAGAACGCGGATGGTCTCCTCGGCTATTGAATCGGTCATGGCATTGAACATGTCGTAACCGGACATCTTGTATTCAACAAGGGGATCCCTCTGACCGTAGGCCTGTAATCCTATACCCTGACGCAGCTGGTCCATATCATCGATGTGGTCCATCCACTTACGGTCTATGGCCTTAAGGAGTACGACACGCTCAAGCTCACGGATCTGCTCGGGTGAAGGGAATTCAGCCTCCTTGGCCTCGTAGAGCTTAACCGCCTCTTCCTTGAGCTTATGCTTAAGCTGATCCTTCTTAAGTCCCTTGATATCCGGCGTCTTGATCACTTCGATCGGAATGGTTGCAAGCAGGTGCTGATTAAGCTCCTGAAGGTCCCAGTCCTCCCAGTTATTCGATTCTCCGACGCACATATCAACCGTGTTCTCGACAAAGTCAGTAGCCATCTTGAATACGACATCCCTCATGGATTCGCCGTCAAGCACCCGCCGTCTCTCGGCATATATGATCTCACGCTGCTCATTGTTGACCTGATCGTATTCAAGCAGGTTCTTACGTATTCCGAAGTTGTTGGCCTCTATCTTCATCTGGGCCTTCTCGATGGCGTTGGTGAGCATCTT
>DFKQ01000115.1 GCA_002373875.1 Lachnospiraceae bacterium UBA3641
CTTCCGTATCAGGATCTGACCATTATGGATGCCTGCCTGGAATGTGGCGCAAACTATGTGGATACCGCAAACTATGAGGCAGAGGATACCGATGATCCCGAGTGGCGTGTGATCTATGAGAAGCGCTGCAAAGAAAAAGGATTTACCGCATACTTCGATTACAGCTGGCAGTGGGCGTATGATCAGAGGTTTAAAGATGCCGGTCTTACCGCGCTTTTGGGATCCGGATTTGATCCGGGTGTTACCCAGGTTTATTCGGCCTATGCCCTTAAGCATTATTTTGATGAGATAAACTATATAGATATCCTTGACTGCAACGGAGGCGATCACGGTTATCCCTTTGCCACTAACTTTAACCCCGAGATAAATCTGCGCGAGGTTTCCGCCAACGGCTCCTATTGGGAGGATGGTCACTGGGTGGAGACGAAGCCCATGGAGATAAAGAGGGAGTACGACTTTGACGGGGTGGGGAAGAAGGACATGTATCTGCTCCATCATGAGGAGATAGAGTCACTGGCTAAAAATATTCCGGGGATCAGGAGGATACGCTTTTTCATGACCTTCGGCCAGTCCTATCTGACCCATATGAAGTGCCTTGAAAACGTGGGAATGCTCAATACGGTGCCGGTTGAGTACAATGGTCAGCAGATAGTTCCCATCAAATTCTTAAAGGCCCTGCTTCCCGATCCCGCTTCCCTTGGTCCCCGTACCGTAGGCAAGACCAATATAGGCTGTATCTTTAAGGGGCTTAAGGATGGTAAGGAGAGGAGCATATATATCTATAATATATGCGATCATCAGGAGGCTTATAAGGAGACCGGAGCCCAGGCGGTGAGCTATACGACCGGTGTGCCTGCCATGATAGGGGCTGCCATGGTTGCGGGCGGCATATGGAATAAGCCCGGTGTTTTCAATGTCGAGGAGTTTGATCCCGACCCCTATATGGATGCCCTCAATAAGTACGGACTTCCCTGGATCGTTAAGGAAGATCCCGTTATGGTGGAGTAGGATTAAGATTGAATAGATTATGTAAACCTGAGTTAAACGATATAAATACACCTGCATATGTAGTCGATGAGGAAGACCTTATAAGGAACCTTGAGATTCTTAAGGAGCTTAAGGAAGGGGCGGGAGCTAAGATATTGCTGGCCCAGAAGGCCTTTTCCATGTTCTCTCTGTATCCGCTGATCATGAAATATCTTGACGGAACGACGGCGAGCGGTCTCTATGAAGCAAGGCTTGGAAGGGAAGAGGCAGGCGGTGAAGTCCATGTCTATTCCCCTGCCTATAAGGATGATGAGATAAGGGAGCTTGCGGGCATAGCCGACCATATCATTTTTAATTCAGGCAGCCAGCTTATTAAGTTTAAGGACAGCTGCATGGACGCAAGCCCGGGGCTCAGGATAAATCCGCAGTATTCGACCCAGGACACTCCCATTTACGATCCCTGCGCTCCGGGATCGCGCCTTGGGGTCACATATGATAATTTCGATGAGGCATGGCTTGAGTATATTGACGGCTTCCACATCCATACCCTGTGTGAACAGAACGCAGAAGATCTTAAGGCGACGCTTATGGCCTTTCTTGGCAGGTTCGGGAAGTATCTTGGCAGGCTGAAGTGGCTTAACCTGGGCGGCGGACATCATATCACAAGAAGTGATTACAACAGGACGCTCCTGACGGAGCTTGTACTGGATATTAAGAAAGAATACGGACTTGAGGTATACCTTGAGCCCGGTGAAGCAGTGGCCCTGAATGCGGGTTACCTTGTCTGTGAGGTAATGGACATCGTTAATAACGACCTTGATACGGCAATACTTGATACATCGGCAGCATGTCATATGCCGGATGTACTGGAGATGCCCTACAGGCCCCCTTTGTACGGGTCCGGGTATCCGTCCGATAAAGCGTACACTTACCGGCTTGCCGGAAGAACCTGTCTTGCCGGTGATGTGATAGGTGACTATTCCTTTGATGAGCCTCTGAAGGCGGGGGACAGGCTGTGTTTTACGGATATGGCCATATATTCCATGGTCAAGAACAATACCTTTAACGGAATGCCGCTTCCGGATATCTGTATCTTAAGACGGGACGGGCAGGTGGATGTGGTTAGGTCATTTTGCTATGATGATTTTAAGGGGAGGCTGTCATGACCTGGACGGGAGCGGTACCCGCACAAGGAACGGGACCCTTAAAAGTGCAGGGGTATCCCGCAGATGAAGGCTTCTATATGCCGGCAGAGTTCTCACCTCATGAGGCGACGATAATGATCTTCCCGGTACGGCCGGGTTCATGGCCCCACGGTGCCATCCGCGCGCAGGAGGTTTTTGCCCGTATCATCCGGGAGATCGCAAGGAGTGAGAAGGTTTATGTCATTGTTGATGAACGCACTCATGATTCGGCTGAGAGGCTTCTTGCCGATACAGGAAATGTCGGGCTTGTCAGTATACCGAGCGATGATGCCTGGGCCAGGGATACGGCCCCCACATTTGTTACGGACGGTAAGGAAGTAAGGGGGATCAACTGGGAATTTAATGCCTGGGGCGGTGACTATAACGGATTATACCCGTCATGGGATAAAGATAATGCCTTAGCCGGAATGTTCTGCAGGAAAGCCGGAATAAGGATGTATGATGCGGCCCCTTTTGTTTTGGAGGGCGGTTCCATACACTCCAACGGGACGGATACCCTTCTGGTAACGGAGGAATGTTTACTAAGCCCCGGCCGGAATCCGGGATTAAAAAAGGATGAGATAGAGGATATTCTTCTGGCGTATACGGGCATGAAGAGACTTGTCTGGCTGCCCTATGGTATTTATAATGATGAGACGGACGGGCATGTTGATAATATAGCTGCCTTTACCGGTATAAATGATGTGGTCCTTGCATGGACGGAGGACATGGATGATCCTCAATACGCAAGATCCCATGAGGATCTTACTGTTCTTTTGGAGGCGGGGTTCAGGGTTTGCAAGCTCCCCATACCGGACCATCCGGTATGTATAAGAGAGGAAGATCTTGAGGGTTATGAATTTGAGGATGGTGAAGACTTAAGAGAAGTCGGCGAGCGGCTTGCTGCAAGTTATGTCAACTTCTATTTTACCAACGACTCAGTTCTTCTTCCCAAATTTGGCGGTGAGAATCAGGACAGCGACAGGAGGACGGTTGACATAATGTCGAGCCAATGTCCGGACAGAAGGATAGTTCCCGTTCCGGCAAGGGACATAATCCTCGGCGGAGGAAATATCCACTGTATAACCCAGCAGATACCGCTTTCAGCGTCTAAAATAACAGGAAAGCAAGGCCATCTTAAGCCAATGAACCGGATGGAGAAAAGATATGAGTAAGGTTACCGTGGCAGCCGTACAGTTATGCTGTACGCGGGCTGTAGAAGAAAATATCGATCATGCCGACGCCCTGGTAAAGGCGGCAGCATCGGCGGGAGCGAACATAGTCCTTCTTCCCGAGCTTTTTGAGAGGCAGTACTTCTGCCAGGAGAGAAGGTACGATTACTATGACTATGCCAAGCCGTTAAACGAAAATGATGCTGTATTGCATTTTAAGAAGGTGTGTAAGGAGCTTGATATAGTAATGCCTGTAAGCTTCTATGAGAAGGATATAAACACTCTCTACAATTCCTGCGCTGTGATAGATGCAGACGGGGAGGTGCTGGGGGTGTACCGCAAGACCCATATACCGGATGATCATTACTATCAGGAGAAGTTCTACTTTACTCCCGGTGATACGGGCTTTAAGGTGTGGGACACAAAATACGGACGGATAGGTGTGGGAATCTGCTGGGACCAGTGGTTTCCCGAGAGCGCAAGGCTGCTTGCCCTTAACGGGGCCGAGCTTATCTTCTATCCTACGGCCATAGGCTCCGAGCCCATACTTGAAGATGACAGCATGCCCCATTGGAGGCGGACGATGCAGGGACACGCGGCAGCCAATATGGTGCCGGTGATCGCCGCCAACAGATACGGTATCGAAGAGGTAAGACCCACAGAGGAAAACGGGGGGCAGGCCTCATCCCTTAACTTCTACGGATCATCCTTTATGACCGACGGAACGGGTGAGATAACAGCATGTGCGGGCCGGGAAGGCGATGAGGTCCTCATGGCTTCCTACGATCTTGAAGAGCTTGCGAAAAACAGGCTCAGCTGGGGACTTTTCAGGGACAGACGTCCGGAAATGTATAAACTGTAAAACGGAGAAGGCAAATGGCTGATTCTAAATTATCGGTATTTAAACAGAATGGTGACGAGAGGGGTTATCTGGTTGCAATGGAGGGTGAATCGGAAGGGATACCCTTCCTTATCCGCAGGGCCTTTTACATTTACGGCTCGGACAGGAATGTTGTAAGGGGATGCCATGCCAATTACAACACCGAGTTCGTTCTGATAAACGTACAGGGAAGCTGCAGAGTCAAGACCGACAACGGCCTTGGCAGTATCATTGAGTATGAACTCAATGAGAGGAATGAGGGAGTGTATATCCCGGCCATGGTGTGGAAGGATATGTATGACTTTTCTCCCGACTGTATAATGCTTGCCCTGGCCAGTGAGCATTACGATCCCGACGAATATATCAGGGATTACGAACTGTTTGTCAGGCGCGTAATGGAGGACGGTAACAGGAGGATCAGGCCCCTTGAGGAAAAGGATGCTCCCTTTATGCTCGAATGGATGCAGGATCCTGCGATAAACCGTTTTTTTAAGTTTTCTCTCGGAGATATAACTCTCGATAAGGCCCTTCATTTCATCAAAAGAGCAAATAAGGAAAATGAGAATGATGATGAACCGAGCTACCTTCATTATGCGGTGGTTGACGGAAAGGACGAATATTTCGGGACGGTCAGCCTTAAGAACATTAACTGGCAGGACAAGACGGCCGAGTACGCAATAAGCACCAGGAAATGTGCCAAGCACAGGGGTTACGGTCAGTTCGCTACAAGAGAGATCATAAAAAAGGCCTTCGAAGACCTTCCCCTTGAACGGGTTTTCCTTTATGTGCTTCCCGAGAATGAAAGTGCGATAAAGATGTACAAAAAGTGCGGATTTGTTGAGGAACCTTCAAGGGACAGCATAGAAACCGTAAGGGGCAGGGATGTCCGCAGGCTGTATTATAGGATCGACAGGGACGATTATTATTCAAATAAACATTAGAGGTTAAGAGGATGTATCTGATTTTTAAATATACCACCTTTGCGCTTGCTGTGCTTTTCTGCCTGTGCGCATTCGTTTCACGGAAAAAGACAAACAGCTCAGGGTTAAATCCGGCTCTGGAGAGGATCTGTAAGGGATCTGCAGCCTTCATTGACAGGTTCTGGCTTCCCATATTGCTTGCGGTGTTTGCCGTTTTCTGTTTTACAAGGTTTTACGGACTTGACAGGATACCTGCGGGAGTGCATCTTGACGAGATAGGATACTGGTATGACGCACATAATCTTGCCAGATACGGGACAGACCGTATGGGGTCGAGATATCCCGTACTCCCGGCTTCTTACGGTGACGGCCACAATCCGATGTACTGCTATATGTGCATGGTCATGCTCAGGTTCTTCCCTTTTTCCGTGAAGCTTATGAGAGCCGTTATGGGAATAAGTGCGATCCCGCTGTTTTTTTCATCCTTCGGGATAATTTACCTGCTCTACGGCAGCAGAAGATGGGCCCTTCTCGGTCCTATCCTCGTAACGGTAACTCCTTATATCTTTGCGGCCAACAGGTGGGGACTTAATGCGAATCAGATGCTATATGTCTGCTCGGTCATGCTCTACTTTTTGATACGGGCCATTAAATACGATAAAATACGTGATTACATTCTGTCAGGTGTTTTCTTCGGCCTCAGCCTTCTCACCTATCACCTGTCTTATATCATGATGCCGCTTTTCTTTGTGCTGGTATTCACATATCTTATGATCGTAAAGAGGTTTAAGTGGAAGAATGCGGCGGCGGCCTTTATACCCTTCGCCGTTATCGGCATGCCGACATTTGTCGAGCAGCTTGTGAATCTGGGCCTTGTTAAGCCCTTCTATTTTCTGGGGTCTGATTATCCGAGGCTTACTTCCTACAGGGTTGGAGAGATAGCTTTCGTAAATCTTATTAAGAACGCCGGAAACATAGTCGCCCTTGTGTTTGGTGATCCCAACTATGATTATAATTCCGTGAAGGAATTCGGGACCCTTTACTGGGCGGTCATTCCGCTTCTGTTTATCGGCTTTGCGATCGCAGCTGTTGCACTGGGAAGGTCCCTTAAGAGCAGGCGGGTCAACCTGCTTGCCCCCTTCATTCTGTACGGATTGTCCGTATACCTTGGCTTCATCAGTGTTGTAGGCTGCAATGTTTATAAGGGTAATGCGATATACATCTGTTTTATCGTTTTTGTGATCCTGGGACTTAGGTTTATGGCGGGATATGATGCCGTAAGTGAAGGGTATATCAGTGAGAATGCAGATAAAGTGGATGCCGGCCTTGAGTCTTATACCGGAAGTGCGGATATAAAAGACGGGTTCACGCTTTCGACAGGCGGGATCTGCGTGATCCTTATTCTGGCCATGACGGCACTTTCCTTCCTTCTGTATTCGGAATTCTATTTCAGGCGTATAACAGCCTGTTACGGCCTTCAGTCCCTCTTTAAATCCACCGAACCCGGGGATATGCTTAAATACGAGGAAGAGGTCTATAATCCTGCGGGAGATAAGACCGTATATATGGAACTTAATTATGAGGACCGGGATTACTGCCAGTGGATGCTTGCCCTGTATCTGCAGATACCCTACGAGGAATTCAACAAATATGATTTTGCGGCAACGGAAATGTCTCAAAATGGGGCGGATGCCGGCGAGATATTCAGGACCGTTCCTCTGGCCAATTTAAGGCTTGCTTTTCCTGAGGATTTTGATGAAAATGAGAATGCGGTTTATATTCTGGGCCATAGCTGGGATCATATTTCCGCCTACCTTATGAGTGTGGGATTTGAATGCGATACCTCCTTCCCGGGATATAAGATATTGTATAAGAAATAGTTTGACAAAAGAGCTGATGATGCAGAAGGAAGAGAAAATAAGAACAATAAAAAAACTGTCGATAGTGATACCGGTCTACTTCAATGAAGAAAACCTCTATCCCCTCTATGACAGCCTTAAGTCCGAAGTGTTCGATAAGGTGGATTACGAATGCGAAGTGATCATGGTTAATGACGGGTCTAAGGATTCAAGCTGGGAGATCATACAGGAACTGGCCGGAAGGGACGGAAGGATAAGGGGATTGTCCCTGTCGCGTAATTTCGGTTCGCATGCGGCCATTCTGTGCGGACTGTCTCATGCAGCGGGTGACTGTGCGGTGGTCAAGGCCGCCGACCTTCAGGAGCCCGCATCCATGATACTTGAGATGGTGAATGAATGGGAGAAGGGAAACAATGTAGTCCTTGCCGTCAGGGAAGGCAGGGAGGAGAGCAGGTCACAGACTGCATTTGCCAATCTTTATTATGGTATAGTAAGGAAGTTCGCCCTGCCCAATATGCCTAAGACCGGATTTGATGTTTATCTTGTTGACCGTAAGGTCATAGATGTTCTGGATAAGCTTGATGAGAGAAATTCGGCGCTCACAGGCCAGATCCTCTGGTCGGGCTTTAAAACAAAAGAGGTCAGGTATGTAAGGCTTGCAAGGGAAGCGGGTAAGAGCAGGTGGACACTGCGCAAGAAGGTAAGGCTTGTTATGGATACGCTGTTTTCCTTTTCATCGGTTCCCGTCACCATAGTATCGACGGTAGGCGTGTGTTCCTTTCTGGGAGCTCTTGTATGGGCTGTGGTTGAGGCTGTGCTCAGGCTCAATGATGTTATAGTTGTCGAAGGCTGGACCATGTTATTTATCTTCAATCTCGGAAGCTTCGGCATCACCATGCTGACCCTGGGTATAATAGGAGAATACCTGTGGCGGACCTTCGATGCCGGTAGAAACCGTCCGCCGTATATCGTTGAGGATGAAACGGCTGAAAAATAGTACTTGCTTTTTGGCCTGAAGAGTGCTAAATTGATTATGTTGTTTGATGTTTATTGAGTGGACTTTCAGGAGTCCACTTTTTTGGTGCTCATACTTAGCGAGGTTTATAATTGTCCAAAAGAGAAACCTACGAATCCAAAACCGAAGAACTGATAACCCCGATCCTTGACAGGATGGGCTTTGAACTGTGGGATGTCGAGTATGTCAAAGAGGGTGCGGACTATTATCTCCGTGCTTACATAGACAAGCCGGAAGGCATTACGATAGATGACTGTGTGGACGTATCCCGCGCCCTGTCGGATGAGCTTGACAGTGAGGACTTCATTGAGGATGCCTACATACTCGAAGTCAGTTCGCCCGGTCTTGGCAGGGTTCTTAAGAAGGATAAGGACTATGAACGCTCTATCGGCCGTATAGTGGAGGTCAAGACCTACAAGCCCTTTGATGGTACCAGGGAGTTTACCGGTACACTCAAGCTGTATGATAAGGACACCGTAACGATAGATACGGACGGAACAGAACGTGTCTTTGCAAGGGCTGATATAGCCAAGATAAACCTGTACGTTGAATTTTAAAGCAAGGAATAAATAAATCCCAGGAGGAAAGAAATGAACAAGGAATTATTGGAGGCACTTGATGCACTCGAGAAGGAGAAGGAGATAAGCAAGGAATCTTTATTTGAAGCGATAGAGAATTCCCTTATTCAGGCCTGCAAGAATCACTTCGGCAAGGCGGACAACGCCAGGGCCACCATAGACCGGGAAACGGGTGATTTCAGGGTGTATGCCGAGAAGACTGTAGTTGAGAGCAAGGATGATGTTGAGGATCCGGTACTTGAGATAGCCCTGGTTGATGCGCTTCTCATCGATAAGGACGCCAAGGTGGGCGATGTCATCGAGATCGACATAAAGAGCAAGGAGTTCGGCCGCATTGCCGCTACCAATGCCAAGAACGTTATCCTGCAGAAGATAAGGGAGGAGGAGCGTTCGGTTCTCTTCAACCAGTTCTACGGTAAGGAGCGTGAGATCGTTACCGGTATCGTACAGAGGTATGTCGGCAGGAACATAAGCATCGATCTTGGCAAGGCTGAAGCCCTCCTGTCAGAGAACGAACAGGTTAAGTCAGAGCATCTTCGTCCCACTGACCGGGTGAAGGTATATATCTATGAAGTTAAGGATACGACCAAGGGGCCGAAGATACTTGTTTCACGTACCCATCCCGAGCTTGTTAAGAAGCTTTTTGAATCCGAGGTTGCCGAGGTGAGGGACGGAACGGTTGAGATCAAGGCCATTGCCCGTGAAGCGGGTTCCCGTACCAAGATCGCGGTATGGAGCCACAATCCCGATGTTGACCCCGTGGGTGCCTGCGTGGGTATGAACGGATCGCGTGTAAATGCGGTTGTGGATGAGCTTCGCGGTGAGAAGATAGATATCATATGCTGGGATGAGAACCCCGGTATCTTAATAGAGAATGCTTTATCACCTGCCAAGGTTGTGTTCGTTATCGCTGACGGTGATGAGAAGTCGGCCAAGGTTGTTGTACCCGATACCCAGTTATCGCTTGCGATAGGTAAGGAAGGGCAGAATGCAAGGCTTGCCGCCCGCCTTACAGGCTTCAAGATCGACATCAAGTCCGAGACCCAGGCCAAGGATGCACCCGGCTTCCGTCTTGAGGACTACTATGATGAGGATGAGGGCGAGTACTACGACGAGGAAGGCGGGTACGCCGAGGGTGAATATGAAGAAGCTGAGTACTCCGAAGAAGAGTACGAAGCTTCAAAGGAGCCTGAAGAAGAGACTTTCGAGGATCCGCAGGAGGAAGCTTCAGAGGAGTAAGCCATTATGGATAAGAGGAGCCCTGAGAGAACCTGTATCGGCTGCAGAAGCAAGGGTCATAAGGATGAGCTTGTACGAATCGTCCTGTGCAGGTCAGATAATGCCGGCGATCCGGCAGGAATAGAGCTTGACAGGGACGGCAGGATGGAGGGTCGCGGAGCTTATCTGTGCAGGAGGAGCGAATGCCTTGAGCTTGCCCTCAACAAGAAGGCTTTTTGCAGAACCTTCAGGCAGGCGATAAGTGCCGAAGCCATAGAGAGGCTCAGGGACAGCTTCGAAAGGGAGGTTAAGTGAAACCCGATAAGGTATTACAGATGCTTGGTATGGCGCAGAGGGCAGGGGCTGTCGGAAGCGGCGGCTTCATGACCGAAACAAGCGTCAAGGAAGGCAGGGCATTCCTTGTGGTCGTTGCGGAGGATGCTTCGGATAACACGAGGAAGGATTTTAAAAACATGTGTGAATATTACGATGTTCCGGTCCGCTTCTACGGAAACAGGGAGGAGCTGGGGCATTGCATAGGCAAGGAATTCAGGGCATCCCTTGCGGTGACAAATGAAGGACTTGCAAATAAGATATTAAGCCTGATCGATTCCGATGAGGCGGTTAGGAAAGACGAGGTGTTGTAGGTTGGCAAAGATGAGAATATATGAATTCGCAAAGGAACTTGACGTGCAGGGTAAGGATGTGGTCACGCTGCTTGCCGAACTTGGCGAGGAAGGGAAATCGGTTTCATCCTCCATAGATGATGAAGTTCAGGAAAAGATAAGGAGGAAGCTTGCGACCGGCGGCAGGTCAGATGCCCAAAAGCCTGAGAAGGCACCTGCGGCTAATAAGACAGAAGCTGTGAAGAAGGCTTCTGATGCAGCTATCTTGGCACCTAAGAAGCCTGCTGTCCCAAAGCCTGCATCAGGTGGGGCTCCGGTAAGGCCGGCTAATGCAAAATCACCTGCATCCAGGGAAGAGCCGCCCAAGAAGAAAAAGCCCAACATCATCATCGTTAACCGTCATAGCGGACAAGGTGCGCCTGCCGCAAGGCCGGGTCAGGATAAGAGCAGGGGTACCGGACACGCTGCATCCCGTCCGGGCCAGGGCGGCAATACCTTTGTCCGTCCCACACAGAAGCTTATCAAGCCCAATGTACCCCGTACCGCAACGATGAGGTATACGGAGGAAACACCTGCAAAGGGGATAGTGAATAATGAAACGAAAACCGTCGACACCGTTAAAGAAGATGTTGCAAAAAGCCAGGAGACTGTACAGAGCAATACTCGTCCTGTCAGGGATAATGCTTCTGGTGCTAACAACACTGGAAGAACTCCGGAACGTAGAGAAAAGACGCAGGAAACCAGAAAGCCCGCTCAGGGAGCAGGACGTGACGGACAGGGAAGAGATACAAGAGGAGGCCGCTCCGGAGAACGGTCCGACAGGCGCGACAATGTAAAGAGCGGTATCTCAATTGCCTTTGGTTCGGATCAGAAGGGTGCGGGCAAGGATAACCGCCGGGATGATTCCAAAAAGAGCAGGGATAAGAACCGAAAGGATATCACCTTTGCCAACGAGGATGGATTCCGCGGAGGCAAGCAGGTCAAGGGAAGCAAGGCAGGCAGGTTCATTAAGCCGGTTGAAAAGAGGGAGGATCAGCAGGAAGAGGAGAAGATCAAGGTTATCACCCTTCCCGAATCCCTCACTATCAAGGATCTGGCCGATAAGATGAAGATCCAGCCATCAGTTATCGTTAAGAAGCTCTTCCTTCAGGGTAAGGTGGTTACCGTAAATCAGGAGATAAATTACGAGCAGGCCGAGGAGATAGCGGTAGAGTTCGATATCCTGTGCGAGAAAGAGGTTGTTGTAGACGTTATTGAGGAACTCCTTAAGGAAGAGGAGGAGGATACGAGCAAGATGATCAAGCGTCCTCCCGTCATCTGTGTTATGGGACACGTTGATCATGGTAAGACATCTCTTCTTGACTGCATAAGGAAGACCCATGTTATAGACCGTGAGGCCGGTGGTATCACCCAGCATATCGGCGCTTACGTAGTCAAGGCTGGCGACCAGAAGATCACATTCCTTGATACACCCGGTCATGAAGCCTTTACGGCGATGCGTATGAGGGGTGCCAATTCAACGGATATCGCGATCCTCGTTGTTGCTGCCGACGACGGCGTCATGCCTCAGACTGTCGAGGCCATCAACCATGCCAAGGCAGCGGGTATTGAGATAATAGTCGCAGTAAACAAGATAGATAAGCCCAGTGCCAATGTTGACCGTGTTAAGCAGGAGCTGTCGGAGTACGACCTCATTCCCGAAGATTGGGGCGGAAGCACCGTATTTGTTCCCGTTTCGGCCAAGACGGGCGAGGGAATAGATAACCTTCTCGAGATGATCCTTCTTACCGCGGATATATTGGAGCTTAAGGCCAATCCCAAGAGGAAGGCCCGTGGTCTTGTCATCGAAGCCCAGCTTGATAAGGGACGCGGTCCGGTGGCTACGGTCCTTGTCCAGAAGGGTACCCTTAAGGTCGGCGATTACATCGCTGCCGGTGCCTGTCACGGTAAGGTCAGGGCCATGATAGATGACAAGGGTAAAAGAGTCAAGGAGGCAGGCCCTTCAACACCTGTTGAGATTCTGGGTCTTAATGATGTTCCCGGCGCGGGCGAGATCTTCGTTTCACCCGAGAACGATAAGGAGGCAAGAAACTTCGCCCAGACCTTTATCTCGCAGAATAAGGTCAAGCTGCTTGACGATACCAGGAATAAGATGTCTCTTGACGATCTGTTCAACCAGATCAAGGAGGGTGACCTTAAGGAGCTTAACCTTATCATCAAGGCCGATGTTCAGGGTTCGGTTGAGGCTGTTAAGGAGAGTCTTGTCAAGCTCACCAACGAGGAAGTGGTTGTCAAGGTCATCCACGGCGGCGTAGGTGCCATAAACGAGTCGGATGTTGTGCTGGCATCAGCCTCCAATGCGATAATCATAGGCTTTAATGTACGTCCCGATGCAACGGCTAAGAATATTGCCGAAACAGAGGGCGTTGATATAAGACTGTATAACGTGATCTATAAGGCTATCGAGGATGTTGAAGCAGCCATGAAGGGCATGCTTGATCCGGTATTCGAGGAAAAGGTTCTGGGTCATGCCGAGATCAGGCAGATATTCAAGGCATCAGGCGTCGGCAATATTGCGGGTTCATATGTGCTTGACGGTGTATTCGAACGGGGTTGTATGGTACGTATCACCCACGAGGGCGAGCAGATATTCGAAGGTAATCTTGCATCCCTTAAGAGGTTTAAGGATGATGTCAAGGAGGTCAAGGCAGGCTTCGAGTGCGGCCTTGTATTTGAGGACTTTAATGACTTTGCAGAGCTCGATGTCGTTGAGGCTTATAAGATGGTGGAAGTACCGAGATGAGGAACCATACTGCGACGCGAAGCTAGTATAACGTTCGCGAAATATCTGGACTTATTCGATGAATGCTTGCCCGAGTGTACATGGCTGAAAACGCAGGCGTAGCGGGCTACGTCGAGGCTTTCAGATATGTGCAATCGGGTTAAGCAGGCGAGAATACGGTCCAGGTATTTAAGAATCGTTATACTAGTCCTTAAGGGCGACGCAGAATTCTGGATGGTTCCGAAGATTCGTCATAAGGGCGGACCGCTTGCGGGGGATGCCTTATGACATGGACCGGCCGCCGACCGGTTTTGAGGGGGTATTACATTATGAAGAAGAACAGTATAAAAAACACAAGAATAAATGCAGAGGTACAGAAGGAGCTGGCCAACCTTATACGGTCCGAAATAAAGGATCCCAGGGTAGGCCCGATGACCTGCGTCACGGACGTTGAGGTGGCTCCCGATCTTAAGACCTGTAAGGTGTGGGTGTCAACCCTCGGTGATGAGGGAGCGCTTGCGGAAACGATCAGGGGGCTTAAGAATGCCGAAGGCTTTCTTCGCAGACAGCTTGCTTCTAACCTTAACTTAAGAAACACACCGGAGCTTCGCTTCATAGCGGATACATCCATTGAATACGGAATGAAGATGAATAAGCTGCTGGATGAGGTTGCGGTATCTTCAGATGATGAAGCATAGAGAGCAGAGAGACTTACAATTGTCATCTTTCGAAAGCCGCCTGTGTTTCAATTTATTATAATAAACGAAATTATTTATTTCGTTTATTATAAGTAAGTATAATTGACAGTAAGAAGACAGCTGGTGTTTAAGTAATTATCGAAGAAATCTGCGACAGCCGAGACAAAGGTAAGGATCACGGACAGCCCGGGAGCAGCCGGGCAGGAGAGAATATGATAGAGAACTTACTTAAGGAAATAGGAAATGCGAAAACAATAGGTATAACCGGTCATGTGCGTCCTGACGGAGACTGTGTGGGTTCTGTCCTTGGCATGTACGCATATCTGTCCAATGTTTATAAGGATGCGAAGATCAAGGTTTTTCTTGAGACACCGCCCGATTATTTCAAGTTTATGAAGGGCTACGATAAGATCGATACCTCCTTTGCATATCCCGGTCAGTTCGATGTTTTTATATCATTGGATGCCGGAGATATTCGGAGGATAGATAAGGCAGGGAAGCTGTTCCTTGGCGCAAAGAAGTCGATCTGCATCGACCACCATGTGAGCAACAAGGGCTTTGGTGATGTGTGTCATCTTGAGCCGGATGCCTCATCAACCTGCGAGATACTGACCCGTATGTTTAAGGATGAATACATGGATGTGGATGTTGCGAAGGCCCTTTACACGGGTATCGCGCATGATACTGGGATCTTCCGTTTTTCTTGCACGGGCGCGGATACCTTTATCGCACTCTCGAAGCTTGTGAAGTATGATTTTGACGGGTCCAGGATAACGGATGAGACCTTCCTTCAGAAGACTTACGTGCAGAATCAGGTATTGGGACGTTCACTGCTTGAATCCATACTCTTTATGGACGGCAGGTGCATTGCATCGAGCATGGACAAGAGGGCCATGGATTTTTACGGTGTTGACGGCAAGGATCTTGAAGGTATAGTCAACCAGCTTCAGGTTACCAAGGGAGTGGAAGTTGCCATATTCATGTATGAGCTGGGAACCCTTGAGTATAAGGTAAGCATGCGGAGCAACGGAGTGGTCGATGTTTCCAAGGTTGCATCCTATTTCGGCGGAGGCGGCCATGTAAGGGCTGCCGGATGCAACATGAACGGAACCTTCTATGATGTCATAAATAACCTGTCCCTTCACATAGAAGAGCAGTTGAATGAGGCTGAATAAGTCATCATTACACGGGACCTTGTCTTCCCCATTTGGGGGAAGGTGTCACCGAAGGTGACAGATGAGGGGAACAGTATGCACGGAATCATAAACATATATAAGGAGCAGGGCTTCACATCCTTCAACGTGGTAGCTAAGCTCCGGGGCATAACGCATGTAAGAAAGATCGGCCATACGGGAACGCTTGATCCCGATGCCGAAGGGGTCCTGCCTGTATGCATAGGCAATGCCACCGCCCTGTGCGACATGCTTACCGATAAGACAAAGGAATATGAGACGGTGATGAGACTTGGTATCACGACCGATACTCAAGATATCTCAGGCATCGTATTAAAGGAAACGGACGTCAACCTTAGTGAGGCTGATGTCGTTTCATGTGTGGACAGATTTACGGGGGACATCGAACAGGTGCCGCCCATGTACTCGGCCATAAAGGTCGACGGCAAGAAGCTGTATGAGCTGGCCCGTCAGGGTAAGACCGTAGAGCGCAAGCCCCGTCCGGTAACCATACATTCGATAGGGATTATTTCCATCGACATGCCGAGAGTGCGTATGAGGATATCATGCTCCAAGGGGACATATATAAGGACCCTCTGCCATGATATGGGACAGGCCCTTGGCTGCGGTGCCTGTATGGAATCACTTCTCCGTACAAGATCGGGGCAGTTTGGCCTGGAAGATGCGTTTAAGCTTTCGGTCATACAGGAGTGGGCAGATGAGGGCACCCTTGAATCCCGCCTTATATCCGTTGAGGATATGTTTGCGGACTGTGAGGCAATACAGGTATCGCCCGAAGAAGACAAGCTCCTTCATAACGGAAATACCTTAAGAAGACAGAAGAGCCGCCCCCCTCTCTTCCAATCCCGATTCAGGCTTTATGATTCTAAGGGGATTTTCTATGGGGTTTACGATTATGATCCCAAGCGAGATATTTTCAGACCATATAAGATGTTTATTCCATAAATGCCTACTAAAAAAGTAAAAAACGAATTTAGTAGGTAAAAAAGAAGTAAAAAGAAGTAAAGAGAAGTAAAGAGAACAAAATGTAGGTGGGAAAATGCAGATAATCCAGGACACGATAAACTTTCATATAGATGAACCCACGGTGGTGACCATCGGCAAGTTCGACGGCATGCACAAGGGTCATGAAGCAATCTTCAACAGAATGCTTGAATACAGGGGGCAGGGCCTTAAGCTTGTGGTATTCACCTTCGATATGCCGGTATCGGCCGTGATCAAGGGAGGGAAGAGCAAGGTATTGACTACCCGTGCCGAGAAGAGGAGGATATTCAAGTCACTTGGCATTGATTACCTGATCGAGTTCCCCTTCAATGAGAAGACAGCCTCCATAAGCGCCGAGGAATTCATAGATGACTATCTGGTAGAGTCACTCAACATGAAGGCCATTGTAATGGGCAGCGACTGCCGTTTCGGTCACAGGGGTACAGGAAGTCCCGACATGCTTAAACGCTACGCCCACAACTACGGCTATGAGGTTGAGGTGGTCGATTATCTTACGGCGAACGGGGAGAAGATAAGCTCATCGAAGATTCGCAGGTATATCGAGCAGGGCGAGCTCACAAGGGCCAACGAACTGATGATACGGCCTTATTTCTTCTACGGAGAGGTGATTCACGGCAATGCGATCGGACGCAAGCTTTCGATACCAACCATAAATCTCGTTCCCAAGGAGAGCAAGCTCATTGTTCCGAACGGTGTTTACCTTTCGATCGTTAATGTGGACGGAGTGAAGCACAGGGCCATCACAAACATCGGGATCAAGCCCACCGTTGAAGGAGAGAACAGTAACAGGATAATAATAGAGAGTCACCTGTATGACTTTGACAGGGATATATACGGCAAGGAGGTTACGGTAAGCATTCTTGATTTCCTCCGGCCCGAGATGAAGTTCCCGTCACTTGATGCCCTTAGGGAGCAGCTTCAAAAGGACGTTAAGGAAGGGAAAATATGGCACAAAAATCACCGGTTTTAACCGATGTGCTTGTTTGATTTTGACAAAAATGACCAAAGGTCTTGTAACTTGAAAAATCATATTCTAAAATTATATTTGGTGGAAATCTGATTGGAGAGTTGATATGATAGCGACGACGCTTATAACCCTGGCAGGTGGTCTTGGGCTGTTTTTGTTCGGTATGAGTCTTATGAATTCGGGTATTGAGAAGGCGGCAGGAGCCAAGCTTCGAAACATCCTTGAATTCTTTACCAAAAACCGTTTTACGGGAATGATCGTTGGTATCATCTTTACCGGTATTATCCAGTCATCAAGTGCATGTACCATGATGGTCGTTACCTTCGTTAACTCAGGCATCATGACCCTCACACAGGCTGTCGGCGTGATATTCGGTGCCAACATAGGTACCACGGTAACTGCCCAGCTCGTTTCCTTCAACCTTTCGGAATACGCCCCCGCGTTCGTTTTTCTGGGCGTGATAATGTTCTGCTTTATTAAGAAATCCATGATACAGAAGGTCGGTGAGATCCTTACCGGCTTCGGTGTTCTGTTCATGGGACTTGCGATAATGTCGGAGGCAATGGGAACCGTTAAGGATTTCCCGGCTGTTCCGGCTTTTTTTGGGTCTCTTACAAGTCCTTTGTTTGCGATCCTTATAGGAACCGTGGTGACCTCCATAATCCAGAGTTCATCCGTTACTGTCAGCATAATTCTGGTTATGGCCAATCAGGGACTGCTTGATATAAGGATATGTCTCTTCATCATACTGGGATGCAATATAGGTGCCTGCGCAACGGCCATGATCGCATCCCTGTCAGGTAAGAAGAATGCCAAAAGGGCAGCACTTATCCATCTGCTCTTTAACGTGATCGGTACCATAATAATGTATATAATATTGAAGATCGGCATGGAGTGGGTAGTAAATCTGCTGACCAGGATGTCCGGCAACAATCTCGGCCGTCAGGTCGCCAATGCCCATTCGATCTTTAAGCTCTTTCAGGTTGCGATCCTCTATCCCTTCGCGGGACTTATAGTCAAGGCAACTTATCTTTTAGTTCCCGGTGATGATAAGGAGATCGGCTACAGGGCCAAGCTGCAGCTTGAATACATCGGCGGTAAGAACATCTTTTCACCCGCCACAGCTGTGTTTGAGGCCACTAAGGAGCTTGAACGAATGGCGCTGCTTGCTAGCGAGAACCTTAACCGTGCCATGAACGCTCTTGTGACTCTGGATGAAGAGGATATAAATGAAGTATATGAGGTTGAGGAGAACATCAACTTCCTTAACCATGAGATAACCAATTACCTTGTTAAGATAAGCCAGACCAATCTTCCTGTCGATGATGCCAAGAATATCGGCGGACTTTTCCATGTAGTCAATGATATAGAACGCATCGGGGATCATGCCGAGAACGTGGCTGATTCGGCTAAGATGAGGATTGAGAAGGGTGTGGACTTCTCCAAGGAAGCCATGAAGGAACTGGGTGAGATGATCGATATGGTAAACACCCTTATCCGGTTTGCGATAGAGATGTTTTCAACAGGTGCCGACGATCATCTGCGTGATATACTCTCCCTTGAGGATGCGGTTGATGAGAAGGAGCGTGAGCTTCAGCGCAAGCATATCGAGCGCATGACCAGGAATGAATGCACTCCCGAAGCGGGTATGATCTTTTCCGATGTGATATCGGGTCTTGAAAGGGTTGCGGACCATGCAACCAACATAGCTTTTTCAGTTCTTGATAACGATCCCGACAATGCCAAGAAGGTATCCGTAGCCGACAAGCGTATGGTTCAGGCCTGATAAACAGGATAAGGAGGTTATTATATGAAGGTACTTATTTTAAACGGAAGTCCCAGGGTAGACGGAAATACAAGTATTGCCGTGGATGAACTTGTCCGCATATTTGAACAGGAAGGGGTGGAAACGGAGGTTGTCCGCGTAGGTAATATGGATATACGCGGATGCATTGCCTGCAACAGCTGCAGCAGTAACGGCAGGTGCGTTTTCGATGATGCCGTTAATGAGCTTGCTCCCAAGTTCGAGGAGGCGGACGGCCTTATTGTCGCATCACCGGTATATTACGCCTCGGCCAATGCGACCCTTATAGCATGTCTTGACAGGCTCTTCTACAGTACGGGCTTTGACAAAACGATGAAGGTCGGAGCAAGCATAGTGGTGGCAAGAAGGGGAGGGTGCTCTGCAACCTTCGATGAGCTTAACAAGTATTTCACGATAAGCGGTATGCCTGTTGCCTCAAGTCAGTACTGGAACAGTGTTCACGGGCGTGAAAAGGGAGAAGCCGAGAAGGACCTTGAAGGACTCAGGACGATCCGGGTACTTGCCCGTAATATGACCTTCCTTATGAAGAGTATCGAGCTGGGCAAGAGGGAATACGGCCTTCCCGAAGAAGAGGAGCGGGTATGGACCCACTTCATCATGGACTGACAAAGGACCGACAATGACCGGCAAGGAAAAGAATACTTTACAAGGCTATGGCTTTGTGTTAAAATAGCAGATGTTGTGTGACCTGTGCCAGGTATGGGAATTCCGACCCATGCTTAGCATTAGGCTGATAGTTGCGGATAAGGTAAGAAATGTCCGTGACGCGTATTTACCAAGGAGGAAGATATGATAACAAAAGAGAAGAAAACAGAGATCATCCAGAAGTATGCGGTTAAGGAAGGCGACACCGGTTCGCCGGAGGTTCAGGTAGCTGTTCTTACCGAGAGGATCAAGGAGCTTACCGAGCACCTTAAGGCTAATCCCGGTGACCATCATTCGGCACGCGGTATGTACAAGATGATCGGTCGCAGGCGCGGTCTTCTTGCTTACCTTAAGAAGAAGGACATTAACCGTTATCGTACACTTATCGAACAGCTTGGCTTGAGAAGATAGTTTTCACAGGCTTTAATAAACAAACGCAGTAAGGCATGGAAACGTGCAGCTGCGTTTGTTTGTTATCATAAGAGCTTAAGACGGAAGCATACCGAGACCACTGAAGCGCTCATGCCCTCTTTGGAGTATGTTAGGCCGCCGGGCGAAGTCATAAGGAAGGCACCGCAAGCGGTATCCTCTTATGACGAAATTTGAGGCATCAATAATCCGGTAGGATTTATACCTGCTGCTGCAGAGGAATTCGTGAGCAGTTCAGTAGTTTCGGAATAAACCTTCCGTCTTGAAATATTTATTCATTTATGGAAGGAGAAAAATATGTACAAGAGTTACTCTATCGAGATCGGCGGACGTACCCTTACTGTTGATGTGGGACGTGTTGCCAAGCAGGCCAACGGTGCAGCCCTTATGCATTACGGTGACACGACCGTACTGTCAACGGCAACGGCATCGGAGAAGCCCCGTGAAGGAATTGATTTCTTCCCTCTTTCGGTTGAATTTGAGGAGAAGATGTATTCAGTAGGTAAGATCCCGGGAGGATTCAACAAGAGGGAGGGCAAGGCAAGTGAGAACGCGATCCTTACAGCCCGTGTCATTGACCGCCCCATGCGTCCTCTTTTCCCCAAGGATTACAGAAATGACTGTACTCTTAACAACCTTGTTCTTTCGGTTGATCCCGAGTGCCGTCCCGAGCTTGTTGCAATGCTCGGTTCAGCTATAGCAACTTCAATTTCGGATATACCCTTCTGCGGACCCTGCGCTACGACCCAGGTTGGTATGATAGACGGACAGTTCATCATAAATCCCAGCCAGGAGCAGTGGAAGAGCGGTGACCTTAACCTTACTGTAGCTTCAACGGCCGAGAAGGTAATAATGATCGAGGCGGGCGCCAATGAGATCCCCGAAGCCAAGATGATCGAGGCCATCTACATGGCTCATGAAGAGAACCAGAAGATCATCGAGTTCATCAACAAGATGGTAGCCGAGGTTGGTAAGCCCAAGCATGAGTACGAGTCATGTGCCATCCCCGAGGAGATGTTTGACGAGATGAAGAAGATCGTAACACCCGAGGAGATGGAGGGAGCTGTATTCACGGATGAGAAGCAGGTTCGTGAGGAGAATATCCGCAAGATAACCGAGCGCCTTGAGGAAGCTTTCGCCGAGAAGGAGGACTGGCTTGCCATACTCGGTGAGGCAATATACCAGTACGAGAAGAAGACTGTTCGTAAGATGATCCTTAAGGATCACAAGCGTCCCGACGGACGTGAGATCACTCAGATCCGTCCTCTCGCGGCTGAGGTTGACCTTATACCCCGTGTTCACGGTTCCGCAATGTTTACCCGCGGACAGACACAGATCTGCGATATATGTACACTTGCTCCTCTTTCGGATATGCAGAAGATCGACGGTCTTGACTCTAATGAAGTGAACAAGCGCTACATGCATCATTATAATTTCCCCAGCTACTCTGTAGGCGAGACCAAGCCTTCAAGGGGTCCCGGACGTCGTGAGATCGGCCACGGAGCACTGGCTGAGAGGGCACTTATTCCCGTACTTCCTTCGGAAGAGGAATTCCCTTATGCTATCCGCTGCGTATCCGAGACATTTGAATCAAACGGTTCAACATCAATGGCTTCGACCTGTGCCTCATGTATGTCACTTATGGCAGCAGGTGTTCCCATCAAGAAGATGGTTGCGGGTATAAGCTGCGGTCTTGTTACGGGCGATACCGATGATGATTTTGTACTGCTTACGGATATTCAGGGGCTTGAGGACTTCTTCGGAGATATGGACTTCAAGGTTACAGGTACCACAGAGGGTATTACGGCTATTCAGATGGATATCAAGATCCACGGTCTTACAAGGCCTATCGTTGAGGGTGCTATCGCACGCTGCCGCGAGGCAAGGCTCTTCATTATGGACAACTGCATGAAGCCAGTTATCGCAGAGCCCAGGAAGACGGTTAACGAGTACGCTCCCAAGATCGTACAGATCAAGATCGATCCCGAGAAGATCGGTGATGTTGTCGGTCAGAGAGGTAAGACCATCAACGCTATCATCGATGAGTGCGGTGTTAAGATCGATATAACCGATGACGGTGCCGTATCCGTATGCGGAACGGAAGAAGCCGGTATGAATAAGGCTATCGAATATATCAACATGATCGTTTCCGAGTTTGAGGAAGGCAAGATGTATACCGGTAAGGTTGTAAGCATCAAGGAGTTCGGAGCCTTCATTGAATTCGCTCCCGGCAAGGAAGGTATGGTTCATATCAGTAAGATCGCCAAGGAGAGGATCAACCGGGTTGAGGATGTGCTTACTCTCGGCGATGTTGTTAAGTGTAAGTGCCTCGGCAAGGATAAGATGGGAAGGATAAGCTTCTCTATCAAGGACGCCAAGTAATCAATTTATTATAGTAAACGAAATTATTTAAACAAAAAATGCCCTTAACAAGCAAGCTTGTAGGGCATTTTTTGTTTCCCCGGCGCTGTCCCGAGTCATTTGATATTTTCTGACAATTTCTTATAAAATAACACCCATTTTATACAAATCCAAAAAAAAGTACTTGACAAACGAAAGTCGCGTAAAACCGATATTCACAGACTTATCAACAACCAACAAAAACATTAAAACATGTATTAATGTTGTATATAATTATGTAAATCAATCGAAGATTTCCTTTAAAATAAGGCATTTTAGCCTGTGTTTAAAGTGTGGATAACGACCTAAACAAATGTTTCAATTTTGAAAACATCCCTGATGTGGATAAGTCTGTAAATATAATACTCATGTGTGTTATTTGTACACAAATATTTAAATAGTCAGATAATTACAATGGATCATCTTGTATGTGAAGGAACCGGTATGATCCAGGCATGGTTTAAGTAAAAATATATGTGCTGTTCGGGATGGTTACAAATTCTTTAAAATAAGAGACGGTAAACAGGATAGTGAGAAAATATATAGAAAAAAAGACGTTCATGTGGTATCATAGATTGTCATTCATAACACTCCGGTAACGAAGTGCCGGTATAAGAATGGCATCAGTATCATAGTATGGAGGATAACATGGCAAAACGGGTGATTCTTATTGTAATGGACAGCTTCGGGATAGGTAAGGCAAAGGATGCGGATAAGTTCGGTGATGCAGGAACGGATACGATGAAGTCCTGTTACGGAAGCAGTAAGTTCAGGGCTGATAATCTGCGGAAGCTTGGCATATTCAACATAGACGGGATCGATTATGATGATGGATGCGATAAGCCCATCGGGGCCTATGCCAGGATAAGGGAGGCCTCGGCCGGCAAGGATACGACAATAGGCCACTGGGAGATAGCCGGTATTATATCAAATAAGCCGCTGCCCACGTTCCCTGATGGATTCCCGCAGGAAGTGCTTGATGAGGTTAAGAAGAATACCGGACGGGGTGTCCTGTGCAACAAGCCCTATTCCGGGACCAAGGTCATAAACGACTACGGCGATGAACATGTGAAGACGGGTGACCTTATCATATACACATCGGCCGATTCGGTATTCCAGATAGCGGCTCATGAGGATGTGGTACCTCTTGAAGAGCTGTATGAGATATGCAGGACCTGCCGCAGGGGCCTTAAGGGTAAATACGGTGTAGGAAGAGTCATAGCCCGTCCCTTTATCGGTACGAGCGGTAACTATACAAGGACAAGCAACAGGCATGATTTTTCACTTCTGCCGCCCGATAAGACAATGCTTGATCATATAAAGGAAGCGGGCAAGGATGTAATCGCCATCGGTAAGATATTCGATATCTTCGCAGGTGTCGGGATTACGGAGCATACCTACACGACAGGCAATCCCGACGGTATAGAGAAAACGATGGAATACATGGATAAGGACTGGGACGGCCTTATGTTCGTCAACCTGGTGGATTATGATATGCTCTACGGACACAGGAGGGATATCGACGGATATGCGCAGGCGGTTGCTTATTTCGATGATAAGCTTCCCGGGATATTCGCTAAGATGAGGGATGATGATGTCCTTATGATAACGGCTGACCATGGCTGTGATCCGGCTTATATAAGGACAACGGATCATACCCGTGAATGCGTTCCCTTCCTCATGTACGGAAGGAACGTTGCACCGGGTAATCTCGGCACACATGACACATATGCGGATATCGCGGCCACTGTAATGAAACATCTGGGGATTGAGGGGAATTTGACTGGTAAGCCGATGTGCTGATTTTCCTTAGCCAAAGATTATATATTTATCGATTGACACGAAAGTATGTTCGATATATAATGTGTATGGTGTTGCCATACACGGTAGGCGGTTGTCCGAACTTTGGACCTTATCAGAATTAATAGCCATAATCAGCTTATGCTGTACAATATTCAGTCTTGGCTATGCGATAGGGCGTAGTAGCAGGACAAAAAAATAACCGCCAGAGCCATTGGCGGTTATTTTTCAACAATTAACTGATAATGGGCAGCCGTCTATCGGCAACACCTTTATAATTAGATTATAAATTATGCGTACCAGACTGTCAATGTCGCATCTATAGATATTCAATAATCAATAATAAAGAAAAGTCAGGAAACAAACATGTACGAAAAAGAGATAAACAAGCGACGCACGTTCGCGATAATATCACACCCGGATGCGGGTAAGACAACACTTACGGAGAAGTTACTCTTATACGGAGGAGCCATAAATCTTGCAGGTTCCGTCAAGGGTAAGGCAACGGCCAGGCACGCGGTGTCTGACTGGATGGAGATAGAGAAGGAGAGGGGTATTTCCGTAACCTCATCCGTTCTTCAGTTTGAATACGACGGCTTCTGTATAAATATCCTTGATACACCGGGCCACCAGGACTTTTCGGAGGATACCTACAGGACCCTGATGGCTGCCGATTCCGCAGTTATGGTCATCGATGCAAGCAAGGGTGTGGAAGCCCAGACAAGGAAGCTCTTTAAGGTGTGCGCCATGAGGGGTATCCCTATCTTCACCTTCATAAACAAGATGGACCGCGATGCCAATGATACCTTCGACCTTCTTGATGAGATAGAGAAGGAACTGGGGATGGCCACATGCCCGGTCAATTGGCCCATCGGTTCGGGTAAGCGTTTTAAGGGGGTATATGACAGGAATAAGAGGGCCGTAATGACCTTCTCCGATACCCAGAAGGGAACTAAGGAAGGCCATACGGATGTCCTTCCCCTTGATGAAGAGGATAAGCTTCGCGAATTCATAGGCGATGAAGCCTGTGACACCCTGCTTGAAGAGATAGAGCTTATCGACGGCGCGGCAGCCGAGTTCGATCTTGAGAAGGTCCGGTCGGGTAAGCTGTCACCGGTATTTTTCGGATCGGCCCTTACCAACTTCGGCGTGGAAATGTTCCTTAAGTATTTCCTCGAGATGACGACAACACCTCTTGCCAGGAAGGCAGATACAGGTATCATCAATCCGACCGAGCGTGAATTTTCCGCCTTCGTATTCAAGATCCAGGCCAACATG